>JAYZVA010000207.1:0-46051 GCA_036156175.1 Myxococcota bacterium
GGAGCCGGCGGAACGCCTCGATGCGCGTCAGACGGTCAAACTGATGCGTGCGTTCAAAGAGCAGGCCAGCGGCACCGGCCTGGTTGCTTTCGCCGAAGACACCGTCGCTCCGTTGACCCGGGCGATCAACGCCATCCCGCGGCTTGCTGACCTTCAACCCAAAGCCGATGCCGGCCGCTTCACGCTCGACGCCGATGGGCGTACAGCCGTCATTCAGCGAATTCCGACGCGCCCCAACGATCTGACGGACCTCCCCACCGAGGTCGAAACGCAACGGCTCAGCGAGTCCGAGCTGCCAACCATGATTTCGCAGACCGCGTTGGCACCGGACGAACCAACGCAAACGGGCGCGGTTCGCTCGAACGGAGCGCCCGCTTCCCCCACGCCCTCGGCGCCGGCCGATGCGGGCATCCAATCCGATGATTTGGGCCCCGAAGATGACTCCTCGCACTGGTTGCCGCGGTCGAAGCGACGCAAGCCTCCCGCCGACCCCAATCCGCACGAACGCACCGCAAGACGCCTTCCACCTGTTCGACCCGCGAACTCGAAGAACCGCGCACTTGTGTTGGGCTTTGGCCTCATGGCGATCATGCTGGCGGCCGTTGCCACTGGGGCCTGGCTCGCCTGGGCGGTGTTTGGTCCCACCGATCCGACGCCTGCGGCAGACGCGCCCACCAGCCGCACAGTGGATGCGGCGCCCACAGCACTGCCGAGCGGGCAGACGGTCGCCGTGAGTCTGCACGCGGGGGATCCCACCGTTCAGTGGGTGCGACTCGAAGACATGCTTGGCAATCGCCTGGTCAATGCCCGACCCGACGGCGAAGCGCGGGTGGCCTCCGGAACGCATCGACTCTCCGTGAAAGTGACCGCGCGCACAAAACTTACCGGCAACATTTCGATTGAAAATGACACCTCGCTGACCTGCAAACCCGCTACGATGGGGCGCGTCCGCTGCACGGACGCAAACGGCGAAACCCGAATCCTCCTGCGGCCTTCCAAATGAACTGGAGCATCCGATGACCCTGGCGACCCTACTCACCCTTTCCGCCGCACATGCAGCCACGCTCACCGTCAACAGCGACGGCAGCGGGGACCACACAAGCGTTCAGGCCGCGGTGGATGCCGCGAGCAGCGGGGACACCATCAACATCGGACCTGGAACCTTCAACGGCGCCATTTCGGTCAGCGCCAAAACGCTGTACATACAAGGCTCGGGCATCGGCGCGACGGTCCTCGACGGGGACGGCGCCGCGACCGTGCTGACCATCCAAGGCGCCGGGTTGAACCTGACCCAGCTCACGGTGCAAGGCGGAACACAAGGTGTGAACCTCAGCAGCGTGGTCGGCTCGCTGGACACGGTCGAGATCCGAAGCAACTCCGGCGCCGCGACTGGCGGGGGAATCGCCATCCGGAGCGATTCAAACGTAAACTTGCTGACGGTATACATCGAGGGAAATGCTGCGACTGACGGGGGCGGACTTCACCTCGATGCTTCCAGCCGAGCCGCCATCACCGATGGCTGGATTGTCGACAACGCATCATCGGGGCTTGGCGGTGGCATTTACGCAGAGGGCAACCTGACCCTCACCACCACAACGCTTCGCGAAAATGAAGCGGGCGTTCACGGCGGCGGCGCATTCGTGACCGGCGTCTCGCCCGACATCACCGAAACCGACTTCTGGGGCAACGTCGCCGGCAGCAATGGCGGCGGGATCGCGATCGTCAGCACGGCTGTTGACTCCGTTTCCCCGCGCCTCAAGCAATCCGAGTTTTGGTTGAATGAAGCGGCTGGCGATGGCGGCGGCGTGTACATTGACGCGGCCGGTCAATTCTACATCCGCGAGATTCTGGCTGTGCTCAACACCGCTGAAAACGACGGCGGCGCACTGTGGGCCTCCGGCGGGCGCCCATCCATCACCTTCATGAGGGCCTGGTACAACCAGGCGGGCAACGACGGCGGTGGCGCCTACCTGACTGCAAACAATGGCGGCTACACCCGCAAGTCCAGTTTCGGTGGCAACTCGGCCACGAACCGTGGTGGAGGCGCCGCCCACACCGCCGCCAACAACAACCACTTTGTCTACAACAACCGCTACATCGAGAACGCCGCAGAAACGGGTGCGGGCCTGCTGATCGACGGAGACCCGAGCCGGAAGATGCAGGTCTTCAACGTGGATTCCGTCGGCAACGCGGGCAGCGGCATCACGGTGCTCAACTCTGCGTCTTCCAAGGTGATCAACTCCGTCGTCGCCTACAACGAAGGAGACGGATTGGTGGTGGACGCGGCATCCAAGGACAACATCAACCTGCGGTACAACAACGTGTTCGGAAATGCGGCCGGCTACGGCGGCGCCATGACCGACGCCGACGCCCCGGACCTCGACATCAACGTCGAACCACTCCTGACCCGATTCGATGCGGACGGCGATCCCATCTCGGACTTTTTGTACCCGGCAACCGGATCGCCTTGCCTCAATGCGGGCAACCCGGTCATCCTCAACCGAGACGGAAGCCGTTCGCACATCGGAAGCTACGGAGGCCCCGATGCGGAAGGCGGCGATGAGGACGGTGATGGCGTCGGTCCCCGGGGTGGAGACTGCGATGACGGCGACCCCGCGTCCACACCGGGCAACGAAGAAGTTCAGGGCGATGGCCGTGACAACGACTGCGAGGGCGGCGGTGAACTCGACCTGGACGGGGATGGCGTTCTGTACCCCATCGATTGTGACGACGAGAATGCGGACGTCTACCCCGGAGCGGAGGACGCCACGGGCGACGGCATCGATGCGGACTGCGACGGCCTCGACGGCGACGATCCCGGCCCTGAAGACACCGGTGATGGCCCCCCCGAGGGCGCGGACACCGGGGCGCCTTGGGTGGACGAAGACACCGGCGGCGACCCCTACGAAGACGCCGATCGCGACGGGTATGCCGGCGACGACGATTGCAACGATGCAGATCCGAATGCAAACCCGGGCGCTGACGAGGTCTGCGACGACGGAATCGACAACGACTGCGACGGGAGCGTGGACGCCAAGGACTCAGACTGCCGAGCCGGCGACGATTCGGGGTGCGGTTGTGCGGCATCGCAGGCAACGCCCGGAGCCGCGGCGTGGGTTCTGGGCCTGATGGCGCTGGTGGCGCGCCGGCGAAGCGCGCGCGCTTAGTTGTACGAAACCGCGCCAATCGCCTGGCGAAAGCGGCCTTCCATGGCGTCGCATTCCGCCATGAAGTTGACCCTCACGTAGTCGCGGTCGCCCATCGTCTCGGCCTTGGAGCCCGGTACGTTGTGCGCGGCGAGGACGTCCCGGAACAACAGGTCATCCGGATACGCGTAGATGACGCCGGTCTCCTCCAGGATGATCTTGTCTTCCCCGCGGCCCTGAATCCACAGTTGGTGCCGCCCATCGTGGTAAATGAGAGCGCTGTATGTCTCCAATGCATCGCTCATGACGGCATGGGGCACGTCGAGGGCGACGAACCGTCGCGGTGGGTCGAGTTGCTTTCCGGCAAGGCGGTCCGTCAGCTGCACATACAGCACCCTGAGCGGACCATCCAGCTTGGCGACCAACGCTCGGTGAACCGCTTCGAGTTGCGTGTTGGGCAGGCTGATTTCAAGACGCGTGAAGCCGCCCTGAATCACTTCCGCAGCCCACGACGGCTCCGGCACAAACCCGTCAAGCTCGCCATCGGCGGACACGCTCTCTGCTTTTGGTGACATTGACACGACAAAACGCTCCCGGGCCCCGTCGTAACTTGACTGTCAGCGTCGGGGAAGGCATCTACCACGCATGACTCCTCCGACCAGCTACACCGTGCGCGATGTCCGCATCTTCCCAAACGTGGTCTTGGCCCCGATGGAAGGCGTGACGGATCTGCCGTTTCGGCGACTCATCCGAGAGATCGGTGGCGCGGGCATGACCTGCACCGAGTTCATCGCCAGCGAAGGCCTCAAGCGGGGCGTGGGCAAGATGCACGAAATGGCGCAGTTTGACCCTGATGAATCGCCCATTTCGATTCAAATCTACGGGCGGCGGCCCGAGGTGATGGCCGAGGCGGCAAAGATCGTCCAGGACATGGGCCCGACCATCATCGACATCAACATGGGGTGTCCGTCAAAGAAGGTGTGCGCGCACTCCGGCGGGTCGGCGTTGATGAAAGACCCGGAGCTCGCGAGGGACATCATTCGAGCCGTTCGCGAAGCGATCACGATTCCCTTGACCGTCAAGATGCGGTCTGGATTCGACCACACCAACCGCAACGCCGACGAGATCGCGTGGATCGCGCAGGAAGAAGGCGCCGAGGGCATCACCATTCACTGGCGCACGCGGTCCGATTTGTACGGCGGGGAACGCGCGATCGATAAGATCGCGGAGACCAAGAGCAAGCTCAGCATTCCCGTGATTGCAAATGGGGATGTGATCGACATTCCAAGCGCCATGCGCATGTTTGAAGAGACCGGGTGCGACGGCGTGATGGTGGGTCGGGGCGCCATTCGAAACCCGTGGTCGCTGCTGCAGATCGCTCAACACATCAACGGCGAGCCCGTCACGCAGATCACCGCATCCGACCGGCGCCGCGTGCTGCTTGGATACCTCGAGTCGCTCAATGGGCGGTTCCGGTCCGAGCGCGGAACGCTCGGACGGTTCAAGAAAATCTCCAACTACTTCACCAAGGGCCTTCCCTATGGCGGGGATGTGCGAACCCTGGTGCTGCGCTCGCAGACCATCCCCGAAGCTGTCGACCACTTGGAGACCTATTTCGAGCGGCTCATGCGATTCGAAGCGGGAGACAACACGGTCTTTCGCGACGCCCGGGACGGCGCCGCCGCCAAGTAGTCGGGCTCATTGCTCCATGACAATCAGCACCGTGCCCATGTCCACACGGTGACCCGCCTGCGCATGCACTGCTGCGACCACACCATCGGCAGGGGCGGTGACGGATTGCTCCATCTTCATGGCTTCCAAGACCACCAGCTCTTGCCCCGCCTCGACCCGGTCGCCGACCTCGACGTTGACCCGAACAATCGCGCCGCCCAATGGCGCGGTCAGCGCACCGGGTGGTGCCTTGGAGTCCGGCGCCACAAACCGAGGAACTGCGGAGAGCAGTGCATCACCCGCATCCGTTTTGACCCAACAGTTGTTTCCCGTCCGGTGCACGGCCACGGGAAACAATCGGCCGTCGATTTCGATCCGAAGCGGCTCGATTTGCAGGTCCATTCGGACCCGATGACCGTTGATCACCAGGTGGCTTCCCTCGTCCAAGAGCGACACCGCATGGGTCTCGCTGCCGTGCACAAACTGCATCTCAACGGCCCGACTGCGGTTGTTCCGCCAGTTCTTCACCAAGCCCGGCATCGGACCCGCCGGTCGCCGCAACCAATCATCCGCGGCGGCCGCGACCAGCGCGACAGAGACGGCTTGTGACGGTGGGCGGTCATGCTCGTTCAGAAAACCCGTGTGGATCGAGCCAGAGGCGTATTCCGGGTGCGCGAGAATCCAGCGCAGTTCATCGCGATTGGTGTGCACACCCAACGCTTCGAGCGAGTCCAAGGCATGCCGCAGCCGGCGAGTTGCCTCGGCCCGCGTTTCGCCGTGGGCCACCACCTTGGCCAACATTGGGTCGTAGGACGAGGAGACGATTGAGCCCTGCTCCACACCGCTGTCGACGCGCACACCGCTCGGCGGCACCCACCAACCGAGCGTACCGGAACTGGGCGCGTGGCCGGCATCGGGTTGTTCAGCGTAGAGGCGAGCCTCCATGGCCCACCCGCATGGTTGAAGCTTGTCCTGATCGAAGGGAAGGGCTTCACCGCAGGCAATCCGAATCTGCCACTCCACCAAGTCGAGCCCCATCACCGCTTCTGTGACGGGGTGTTCCACCTGCAGGCGCGTATTCATTTCCAGGAAGTGGGCGTTCCCCTCCCCGTCTACGACAAACTCCACGGTGCCGGCACCTTCGTAACTCACCGCCTCAGCGGCCTTGATGGCGTCCTCGAACAAGCGGTCCCGCTGCGCCTGGCTCGGAAATGCGCAGCTCGGCGCCTCCTCAATGATCTTCTGGTGCCGTCGTTGAATTGAACATTCGCGTTCATGCAGGTGGACGCATGCGCCATGCCGATCGCCCAACACCTGAACCTCGATGTGTCGAGCGTGGGGCACGAATCGCTCCAGAACCATCGCATCGTCTCCAAACGCGGCCGCTGCCACGCGCCGGGCCGAAGCGAGCGCCGGCTCAAAGTCGGAGAGCGTGTCTACGACCGCCATGCCTTTGCCGCCACCACCGGCGCTTGGCTTGATGATGAGCGGAAACCCCACCTCCTGGGCGGCCCGAAGCAGCGCTTGAGCGGTTTGGTCCGGGTGATCGTATCCGGGCAACACTCGCACACCCGCCTCCATCATTCGGCGTCGGGCCTCTGCCTTCGAACCCATGGACTCAATCGCTTGGGGTGAGGGACCAACCCACACCAGGCCTGCATCCATCACCGCCTGGGCGAAGTCGGCCCGCTCGGCCAGAAAGCCCACGCCTGGATGGACGCCGCGAGAATCGGTGCGCACGGCCGCGGCCACAATCGCGGTGGCATTCAAGTAATCGTCGATCTCGACGGCGACGTCGACCACACGGGCATGCAGCTGCCCCCGATCCGCCGGGGTGTAGACCCCAACGGTTCGAATCCCCATCCTCTGGGCAGTCTTGGCGACGCGTATGGCGATCTCGCCACGGTTCGCGATCAGCAGCGCATCAATCAATGGCGGAACACTCCCCAACTGTTTGTGCCTTGGACGGGGGCCGAGTGGGCCGCACTCAACGCAATGCCGATCACATCTCGGGTCGACGCCGGGTCGATGATTCCATCGTCCCATAGCCGTGCAGTCGCGTATCGAGCGTGACTCTCGCGCTCGACTTTGGTGCCCAAAACCATCTTCATCATGGCCAACTCTTCTTCATTCACGGCAACCCCGCGCTTTGCTGCGCTGGAGCGCTTGATGATGTCGAGCACACCCGTGAGTTGCTCGGAACCCATTACGGCGATCCGGTGATTCGGCCAAGCGAACAAAAACCGGGGGCCGTAAGCGCGCCCACACATCGCGTAGTTGCCCGCGCCGTACGACATTCCAGTCATGATCGTCACATGAGGCACGGTGGAGTTCGACACGGCATTGATCATCTTCGCGCCGGCCCGCGTGATTCCCGCCTGCTCCACGGCGGTGCCCACCATGAAACCCGTGATGTTTTGGAGAAACACGATGGGGATGTGGCGTTGGTTGCACAACGCGATGAACTGCGCCCCCTTCTCCGCTGACGGACCAAAGAGGACGCCATCGTTGGCGATGATGCCAACCTTGAACCCATGGATGCGCGCGTAGCCCGTGACCAATGTCGGCCCATACAACGGTTTGAACTCATGGAATCGACTTCCATCCGTGACGCGAGCGATCACCTCGCGGGCCGGAAACGGAACCTTGGGATCCCGGCTCACGAGGCCGTGAAGCTCCGCGGGGTCATACGCAGGCGGGTCAATCGTTCCGGCTTCGGGGCCAAGCCCCTGCTTTTCCCACCCAATGCTCCGAACGATTTCGCGTCCGATTCGAAGTGCATCCATTTCATCTTCGGCCAAGTAGTCGGCCAAACCGCTGATCCTGGCGTGCATCTCGGCACCGCCCAGCGCCTCTTCATCGGCGATTTCTCCGGTGGCCATTTTGACCAGCGGCGGCCCGGCCAAAAACACTTGGGCCGCATCCTTGACCATCACCGTGTAGTCGCTCATCCCCGGCAAGTAGGCGCCGCCCGCGGTGGAGGAACCAAACACCATGCAGATTGTGGGAATGTGGGCCTTGCTTCGCTCTGTTAGGTCGCGGAACCCCCGCCCGCCGGGAACGAAGATGTCGGCTTGGTTCGGCAAGTCGGCCCCCGCCGACTCAATCAAGCTCAATACGGGCAGCCGGTTTTGGAGCGCGATCTCCGACAAGCGTTGGGATTTCTTCACCCCATACTCGTGAATCGCACCTCCTTGAAGCGTGGCCTCGCTTGCCGTGATCATGACTTCCACGCCCTCGACCACACCCACACCACCAATCACACCCGCTCCGGGGGCCCGACCATCCAACTCCATCGCCGCCAGTGGGCACAACTCCAAGAACCACCCATCGTCGTCAAGCAAGCGCTCGACCCGCTCGCGGGGCAGCAGCTTGCCTCGGTCGAGGTGCCGCTTGCGGTACTTCTCTCCCCCTCCGGCCCGGGCCCGCTCCAGGTCTCGGTCCAACTGCTCCAGCGCCGCTTGCATGGCCTCAGCGTTGTCCCGAAAGACTGCCGAGTTCGGGTCCACATTGGTGGGAAGACGGTTCATTCGGGCCCATCGTAGCGCCATTTCATCTTTGGCGGCTTGGCCGGCTGGGCGAACACCCCTTGCCGCAGGTGCTCGAACAAGCGACGTCCCTCCCGGTACTCAAACAGGACCACGCCATGCGCGCCTTGCCGGCGAGCGGCGCGAATGACAGCCTCCACCTGCTCTGCCGACCAAGCAGGATCCGCGCGCACCCCAGCGTACACGTGCCGCCCGTTCGAGCGCGTCATGTGATCGTTGATGATCGCCTCGACATCCAAGCGTTGTCCCGGGGCCACCGTCCAATACGTCATTGGAATCAACCCATCCACATGACCCTGAGCAGTGAATGCGTTGGCATCCTGGTGGTAGTCGGCGAACCCCTCGCTCACCTCGGTCCAGCCCCAGGGGTTCTTGTACAGACCCCAAACGGCTGCCGTGACCGGCACCGACACCGCCCCGCGGACTTCTGCCACCGCGCGAGTGACGGCCTGCCGACGCCACGCTGAGAAATCCGGGCGGCCATCGGCCTCCCATGCAGCCAGGGAAGCCACGTCGTGCCCTTGGTCGCGACCCGGGTAGCGGATGTAGTCGAGGTGTATTCCATCGATCGGGTACCGATCGGCAATGTCTTTGGCCACTGCAGCCAGGCGTCGACGCACCTCGGGATTGCCCGGGCTTGCAAACACGTAGTGTGCGTTCAGCGCCATCGGAAGTCCCTCCGAATCCGCTGCAATCCACTCCGGATGACGGTGCCACGCGTGCAGAGGCTCAACCACAGCGGGCGGGGACTCCCCTCGCCACAACGTAAACGCATTGATGTACGCGTGCACTTGGAGGCCATGGGCGTGCCCCGCCTCCACAGCCACGGCCAGCGGGTCCCACCCCGGGTCCTTGCCCAGGGCACCGGTCAGCTCCGCTGCCCACGGCTCAATCGCGGAGGGGTAGAAGGCATCGTGCTGTCCCCGGACCTGAAAAAAGACCGCGTTGAATCCCGCCTCCGACACCTCACGCATGATGCGACGCACATCGCTGGCACTCGCATACGTCCACCGGGTGACCCAGATCCCGCGCAACTCGTCGCCGGGACCGGCGCTCGCGGAAGTGACCAGGCCGAAGAACACGGTCAGCAGTGCCAAAAAGCGAAACGCCATGCGGGGATGTAACTGACCAACCCACCATCGGGTGATACGATTCTGTCCCGGAGGGTTTTCGTCATGCGACTCGCGCTCATTGCACTCACCATCGGCTGCACGACCACCTCCAAAACGCCACCCGTTGAAGACGATGGGCTCGATTGCGGCACCGGGACGGTGGTTGTTGGATACATCGATGCGGATGGCGATGGTTACGGAACAGCCGCAGAGCGAATCACGGTGTGCGATGAACTCCCGGACGGCTTTGCCCCAACCTCGGACGACTGCGACGACACCGACACCGGCACCCATCCCGATGCCGTCGAATACTGCGACGGCGCCGACAATGACTGCGATGCCGAAACCGATGAAGACGCGGTGGACCAACGAACCCACTACCGGGACGCAGACCTCGACGGCTTTGGGGACAACAGCACCGAACGCACCGATTGCCACCTCCCCGACGGCTACGTGCCATACGGGGATGATTGCGACGACGATGAACCGGCGGCGCATCCGTACGCGACCGAGGTGTGCGACGCCATCGACAACGACTGCAACGGCATCACGGACGATTCCGAAGAGGGCCTCGTCTACTACGCCGATGCCGACGGTGATGGACACGGCAACCCGGATGAGTCGCAATACAGTTGCAGCCAGCCCGCGGGCACTTCGGGCTCACCCAGCGATTGCGACGACGCGGACCCCTCGACCCATTTTGGCGCTGCAGAAGTATGCGATGGCATCGACAACGACTGCGACGCCATCATCGACGAAGACTGCCCCTAACGGCTCGTCTGCTTCGCTCGCCTTGGTGCGGTAGGGCGAAGGCGAGACTTGACTCCTGCCCATGAACAAATGGGGCACTGCGTCCAGTCGTGGTGCCGCGCGGGACAGTGCTCTCGCCCGAAAAAAATGATGCGAAGATGAAGTCCGTTCCAGCTCTCTTCCGGAAACAGCCGTTTGAGGTCGCGTTCGGTTTGAACCACATTCTTCCCGTTCGACAATCCCCAACGGTAGGCCAACCGGTGGATGTGGGTATCCACCGGAAACGTCGGCACATCGAACGCCTGAGCCATCACGACACCCGCCGTCTTGTGACCCACCCCCGGGAGCGCCTCCAACGCCTCAAAACTGGCCGGCACGACCCCGCCGTGCTCTGCGATCAACTGCTGTGCAAGCCGGACGATGTTCTTCGATTTGGTCGGCGCCAACCCGATCTGCCGAATGACCTGCCGCACATCGTCGGGGTCCGCGACCGCGAGGTGCTCCATCGTCGGAAATCGAGCCCACAGGTCGGGGGTCACCTCGTTGACTTTTTTATCGGTGGTCTGGGCGCTCAACAGAACAGCAATCAGCAGCGAAAACGGCGAGTGGTGGTCGAGCGGTATCGGCGTCTCGGGGTACAGCGTTTCGAGTTGCGCACGAATCCGGCGAGTCTTCTCGGCCTTCAGCATGGCGGTCAGTTCAATCCAAACGGCTCGCTGAGCGTAAACGGCGCGACCTCCGCGTCGAACGCCGAACCGTCTTCGCGCACCATTCGAAAGCTGCCGTGCATCGTCCCCATCGACGTATCGAGCGGACAGCCACTGGTGTACTGAAACGCTTCGCCTTGATGAAGCAGCGGCTGATGACCGACCACACCCGGTCCGCGCACATGCTCCACCTCACCGCGGGCGTTGGTGATCACCCAATGCCTGGAGATCAGTTGAACGGGGTGCTCGCCCATGTTCTCAATCTCCACATGATAGGCGTGCAACCAAACCCCGCCCGCGGGATCCGACTGGTCGACCAAGAACTCTGGACTCACCCGAACCCGAACGCCATTGGTGACCATTTCACTCGTCATCGACATGAGAATGCTGTAACCAGCCCCAGCACCCAAGCAAGAGGGGTGGTTGTTGGCGCAATCGCCTCGCGCAAACAAGTGGTGCGACACACGGATGATCCCATGCGGTTCAGGAGTTTTCTTTGCGGGCCTTTGCACGTACACTGGGGTCCCACTCCAACCATCGACAATCCATGGCCGACAAAAAAAAGAACCCGACCATTCGCCGCGACGAGCAGACGCTGGTTCGCGAGCGCCTGAAGCGACCGCGCAAACACAAAGTTGTGCTGCACAACGACGACTACACACCCATGGAGTTTGTGGTTGAAGTCCTTGAGTCGGTGTTCAACCGGTCCGGTGCCGAGGCCACTCGCATCATGCTCACCGTCCACCGGTCCGGCATCGGAGTCGCGGGAATATTCTCGTCCGAGGTGGCCGAAGCGAAGGCCGCGAAGACGGTCCGCTTTGCCCGCGAGTCCGGGTACCCCTTGCTTTGCACCACGGAGCCTGAATGAACCTCGCCGCCGAACTGCGCGTAGCCCTCTCCCGAGCCCTCGATGAAGCGACCCTTCGTCGCCACGAGTTTTTGACCCTGGAGCACGTGCTGCTCGCGCTGCTGCACGACCCCACAACTGCAGACGTGTTGAAGGCCGTGAACGTCGACGTCGCTCAGCTGGAGCGCGACCTGGCTGCGTTTTTGGAGAGCGAGGTCGAGAAGGTCCCCGAGGGCCGACCGGTCGAGCCGCAACAAACCCCCGCCTTTCAGCGTGTGCTGCAACGCGCCGCGTTCCACGTCCAGCATGCGGGTCGCGACACGCTCGATGGCCCGGCGGTGCTGGTGGAGGTCCTCCGCGAAGAAGACTCCTACGCGGTGTTTTTGATCGAGAGCCAAGGCGTCAAGCGCCTCGACGTGACCGCATTCCTGAGCCATGGCAAACGGAAGGACGGCCTGGTGGGGCGCAGCAAGGCCACCGCTGGAACGGAAGACGATGGTGAAGTCGCCGAACACCCACTCGAGGCCTACGCGACGGAACTGGTTGCGAAGGCAGCCGCGGGGAAAATTGATCCGCTCATTGGCCGAAAGACCGAACTGGAGCGAATCGCCCACGTGTTGGTCCGGCGCCGGAAGAACAACCCGTTGCTGCTGGGCGACCCGGGCGTGGGAAAAACCGCGCTGGTCGAGGGGCTCGCGCGGCACATCCACGAGGGTTCGGTCCCCGACCCGCTCAAAAACTGCACGATTTATGCGCTCGACATGGGCGCGCTGCTGGCCGGGACCCGGTACCGCGGTGACTTCGAGGAACGCGTGAAGGCCGTCATGGACGCGCTCGCGGAAGAAGAGAAGGCCATCCTGTTCATCGACGAAATCCACACCATCGTGGGGGCTGGCGCAACATCCGGCGGCACGATGGATGCCTCCAATCTGTTGAAACCGGCACTGGCGGACGGCACCATTCGCTGCATCGGCTCGTCCACGCACCGCGAGTACAAGCAAGCATTTGGAAAAGACCGGGCGCTCGCCCGGCGGTTCCAGAGCATTGAGGTGGGTGAGCCCACGGTCGATGAAGCAGTGGAGATCCTTCAGGGTCTGCTCGGCGGATACGCAAAGCATCACGACGTCGAGTTCACACCCGAGGCCGTGGAAGCGGCGGCACGCTTGGCGGCCAAACACATCGCTGATCCGAAACTGCCTGACAAAGCCATCGATGTGATTGACGAAACCGGAGCCAGCGTGCGCCTCGACGGCCGGAACAGAGCAGAGCTGGATGATGTCGAGGCGACCATCGCGCGCATCGCACGGATCCCTGCAAAATCGGTTTCATCCGAGGAAAAGGTCTCCCTGGCCGACCTCGAGTCGGACCTGAAGTCCGTCATATACGGCCAAGACGACGCGATCACGGCGGTCTCGAGTGCGATCAAGCTCTCGCGGGCTGGACTCCGGGACTCGGCGAAACCCGTCGGGTCGTTCCTGTTCTCGGGGCCCACCGGGGTGGGCAAGACAGAACTGGCCAAGCAACTTGCCGAGATTCTGGGAATCTCGTTCCAGCGCTTCGACATGTCCGAGTATCAGGAGCGCCACACCGCGAGCCGCCTCATCGGCGCGCCCCCCGGGTACGTGGGCTACGAACAGGGCGGGGTTCTGACCGATGCGGTGAACCGAAACCCCCACTGCGTCCTCTTGCTCGACGAAATCGAGAAGGCCCATGGCGACATCTACAACCTGTTGTTGCAGGTCATGGACCACGCCACCCTCACCGACAACACCGGAAAGAAAGCGGACTTCCGGAACGTCATCCTGATCATGACCACCAATGCCGGGGCCTCCGAGGCCGCCACGAAGCCCCTCGGCTTTGGCGACCGCTCCAGCGACATGAAAGTGACCCGGGCCCTTCATCGGACCTTCACCCCTGAGTTTCGGAACCGCCTCGACGCCTTGGTGCAGTTCGGCGCACTGCCAGAAGCAGTGGTCGTCAAAATCGTCGACAAGTTCATCGGCATGCTCGAAGACCAAGTTGCAGAACGTGGCGTGAAGCTGCACGCCACGGCCAAGGCCAAGGAATGGATGGCGTCAGAGGGCTACAAACCGGAGTTTGGCGCCCGCGAGATGGGCCGTGTGGTTCACAACTTCATCAAGAAACCCCTGGCCGATTTGATGCTGTTTGGGCCGCTGCAAGATGGCGGGGAGGCGGTCATCGACCTGGTCGACGGCAAACTCACCGTGACCCCCAAGACGCAGCAACTGCCGCTGAAAGAATCGGAGTCCGAACTGGTGGACGCGTGACCACCGAGTGGCTGACCCGCGACGTTGCCCGCTTGGGTCGTCCCATTCACCGAATCGGCATCGCGTGCAACTTTGGCCTCGACGGATCCGCTTTCGAAGCCGCCTTGGATGCGGGCATCAACTACGTTTATTGGACCCCGAAAATGCGTGCGATAACGCCAACGCTCAAGGCCGCCCTCAAGCGCGACCGCGAGCGAATCATCTTGGCTACGGGCCCCACCTTTAGCTTCTTTGGCAACTCCTTGCGGAAAGGCACCGACAGAATCCGCAAAATGCTCGACATCGACCAGATCGACATCCTGCAGCAGTTCTGGCTCGGCAAGATGAGCGCCGAGACGCCGGCCACCACAGACGCGCTTCACGAACTCAAAGCATCTGGAAAAGTGGCGATGATCGGCACGTCGATTCACGACCGTCCTCGTGCCGGCAAGCTGGCTGCCACCAAAGCATTCGACATGTTGATGGTGCGATACAATGCGGCCCATCCGGGTGCAGAGACCGAGATTTTTCCGCATGTAGAGCCGAATCACACGATGGTCACCAGCTACACCGCGACCCGATGGCGGAAGCTCCTGAAGCGACCCCGGGGGTGGACCGGCGCAGTGCCAACCGCGGCAGACTGTTACCGCTTTGCGTTGTCTCGCGCAGAGGTGGACGTCACCTTGATGGGGGTGGACTCTGCCGCCCAACTTGCCGAAAACCTGGAGGGTCTGAAGCGCGGCCCGATGGACCCCGACGAACTCAAATGGATGCGTGAGTTCGGCCGGGTTGTGCACGGCTGAATGCACGCGTTGGTCGTCCCGATGCCGCTCGGAGACGCCTCCGTCCGTGAGTGCGCCGATCTTGCTGAAGAGGGCGCAGCAGCCCACGGGATTTTTGTGTCTTCGCACGCCATGTCCGACGGTGGCGCAGGTCTCATCGATGCCCTCATGGCACACGAAACCGTCGAACTGCACGGGTTCGAGGTCACCGACTCCTCGGGTGCACTCCTCTTTGCATCGGCGGCTCGCACTCGCGGGACCTGGTGGATCGAAGCCGCCGAACTGTTTGGCGTACAGCCCACCGACGTGCGAACGCCGCCCCTGGCCCGAACGTCCACGGGCTTGGGCGAGCTGATCGCCAAGTGTGCGCTGCGACACCCTGGAACCATGGCCATCGGGCTGGCACCCGCGCCCATGATGGACGGTGGACTGGGGATGCTCCGTGCCTTGGGGTTGACCGTATCCGACAATCTGGGTCGGATGCTGCCCGCTGGACAACGACCAGACTTGGACCGGATTCGCAGGGTGCACGGATCGCCACCGCCCATGCTGGGGCTGATGCGGGTGTTCACGGGTGCGCACCAGCCGCTTGAGCATGCGGCAATTGGACTCAACCTGTGCAGGACCGAACGGCTTCGGGCCATCGATGCGCTTCGGCGGTGGGCCGACACATTGAACGACTGGCGCACAGCCCAGGGCTACCGTGCAATCGACCCTCGGTTGCCGAGCGGTGGACTCGCGGGTGGCACCGGCTTTGCGCTCGCTGCACTCGGCGCCGACATCCGCAATGGTGGCCAATACTTTGCCACCCTCACCCGTCTGGAAGCCGCCATGAACGAGGTGGACATCGCCATCTTCATGGACGATCCGAAGGGCCCCGCGCCGATGCCTCCTTCGGTTCGCGCGATCCTCAGTCGCACCGCTGAAGCCGCGAATGTACCGCTCTATGGCCTGGTGCATCGACCTCCCCCAGACTACGGACTGGCCCAAAGCCGCCTCGTTCCGCTGGATGGCACGAGCGGGCAGGATGTGGCCAAGGCCGTGGCCGCCCTTGGTCGACGCCTGGCGAGCGCCCCCGATTCAGGGACACGATAGGACACCCCATGACCCACCAAACCCTGCCGGAGTTTCCCCGCCACGCCGCCCTGTGGGAGCGCGTTCTCGCTTGCATGGATGGCATTGACATTGCCCATGACCGCCTCCACGTGCTGCGCGTGTACCGCTGGGCCGTTCGATTGGCGCCCGAGGCCGGAGCGAACGAAGACCTGACCGGCGCGGCAGCGCTGGTGCACGACCTGGTCAACATTCCCAAAGAAGACCGGGATCGCCCACTCGGTTCGGAGCGGTCCGCGATCGCCTCTCAGGGCCTGCTGAGCGACAGCGGGTATTCCGTCATGGAAGTCACCGAAATCGTCGAAGCCGTCCGCACATGCAGCTGGTCGCGCGGCATGGCGCCCACAAACCCGATCGGCGCCGCGCTTCAAGATGCAGACAGGATTGACGCGCTTGGGGCTGTGGGAATTGCGCGAACGTTCGCCACCGCACAAGCCATGGCGAGCCGTGGCCAACCGTCCCGCTTTTACGATCCGGCCGACCCCATGGGGGCGACGGGCCGGATGTTGGACGATCGCCGTCAGCCCATCGACCATTTTCACATCAAGCTACTGAAGCTGGCCGAGACGATGCACACGGAAACCGGACGGGCCGAAGGCGCCCGTCGGCACAAGCGAATGGTGGCGTTCCTCAACGATTTCGAAGCCGAAATCGGCTAATGATTCGCCATCTGCCACGCCAATGCAGCCAACGCAGCCGTGGACTCCGCTAGCGCGGTCGGGTCGACTTTGTCGAGGGTGTCTGCGGCCGTGTGGTGAACGTCAAAGTAGGTCGTATCGTCGGGCCGGAACCCAATCCGCAACACGCCCTGCTCCCCCAAGGGCCGAATGTCCGCGCCACCACCGCCTTCCACCACCGGCATGCCCAGTGGTGCGGCCGCTTCCCGGAGCCACGCGAGTTGGTCTGGAGTACCACCGGCGGACCAGAAGCGCGGCGCACCCCCGCCGAGATCGCTCTCCACTGCAGCAATGTGGCGCTCGGCGCGACGCGGCGGATGGGCGGCAGCATAGGCCTTTCCACCCGCCAAGCCGTTTTCTTCATTGGTGAACAGCACAACCCTCAGCGTCCGCTTCGGCCGAAGTCCCAACGATTGGATGATGCGAAGGGCTTCAATGACCTGCACAACGCCCGCGCCATCGTCGTGGGCACCTTGGCCAACATCCCACGAATCCAAGTGTGCACCGATGACGATGACTTCCCGAGGCTTTCCTTTGCCGCGAATCTCACCAATCACGTTGTGACTGGCCGCGTTTTCGTGCCAAGTCCCACCCGTCTGCACCGACACCTTTACTGCGGTGCCCGAAGCGGACAATCGCGCGATCGAATCCGCAGCCTCCGTTGTGATTGAGACCGCGGGGATGGTCCGGCCCCCTTCCACGAAACGCGTCGCACCGGTGTGCGGAGTGGCCAACGAACGCGTCGTCACGCTTCGCACCATGGCCGCCAACGCGCCGTATTCTGCGGCCTTTGCAGGCCCGTTGACCCGCAGCCCAACCGCAGCCGCATACTCCGCGACGGTTGGCACCGACTCGCCCATGGGACGATTGAACAGCACTATTTTGCCGGCAACCGCCTCACTCAACGCATCCAGCGAGTCCACGACCACCACCTCGCCTTCGACCTCGCCAGAGGGGGTGCCCCCGAGCCCCAGCGCATTCAGGTTCTGCACCCGCGGATGCAGCATCCGAACCGACTCGGTTCCGCGCTCCCAATGCGGCACGCTGACCGGCTCCAGCCACACGCGCTCCGCCCCGGCATCATTCAGTTGCGTGACCGACCATTCGACGGCCCTCTCCAAGGCCTTCGATCCGGCAAGCCGCGCGCCAATCGAATCGCACAGTTCTGTCAGCATGCGCCAGTCATTTCCGCTGTTCTTGGCCGCTTCGATGATCCGCCTCACCGTGGGGTCGCTCACGGCACTCGCATCCGCCAAGCGCCCATCGACGGCGGGGCTCAAGGGCGCATCATCTGCCACCGCCGAACCCGACATCACCATCACCAACCAAATCATCCAGCGCATTCGGACCTCCTTTTGAGACGTCGTAATTGGTATGCTTGCCCCAATGCTCGGATTCCATCTGTTGATTCAGGGCCTTCTGGCCGCTCCTCCCTACAACGCGATACCGCCGATCGGTGTCGATGGGCTCGGGTCGCCCCACTTCCAGGGCTCGTCCACCGGATGGACCGCACTGGTTGACGACGGCTATGTCGCGGTGTTTGTCGGGAGAAATGCCGACGCAGCACAGCATTGGGTGGACCGGAAAGTCGAGGCCCTATCGATCTACTCGCCCACCGCGAACTCAACGTTCCTCGACGCAACGGGAGTGGATGCAGCACTCGGCGACGGGGTGGGGTTGATGATCTTCCGAGCGGGAAACTTGGCGGCGATGAGCCGCCACAAGAGCGATGCGTCCGGGTGGGCAACGACGCTCCATGCCGCGATTGTGGCCATCGATGAGCCTTGGCCAGCCGAGCCGACCCTTCAGCAGACCGCGCAAGGGTGGGTGCCAGTGAAGAACGAGGCCATCGTGCACCTCCAGTTCAGCGGCGGTCAAACAACGACCGATCCTTCCCTGGCGTTCAGCGAGCGGCCCGACAAGCTGGTCAGCTGGGACCAATGGGGTCGGGCTGCTGTCGCAACGTCGCAGCACAGTGCGACATCACCCTGAGGCCTGGACAATCCCGTGTCCGCTCACCGCGGTGTTGCCCGCTTGCTCGCCATCCCAGGCCGTGCATTCGACGTAGACGTTGTCGCCCGCATTGAACTTGTCGGTCGTCAACGATGCATCCGTTGAGACCGGTGCTCCGTTGACGTACCACTGATAGAGGTAGCCCTCCGGGTCGTTGTCCTCGTCGACGAATCCTTCGCTCACCGCATCGATGGGTGCGTTGTCCAGTGGTTCGTTGTCGTGCAAGGAACACCCAATGACATACGGTTCCGTATTCAAGACGACGACCGGCGCGCTGATGTGCGGGACCGCATCGCCAACGCCATCGTCTGCGTACACAACGCAGGCGAGTTCATCGCCCTTGCGGAAGTCGGTTCCAAAGAGCGAGCCTCGGATGTCCAACTCCGCGCCATTCACAGACCAGACTTGGGTCTGTTGAATCACATCGTTGTCGAGATCCACGGGCTCCGAGTACTCGCAAGTGACCTCCGACTTTTCGCGAACCTCGGCGGGCATGACAACGATGCTATCGATCGTTGGCTCGCTGTTCACGATGTCGACGCTGGCCATCGCCTGGCCGCCTTCCAGCACGCCATCAAACGCGGTCACCAACACGGACCAACGCTCACCACGGACGGTGAACATGCTTTCCAAGGTCATGGTATCGACGCCGTTGAGCAGCTCGCCATCGACGTACCACTCGATGAGGTACTCGACCGGCTTTCCTTCTGGATCCTCCGACGGAATCACAACGTCCACCGTGAGGTCATCCGCCGCGGTCGGATTCGCGGGATGAATCTCAATTGCGAGAGGCCCGGGTGCCGCGTTGCCACCCCGCTCCTCATCGCCGTCTCCCCCACCGCAACCCAACAACACCAGACCAACCAGTCCCGTACGCATCGTCTACGCCCCCCAAAAGTCGGTTGGACCGGTGGGCAACACGGCCTTGAAGCGGGGTGCCCAGTCCGGCTGGGAATTGGTCCGCGAACACGCCACCCGACCGCAGACATCGTCGTCAACTCTCTCGGCCTTTTTGATCAGATGAGGCATCGAACCCCCTTGTTGAACGGACGACAAGTCACGCCCGTCGCCTCTTGCAATTCATCGTTATTCGTCACTTCGTCCTCGTCCACCGCCGCGATCAGATCCGGGTCAAAATTCGGCGCGACCCGCGCAAGCTGAACAAACAGCGCCTTCGGCAGATGCAGCGGCCGGACCGAACGGTTCATCGCGCGTGCCAAACATTCCACGATCCGATTCATGGTCAGGGCTTCGCCGCCTCCCGCGTCAAAGGCGCGGTTGGGGAGATCGCGGTCCAACAACGACAGAATTGAATCCGAAAAGTCATTCACGTGAATGGGTTGCCGGCGGTACTGTCCATCTCCGATCACCGGGACAACGGGGGAATTGCGCACCCAATCGGCCAAGGTATGAAAGCTCTCTTTGTGCCGCGGCCGGTGATTGACGAGCCGGGGGCCGTAAGGGGCGCTGGGTCGAACCGTGGCGAAGGGCAACCCCGACGCCAAAAGCCGCTGCTCGTCATCCCGACGACTGTCTCGGTAGGGACTGGGTTTTGACCAATGAACTACGGTGCTGGAGGCGTAAATGATGGGCACGTTTAGGCTCAAGACCGCATCCATGAGCGCTGCGTTGGTTTCCTGTGCGGACTTACCTTTGACCTTCGTCGCAAGATGGACCACCGCATCAAAGCGCTCGCGACTCACCTTCGATACGTCGCGCCGGTGCCGCAGATCCGCTTTCAGCGGCGTCACACCATTCAACCGCAACGGCGTGGTGTGGTGCAGCGCCAGGACCTCGTGACTGGCGGCAGCACGCACGCAGAAATGCGCCCCCACAAAACTCGATGCTCCGGTCACCAACAAACGCATGCCCCATCCTGACACAAAAACATCACCCATGAACGAAGCGTTGAATGCGCTCATGCGCTACGGGACCGCATGCCTTCCTCCATCTTTCGCGAAAACCTGCTCCAGAACCGGGTCGCAATTGTCACCGGTGGCGGTTCCGGAATCGGCGCCGCATGCAGCCGAGAGCTGGCGCGTTTGGGGGCCACCGTCATCATCGCGTCGCGCAACAGCGAACGCATCGATGCGGCCGCCAGAGGACTGAGCAGGGAACTTGGCGCAACCGTCCACGGCCGGGTCGCGGACATCCGGGATCGCGACCAAGTGGATGCATTGGTTTCGGGCGCAGTGGCAGAGTTCGGCCGGATCGACATCCTGGTGAACAATGGCGGCGGTCAGTTCTTCAGCCCCGCGCAGATGATCAGCCCAAAAGGCTTTGATGCCGTTGTGGCCACCAACCTGACTGGAACTTGGAACATGACCCAGGCGGTTGCCAACGCTTGGATGCTTGAACACGGCGGCGGTCGAATCGTGAACATCACCATGAACACCCACCGCGGCTTCCCGGGAATGGCCCACTCCGTCGCCGCCCGGTCTGGAGTGGAGGGTCTGACCAAGACCCTGGCCGTGGAGTGGGCATTCGCTGGAATCCAGATCAATGCGGTGCAACCCGGCGTGATCGCATCCTCGGGCCTGTCCAACTACCCGGATGCGCAAGCCATGGTGGCGCAAGCTCAGCAGCAAATCCCGGCGAAGCGTCTTGGGACCGTTGATGAGATTGCCTGGATGGTCGCCTATCTGGCCTCACCCGCTGGAGCCTACATCACCGGTCAGGTCATGACCGTGGATGGTGGGCGCAGCCACTGGGGCGACACCTGGCCCATCCCGGACCCAGAACCAATGCCGGAATGGTCGGTGCCCGTCGAGCCGTGGGAGGAATCATGATCGCCATCGAAATCCACTATTGCAGAGTCTGAAACTACGGTCCAAGGGCGGCCCGGGTGGCGGCCCTGATCGACGCCAAGCTCGGCGTGCGCACCCGCTGCGTGGAAGGCGGTCGCGGGGTGTTCGACGTCATCGTCGACGGGATCACCGTCGCCTCAAAGCAACACGGGGAATTTCCGACGGCCGCAGAATGCGTCGAGGCCGTGGCCGCCCGCCTCAAGCATGAACCCCCAACCGAAGGAGGCCCAGCACGATGACGACCGACCCCCATTTTCTCGATTGGACCCAACGAGAGAAGCTCGCGGAGCGAATGGTTCCTTTGATTGGAACGCTGTACCGAGAACACAACATCATCGTGACGATCTACGGGAAACCGCTTCACCACCGGACACCGGTATCGCTGATCAAAGCCCACAAATACGCTCGGAAGTTCGACGGCAAGACGGCCATCAACATGGCGGAATCCACGGCCGTCCTGCAGCGATTGACCGAACTTCGCTTGCCCCCAGCTCGGATCGACGTCGCAAAGCTGGTTCGCTCTGCGCGAGCCTCCAACCTTGACCTGATTGAGTACGTGGACGCGGCGGTGGCGTCGCTGAAAACCGAAACGACGAACGACCGCGGACCATCCGATGTGGTGTTGTATGGATTTGGACGGATTGGAAGACTGCTTGCGCGGATGCTGGTGAACAAGGTCGGCGGGGGACAAAAAGCGCGCTTGCGGGCCATTGTTGTGCGACCCAAGGGCGGAGCGGACCTGGCTCGGCGCGCGAGCCTATTGCGTCGCGACTCCGTTCATGGACCGTTCCAAGGCAGCATCGATCTCGATCGCGAGAACAACGAGCTCATCATCAACGGCAATCGAGTAAAGCTCCTCTACGCCAGTTCACCAAGTGACATCGACTACACGGCGCATGGAATCAACGATGCCCTCGTGATCGACAACACGGGGAAGTGGCGAGACCGAAACGGCTTGGAGCAACACCTGAGAGCGCCGGGTGCATCGCGCGTATTGTTGACTGCGCCGGGCAAAGGCGACATCCCAAACATTGTGTTTGGGGTCAACAGTACGGCCCTGCCCGCTGGGCAGTCCGTTGTCTCGGCAGCCAGTTGCACAACCAATGCCGTGGTGCCGGCACTGGCGGTACTCGACAACAAATATGGCATTGTTTCCGGACACATTGAGTCCGTGCACTCCTTCACCAACGACCAGAACCTGACCGACAATTACCACCCCAAGGCGCGACGCAATCGCAGCGCATCCATGAACATGGTCATCACGACCACCGGCGCGGCAACCGCTGCGGCCAAGGCGCTCCCCAGCCTCGCCGGCAAACTCACGGCCTCGGCAATCCGGGTTCCAACCCCTAACGTGTCGCTTGCGATCCTGAAACGCACCCGCGCCCAAGCAACCGACCGTGAGGCGCTCACCGAGTGCCTCCGGCGCGCATCCCTGGGCGGTCCACTGCAGGACCAAATCGACTGGACGGCGGCTCCGGACGTCGTCAGCATCGACCTGGTTGGAAACGACCATGCATGCATCATTGATGCGACCGCGACCATTGTTGAAGGCACGAAAGCGGTTGTGTATGCCTGGTACGACAACGAGTACGGCTACAGCGCGCAATGCATCCGACTGATGGCGCAGATGATTGGGATCCGGCGGCCGTCGATCCCCTAAAGCACCAGTGCAGCCACCACCGTTGCATCATCCGGCCCCTTGTTGCGAGCCACAGCGCCCATGACCGCTTGCGTGGCTGCCGCCGGATCGCCATTCGAAACCGACCACACCCGCCCCAACTCATCGGCGGAGACGAATGCAGTCACGCCGTCCGTGACCAAGAACAGCGCATCCCCCGGAACCACATCGTGGTCGCTGAGTTCGATCACTTCACTCACCTCAGGGCCCATACCCAAAAAGTTGTCGAGTTTGCGCCCGGAGTCTTCGGCCCCCACGGTGAGCCGCTCCACATTGGCACCCCGAACTCGAAAGATGTGCGAATCACCCACCTGAAATCCGTGGACTCGGCCTTCATGGACCCATGCCACCGCAACCGTGCACGCCGCCTTGCCCTGACGTTCGCCCCGAATTTCCCAATCAATCTCCGAGATGAGGGACACCATCGCTGTGGGCGTCGGATCGAGGTGGGAATCAAAGAATTGACTCAGTCGGCTGATGGTCAGTCGGCTCGCCCAGTGACCGTCAGCGACGGTGCTCACCCCATCGGCGACCGCGAACACGCATCCGCGGTCGGCCACGCCCCGGGTGCGGACGGGGTGATCGAGCAAGACAAACGCATCCTCGTTTCGAGAATGCTGGTCTCCCTTGCGGCTGGCGCCCCAAGCGCGGGTCTTTGGTGTCCAGTTCAGCACGCCGCAAGGGTACCAGATTCGAGCAATCCTGCTGACTGTGCATCGACCGTGTGACGTTCAGAAAATCGCTGTGGCTTTCGAATGCGCGCGCGATAACTGTTTTGGCTACGTTTCAAGGAGGCCCTCATGGAGCTGCTTCAGCTACTCGAACAGGAAAAAGTCGACGAGTTCAACGCCAGCCGTGGGTTGAGCACACGAATCGATTTGTTCGCAGCAGACCTCGCTGACAAGAACCTCACCGGCGTGAATCTGACCGGTGTGAACCTCCAGAAGGCGGACCTGTCCGGATGCAACCTCACGGATGCCGAACTGAGTCAGACGGACCTGAGCGGGGCAGACCTGACTGGCGCAGTGTTGAAAAACATCTCAGCCATGCGGTCGCGATGGCGCGACGCCTACCTGGGAGAAGCCGACCTGTCCGACGCCGACTTGGCGGGTGCCGACCTGACCGACGCCGACGTCTCGGACGGCAGCTTGGCGCGGGCCATGCTCACAGGCGCGCGGCTCAAACGGGCCGTTCTGGTTGGCACAGATTTGTCCGCAGCCGATCTCGCGGAAGCTTACATGGTTGAGGCGGATTTATCGCGAGCCAACCTGACCGGTGCGCAGATGCGGGAAGCAAACCTTTCCGGGGCAGACCTGAACGAAACCAAGCTGATGTCATCCGATCTCACCCAAGTCAAAATGGCCGGGGCTGCGCTGACGCAAACCGACCTCACCGGGGCGTGCCTCAATTCCGCCGACCTCACGGAATCGGAATGGGCGAACGCCACCGTCGACGGCACCGACTTCACTCGGGCGGACCTGACTGGAGCGGATGTCCAAAACACCGACTTCGGCAGCGCAACGATGACGGATGCGCAACTGGATGATGGCATCCAAGGCGGGGTCACCATCGCCGAGGACATCGGCATTGCCTCGGTGCATGTGGAAGACCCGCAACTCGCTGTGAACGGAAGCAAGATTGCGGTCACGTGGGAAAATCCGGACCGCCAAGGCAAGCCGAGCCTCCGCATTGCAACGGGCACCGCCGGGAAGGGCTGGACGGGGTCCACCGCGCGGCTTCCCGTCCCTGCTGACCTCGCCGTTGCCAACGCATTGGTTGCGATCGGCGATGGATTCCTCGGCACGACGCTTCTGGACCGCCCAGGCGGCGCGATGGTGCAGTTTTCAACCCTCGGTCGAGGCGGGAAAGTCGTCAAATCTCGGTCGGTGAAGCTTGGTTACGCGCCCGTGGTTCGTCCGGAGGTTCGGGTGATCGATGGCGAGGTCCTGCTCTTCGGCATCTCGCGCCACGGACCCACAATCCGAGTGGACAAGCTGACAGACGAGGGGCTCGAACCCACATTCGGGAAAACCATGCCCACCGCCCGGGGATTCGTTCCGGGTCCCATTCCCCATGTGTTGTCAAAGGGCGGCGTCATCGTCCCAATCAGCAGCCGCGGCATGGGCGAGCCCATGCGGGTTCCCCCCACTTTTCCAGGACGCGCACAGGTCGCCGCACCGGTTGAAGACGGGCTGGCTCTCGCCTGGATACCCAGCAGTGGCAAGGGATTCCGCTTCTGCATCGCGCGCCCCGGACAAGCACCCGAAGAGCAGGCCATTCTGCCGAAAGTGGAAATCGGCACCCTCGACATGACCAGCGATGGGTCCAGCGCATGGGTGGTGTTTACCCGCGAATCGGACAGCGCCGCAGAGGCATCACCGGCCTGGGTCGTCTCGCTTCCGAACGGCACTCCCGAGCCGCTCCACCAAGGCGAAGAAGACGCGTACACCATTCACTTCGCAAGCCAAACGCCGGGCGACACGCCCACCGTGGGCGTGGTCACCTTTGATGGCGCGCTGACCGTCTATGCCCTCGGCAAGCGCGGTCCCAAGCAGAAGTTTCACATTGCAGGACCAGCAAACTCGCCGTCAGTGATGTAAGTTCTCGCAACACTGGAGGCACCATGCAGGCCATTAAACGCATTCTTGTTCCCACCGACTTCTCCGAAGTCTCGCACGCCGCATTGTCGATGGCCCTTCAACTGGCAAGCGACTACGACGCTCAGTTGTTTGTGCTGCACGTGGTCGACGACCTGGACCGCGAGCTGAAGAAACGTCTCGTCAGCGCGCCGAATGACGATGTGGTCGAGACCGCCATCCGCAAAGGGGAGACCGCGATTCTCGATGCAGTTGAACTGGAGCGCAAGCGGGCTCGTGAAGCCGGAAAGCAACTCAAGAACTCGCCGCTGAAAATGATTGTGACCGGTGGGGACTGGCTGGAAGTGGGCATCGGTCTGATCGATGAGCACGACCTCGACTTGATCGTTACCGGCACGCATGGCGGCAAAGGCTTCAAGAGCCTTCTTCTCGGGAGCATGTCGGAACAACTTGTCCGACGGGCGGCCTGCTCCGTCTTCGTGGTCAAGCCCCAAGGCTACCCTTACCTGCGGGATTGAGGCCGTACGCGAATCTCCATCGGGCTGCCCAAAGGGCGAACACCGTCGATTGAGACCAGCGTTGCACCACCGCCGCCAAACAGTTCCGCGATTCGGCGGGCGCGCGATGCGTCTCGGGGCATTTCCATGATGGCTTGACGCATCCGGACCGCTGCCGGTCCGGAGAGCCGGATGACCACATCGCCCTCTTCGATCGTCTGCTCAAACACCTCGGGGGGGGATTCGGGAAGCGAGCGCACGACGCGGTGGAATGCCGCTCCCCCCCACAGCGTCGGATCCACTTCACCCACGGCGCACGCGGCACAAGATGGATCGAGCCATGCCGTTTGACCCTGCTTCTCCGCCAAGACCACGGCACCGGTGTACCCCACCGGTGCGCCCGCCACGGCAACACCGGCAGAACTTGGCCGAACGGGTACGGCAAATGCTTGAAATCCAAGCTGCTCCAGGTATCGAGTCAGCAACAACGCCGACTCATACGGAGTGGCCCACCCCGATGCTCGCACCGCCATCAACGACCGCGGCTTGAGCGGATGCATCGACGGAAGCGTTCCCCGAACCACCTGGTCGCGGACCAGTTGGAGGACGTCGCCCACTTGGTCGAGGGAAATCTCGGCGCCTTTGTAGGCCAGGCCAACGCTGGGCTCAGGCATGCTTTGCGCCCGACTGCCATGCTCCACATCCGCAAGCGCTCGATCCGCCACAGGAATCCCGGCCAGCTCAGTGATTCGAATGGAGACCACCCCTGGCCCCGTAAACCGCACGCCATCATCCGGTGACGCATCCGCCTCAAGGCCGGCGCTCGCTACGGCCACCCCAACCAGATGCAAGCGCTCATGGGAGTCCAGTTGAATCTCAAAGCTCGTGCTGCTGGCCGGTTCGACCCAACCAACATCGAACTGCGCATCCGGTGAAGTGGCCATCAGGGCACACCCGAGCGGGAGATGGGTCCCTGTCTTCGAGCCTGTGCAATGCTGCTCGGTGGTGCCCGGTGGAAACCACACGTGCGCCACCCCGTCGTCGTCAACGATGAGCCGACGCTGGACCGTCAGGGCGACGTTGCCGCCGGGCCCAAACTTGGGGCGCTGTTGCGGCTCCCACGTCATTCGGGTCTCGATGATTCGCGGCTCAAACGTGTGAAGTGGCCACTGCGGACCCGCAACGCCCCACGCGCGAACAACATACCGATCCCGCTCATCCAGCTCGGGCATCGAGAGCACCCAAGCGCCATCAATGAGGTTCAGCCGATCCTCACGAAGGACCGTTCGCGAGTCATCCCAGTGCCGAATCGTTGCCTTCAGACGCTGGAGGTCGACCTGATTTGCCCGACCCAGCACCATCGACCGACAGGGGACCGGACCGGGACCAACCTCCCCTGTTGCCTCGACCAAAACCCCCTCATCCAGTTGAGTCAGCGCCGGTTCGGCATCGCAGACTGCGAAAGCGAACGGCGCCATCAACGCCGCAACCGCGATCACGACGCTGCAAAAAAGTTGGCGAACAAGCGCTGAGCCAGCGCCGTCGAGTCGCGACTGGCCGACAATGTTGCGTCGACGTCAAAGCCCAAATCCGGCCGCCCGGTGATGCGAAGCACAACCAGTTCTTCGGCTTCTTGTTGCGCCATCTCTGGATGGAACTGGACGCCCCACATGGGGTACCCATCGACGCGGTAGCTCGCCACCGAGCACCGGTCAGTCTGCGCCAGAACCGTCATCCCATCGCGAGGCTCGACTTCATCAAAGTGCGACATAAACGCCGTAAACGACGAATCTAAGCCGTCGAAAATCGGTGGGTTGTGGACCACGGACTGGACGCGATACCACCCAATCTCCGGGGTTCGCGATTTGCGCACCGCGTCCACTCCGAACACCGCAGCCGCAAGAATTTGATGCCCAAAGCAGATGCCCAGGACCGGCACTCTCAGCGCCGCTGCACTCTGCAAAAACGCCATGACCAAATCCATCCAAGGTTCCGGTGCCGTCACGCAGGCGGCCGAGCCGGTGATCATGATGGCGTCGTATTGGTCAGGCGACTGGGGCGGGGCCTCCAGATCGGGCCGCCACGCATCGATTGTTCGGTCGGGCATCAGGCGCCGATAGTTTTCGGAGCCATCGCCCTCGACGTAGCAGTCAATGATCAACACCGTGGCCATGGATTTCCACCCCCAGCATGGAGTATCTCATGCCCAAGCGGAATGAGCGCGCTAATGATGCGCAAATGAGTTCTTGGACCCTCCACACCCGCGGACTGAACCTGCACGTGCGCGAGCTATCCGCATCAAGCGAAGGCGTACCCGTGGTCTGTTTGCACGGGTGGTTGGACCATGGGGCGGCGTTTACAAAAGTGGCCCGCGACCAACCGGGGCGTTGGCTCGCTCTCGATCAACGCGGTTTTGGTCAATCCGACCACATTGGCGCAGGCGGCTACTATCACTTTGCCGACTTGCTCCCAGACGTTGATGCGCTTGTTCGCGAACTGGGGGGTCGCGTCGACCTGTTGGGGCACTCCATGGGTGGGACCGTCGCCACCATTTACGCGGCTGTTCGCCCCGAGGCCGTGCACCGATTGGTGGTGGCCGAGGGTCTGGGAGCGATCGAATGGGGCGAGCCCAACACCGTGGTGCGCATCCGCGACCACCTCGACCAACTGCGGAGTCCCCCCGGGCCGATCCGCATCGCCACGGTCGATGACGCCGCAGCAAGACTCGCAAAGCGGCACCCCGGCCTCGACTCGGATTTTGCCGCCGAGCTGGCCCACCATGGAACCGTGCGAGACAACGTCGGTGTGCGGTGGTCATTCGACCCGTTGCACATGGTGCGCGGCCCCTATCCGTTCCGGGAGAGCACCTACCTCGATGTGCTCCGCCAGATTCGCTGCCCGACCCTTGTGGTCTGGGGTGAGAACAGTTGGTACCCGGATGAAATCCGGACGCTTCGAGCCATGACCATTCCCGACGTGCGCGTGGTCACCGTGCCCGGTGGCCACATGGTCCCGTACGACTCACCCCGCGCCTTGGGCGACTTGGCCACGGCACACTTCCGGGGTGAGTGACTACAGGACTTGACCGCCGTCAACGTCGATGCAGCGACCCGTGAAGAAGTCACACTCGATGACGAACTTCACCGCCAAAAAGATCTCGTCTGGATCCGCGGGGCGCCGCAATGGGATGAGCTTCACCAATCGCTCCAGCACTTCGGGACGCATCCCCTGCAGAATGGGGGTGTCGACGAAACCCGGTGCGATCGCGCCCGTGCGGATCCCGTAGCGCGCCAACTCGTTGCCCCACAGCTTTGTGTCGGCGACCAACCCGGCCTTGGCTGCCGAATAGTTCGATTGACCCATGTTTCCGTGGCGGGAGATCGACGAAATGTTCACGATGACGCCACCGTGCCCGTTCTCAACGGCTGCGGCTGCGAACTCTCGAGAGACCAAGAACGGTCCGGTCAAGTCCACGTCCAACACCTGCTGCCATTTCTGCAGGCTCATCTTCTTGATGGCGCCCGTCTCACGGTCGGGCTTGACCAACAACCCATCCCGAAAAATTCCGGCGTTGTTGATCACACCGTCGAGTCCACCCAAAGCGTCACGGACCGAAGCGATCAACCCCACCACTTCCTCTTCAACCGCCACGTTGGCTTTGAAGCCAATCACTTTGCCGGGCAGCTCGGCACCTTCCGCCTCGACTGCGGCAATCGCCTCTTCGTTCAGGTCGCAAAATGCAACATTTCCGCCCAGCTTCGCCAAGTTGAGCGTGAAGTTTCTTCCCATGCCGCTTGCGCCGCCGGTAACGAGGAACGAGTTTCCGTGAATATCCATGGTGGGCTCCAACTAAAAAGAGTGCGACGGTTCACTAACCGCGTTCGCACCCGACGCACACGGCCATCCGTGCAAAGGACCGGCGGCCCCCACGAACTCAGCCCGGCGAACGGAGGTGAGCGACGGCGTCCCGCAGACCATCCAGTGTCAATGGAAACATGGGGTAAATGGCGCCGATTGCCGACACCGTTGGATGGTCCCAGAACCGCTCCGGATCCGGGTTGAGCCATACCGATGCGTTGCAAACGTCGCGAACCCGCTTGAGCCAACCCAAGCCGTTGAGTCCGACCGGCTCGCGCTCCGGATCTCCCCACGGATTTCCGTGATGCCGCCCAAAGAGTTCCCAAGGCGCCATCGACGCATCACCGACCCAGACCAAACGGTGATGGGGGGACATGGTGGCGAGCACGTCCTCAATGGGCACGCGCTGGTGGGTGGCGAAGTCCTTGTAGAGGTATCCATACGGCACGTTGTGGAAGTGCAATGTGGTGATCGACTTGAACCCTTTCATGGCTTTGGCTGCCGTGAACAGCCGAGAAACCAACCGCGCATGGTGGTCCATCGATCCCCCGGTGTCCAACAGCAAAACAAGGTGCACCCGATTCTGCTTGGCCCGCGCAAACTCCAACTCAATCTCTCCACCGTTGTCGACCGTCTTGCGAATCGTGCGCCCGACATCCAGTTCTTCGGGACCATCTCGGGTCAGCTTTCGAAGCGCGCGAAGCGCGACCTGAAAGTCTCGGACGTCCAGCCTGGCATCGCTGCGGTAGTTCCGCCACCGCCGCTCGCTTGCCACCGCAATTGCGCTGCGGTGGCCGCCGCTGCCGACACGGATGCCGTTGCGCGACCGACCGTGACTGCCGTAGGGCGATGTCCCGCCCGTTCCGATCCAGCGGTCCCCACCGTCGTGGCGCTCGGTTTGTTCTTTCAAGCGCTCGTAAAACTGCCGCCGAATCTCATCGAACGGCACATCGAGCTCCACCACCTCCCCGTCGATCGCAGCGGCGTCTTTGAGCCAGTCCAGCAGTTCGGGCGACAGTTCGGGCATCAGCTCCACGCCCGCGAAGGTGGACTCGAACGCAATGTCCCAGGCGTCGAACTGATTCTCCGACTGGATCAACACCGCCCGGCCGAAGGTATACAGCCCCTCCAAGTCGACCACCAGTCCGTCGCGAATCCCCTTCAAGAAGGTCAACCACTCCCCAAGGCCGACGCCCACGTTTTGGGTGCGAAGGTTGAAGAGCAACAAATCAAACATGGTCAGGCTCCGCCCTGCCCCCGCCTCATCGCCGCAGCGACGGTCTCGAGGTCTTGTTCCTGCTTGATCAATGTCCCCAGGAACGGAAGCTTCGACGCAATGTCATCGGGGTTGGCACCCGCCGATGCCAACACGACCAACCAGTCCAGCAATTCACTCGTGCTGGGCTTCTTCTTCAGCGCCTTGATCTTCCGAACGCCATAAAAGCGCAACACGGCCTGCTCGACCAGGTCGTTGTCCAGGTCGGGAAGGTGCGCATCCACGATTCGACGCAGGCGATCCCGTGTCGGAAACTCAATGTAGTGAAACACGCATCGACGCAGGAATGCGGTCGGGAGCTCTTTTTCGGCGTTGGAAGTGATGATGGTGATGGGTCGATGCTTTGCAGACACCGTCTCGTCCAGTTCCGGGATGGAGAACGCCATTTCGTCGAGCTCGCGCAGCAGGTCGTTGGGAAACTCGATGTCGGCTTTGTCAATCTCGTCAATCAGGACCACCACACGCTCGTCGGCTTGAAATGCCTGCCCGAGGACCCCCATCTTGATGTACGACCGAATGTCGGACACGTTTCTCCCCGAGTCATCGGGGAACCGACTGTCGTTCAAGCGCTGCACGACGTCGTAGGTGTACAGACCTTCCTTCGCCAGCGTCGTCGACTTCACATGCCAGTTGAACAACGGCCGTCCGAGGCTCTCGGCCACCGACCGCGCGAGCATGGTCTTTCCGGTTCCGGGCTCGCCGCGGACCAGCAGCGGCCGTTCCAGCGCAATGGCAGCATTGACACTGGAGAGCAGCGCGTCGTCGGCGATGTAGGTGTTGGTGCCTGAAAATTGGTCGAATGCAGCCATTATTCCCCCTCAGGTCACTACCCGTTTGTGCCCCATCGGTCGAACCGCTATACCCCTTGCGGCGCCGGGCTCCGGGCCAACGCTCCTCACGGAAGAGGACACCAAAGGATATCGTCTTGGAACAGAACTTATGCGTTCTCATTGATTTCGAAAACATTTCAGCTGGGTGTGAAAAAGAGCGGCTCGGGCGGTTCGACATCAAAGCCGTCATGGACCGCCTCAAGGACAAGGGGCGCATTCTCGAGGCCCGCGCCTACGGCGATTGGGGACGGTACGCGAGGCACAAAGGCCAACTGCTGGAAGCCGGCGTGCAGATGCTCGAACTTCCGTCTTACGGAGGCCACGACAAAAACCGAGCGGACATCGCGTTGGTGGTTGATGCGATGGACCTCGCCTACACCCGCGACTTCATCGACACCTACGTCATCTTGAGCGGCGACTCCGACTTTACCCCCCTTGTGATGCGCCTCCGTTCGATGAATAAACGGGTTGTGGGCATTGGCACCCGGTCGAGCACAAGCCGGCTGTTGATCGCGGCATGCGACGAATTCATCTTCTACGAATCCATCAAACGCCGCCGGACAAAGCAGGCGGAAAAGCCGCGGGAGACCGACACGGCGAGTTCGACGCCGGAGGACACCGGGCACACGATGTCCAAAGACGAGGCCTTCGAGTTCCTGGTCGAGACACTCGAAGGCATCCAAAAGGACGATCCGCAAGCCGTTCTGGCGGGCGTCATCAAGCAATCCATGCAACGAAAGGATCCGACATTCAACGAATCCGACTTCGGGTTCAGCGGGTTTGCTCGGTTTCTGGAAGCCGCTCGCGACAAGGGTCTCGTGGGCCTCGCCCGCGCGGAACGGGCCGGTGGGTACAAGATCTTCGATCCCCGGAGCACAGCACCCGACGAAGACACCACCGATGAAGAGTCGGGTGATGGGCTCCCTCCCCTCGATGGCGCCGCGGCCGAGATGCGCAGCTTGCTCGATAAAATGGGGGTCAACCCCCTCACTCAAGTCATCCGTCATACGGTGGTTCACGAGTTCGTCGACCACATCTCCGAGCGGGTGCAACGCAAACGAAAGAACACGCTTCGGTACACGGTGGGCGACACCGCACGTCGGTGCCGAAAAACCGATCCGCCGGTTCCGACGCGTCACGTGCGGCACGTGATCAACGCCCTCACCCAAGCTGGGGCGTTGATTCATGCGGACGGCGACCCGGTCCGAAGCCAGTCGGCCCCATTCGTGGTGAACAAGGACCCCGAGGAGTTGCTGGACATTCTGGTGGATTACTACCTGCAGACCTTGCGGCAAACGGACGTCACGTTGGACGATGCCACCAGCCTGTCTTGGCTGTTGTACGCCGATGACGCCCACGGAGCGGCCATCGCCCAGCGCATCGATGCGCTCGAGACCCGCGCCCCAAGCGAATCAGAGCCCGCCGAATCCGAAGAATAGGGGCGGCGTCACAGCCGAAGCTGTCGAACACTCCGAATCGCGGTGGGGTCTCCGGACACCCGAGCGGCCTCATCGACCAAGGTGTGGACTTCTTGCTCCGTCATGGGCCGATCAATCACGGAGAGGTCATAGGCAATTCCAAGGCCCTCAAAGTCTTTGTGCACGGAACTCAGGTTGCTCGCACCCGCTTTGAAGATGGCGTCGTCGACGGCCCGTTTCGTTCCGCGAGCCGTGCTGTGAGCCACAGCAAGCAGCACTTTTCCTTGCGCCTCTCGGTCCACAAGACCCAGACGGGAGCGCGGCCCGAACACCATGTCGCGAACGGTTCCGCACGATGAAAACTGGCCGATGGTCCACGCGACTCGTCGGGCAATGCGCGGCTGGGCCTCCTGGGTGGCTGCGCCGATGTGGGGAGTCACGGCAACCCTCGGTTCCTGCTCATACGGGTTGGACCACGCCTCACCTCCGCGCGGTTCTTGAGGGTAGACGTCCACCGCTGCTCGGCGGATCACCCCGGCGTCGATTGCCGCCAAGAGGTCCTCGGGGTGATGGAGGAACCCTCGACCCAAATTCACGAAAATGCGGGGTGAGTTCTCGGGCCGATTTTGTCCAAGTTTCATCAATCGCTCGCGGCTGAGAATGCCCTGGTTTGATTCGCCCTGCGAGTTTGATGCCGACAAATGAACCGACACGTAGTCGCTGCACATCATCAGGTCATCGATGCTATTCGCCACTTCCCAACCGAACTCTTGGCCCACCTCAGCGGCTGCGAAACGAGAGTCGTAAAAAGCGATCTTCATTCCCAAGGCCTCGGCTGTGCGGGCCACTTGGCGACCGATGTTGCCGAGCCCCAACACCCCCAGCACCTTCCCCCGCACTTCGTACCGCTCGAGGTTGTTCTTTTCCCAGATGCCTTGGCGACACACGAGGTCCGTCTCGAACAACCGCCGAGAAAGGGCAATGAGATGGGCCACCACCAGCTCGACCACGCTCCGCCCATTGGACACCGGGTCATTGAACACCAAGACACCGTGGTCGGCGCACGCCTGCTTATCCACCGAGTCGTCTCCGATGCAACACAGCTGGATGGCAAACAAGTCGGGGCAAGACTCGATCATCTCGCGCGTAACCGGCACCCGTGACCGCTTGAACAAAATCTGGGCTTGGGTCTCGCGCAAAATCTCGACCAATTTGGCTTCACCCGGAGTGACGTCGAGTCGCGTGACGGAAATGCCCTGCTCCTCCAGCAACGAATCCAACGATGGATCGGGGTTCTCCACGACAACCGCACGGGTCAAGGGCCCCATCAAAACTCGCGACATTTCGCCTCCAAGGCGGAGGGCTTAACCCACATACTTGCGACTTCAATGCACCCACGTACAGCGTTTTCAGTTTTTTTTTGCGCACAGGCATAAACCTTTTTGTGGCTCCTTCCGCTTTACTCGCTGCGCCGCCACGGTGGCACAACATCCACACACCAGGAGCCTCCCATGATTCGTTTTGCACTCATTCCTTTCGCCTTCTTCGCCACCGCCTGCGCCGACGCCGACGACCTCACTCAGGCCTCCGACGACTTGGAGACCGAGTTTCGGGAACTTGTCGAGGAGCATGAAGTCGATGCCGAGCGTTCCGCGAACGGACCGCGGCCGGTGCTGGCGGGCAATCAATCCCCTCAAGCCATCGGCACCATCGAAAAACCGCGGCCGGCGACGCTTGGCCAGCGGGTGGTGAAGGTCGCCGCTGAGCGGTTTGAACGGGGCGTTGCGAAAGAGGGCTGCAAAATGGTCGGCGCCGCATTCGGCGCGTGGAAGGACCAGCGACTGGAGTATCGGGGTCAGATGTTTCACACCTCTGGGAAGCCGATGGACCGAATCCGTGGAAAGGTGATCGTCACCAGCAATGGCGCCGGCGAGCTGAACGGGTCTAGCGTCAGCCCCGACGGCGACATCTCCACCGTCGCGATCGAAGGCGACTGGATGGGCAACCACTTGGATGCCGACGTGCTGGTCCGGAAGGGCTCCCAGGCCCGCGAGTTGATGCTCATTGGGGGAATCGATGGAGCGTTCGACGGTCGCGGTCACTTCATCGGTGCGCTGGCAGTCTGCAAGTAGACTCCTCACCAACCATGCATAGTGGGCGCCTTCGGGCGCCCGCTTTTGTTTGTCCGCACGCGCTCACTCCAGGCCCCGCGCTGCCGCAACCGAGGCGCGCTGCTTTTCACTTGCCTCAGCCTCAGGCGGGGGCAGCAAGAAGCCGCCATTCCGTTCTGGGGTGGAGCTCAGTGGGTTTGATGCAGCCGAGCCGACAAAGCTTGGCGCGGCTCTTCACCCCGCGATCACCCGCACCGGAGCGCCCGCGTGCAGCGATTTCAATTTTTTTTAGGGCCACCTATAAACCTTTTGCTTCGTTCTTCCGTTTTACTCCCTGCGCCGCCAAGACGGCACAATCTAAACCACCCGGAGCACCCCATGATTCGTTTCGCACTCATCCCGTTCGCCGTCTTTGCTTCTGCCTGCGCCGACTCTCCCGACCTTGCGCATACCGCCGATGATTTGGAACAGGAATTCAAGGACATGTTGGACAACCCGGCAATCGACGCCGAGTGCGACGTCCACGGGCCAAACGCCCTCGGAGCAAAGGTGGTTCAGCTGGCATGGTCCCGATACTCTGCCCAGGTCCAAAAGGAAGGGTGCGACCTCGTGGGAGCCGCCTATGGCACCTGGGAAGACCAGGGCATGAACTTCCGCGGCCAACTGTTCCAAAACTCCGCGATGCCAATGGACGGAATCATGGGTCGGGTCGTCGTGACGGCCAATGGCACGGGTGAGTTGTCTGGAATCGGAACCCAAGCGGTCGATGGCGTCGACGCCGTGTACATCGAGGGCGACTGGAAGGGCACCCACCTCGACGCCGATGTGTTGGTCAAGAAAGGGGCTCGCATGAGCGACCTGGTCCTCATCGGGAACATCCACGGAACGTTCGACCAACAAGGATACTTCGTGGGCGCCTTGGCCGATTGCGACTGAACCGGTCGGTCCTGAAACAAAACGGGCGCCTGCGGGCGCCCGTTTGTTGTTGTACGGGCCAACATCAGCCGATCCGCATCCCCGTGGCCCGGTCGAAGCGGATGGTGTGCTTGAGTTCCATCGCGATCTGACTGCCCGACTCGGGGGGCACATCGGCCATTGCCACCATCCGGTCGTTGCCAACACTGATGTGCACATAGCTCTGCGCACCGAGCGGCTCGACCACATCGACAGTGCCCATCAAATCACCCTGCCCGAGAACGACGTCGGTGGGCCGAACGCCCACCACGCAGTCGGCTTCCAGTGACTCCAAGAAACACATTGGCGGACTGCCAATGAATCCCGCCACAAACCGATTTGCCGGGTTGCGGTACAGCTCGGTCGGCGAGCCGAGTTGCTGCAACGTTCCGTCCTTCAACACCGCGATGCGATCGGCGAGCGTCATCGCTTCCACTTGGTCATGGGTGACGTAAATCATGGTCGCGCCCAGATCGCGGTGCAGTCGCTTCAGCTCGACCCGGAGCTGACTGCGCAAAGCAGCGTCCAAATTGGACAATGGCTCATCAAACAAAAACACCTTCGGACGGCGGACCACGGCCCGCCCCATCGCCACACGTTGACGCTGACCACCGCTCAACTCACGCGGCATTCGGTGCAACAAGGACTCCAAGCCAAGCATGGAAGCGGCTTCCTGCACGGCCCCATCAATTTCAGTCTGCGGCCGGTTCTGAATCCGAAGGGCGAACCCCATATTTTCGGCGACCGTCATGTGCGGATAGAGCGCGTAGGACTGAAACACCATCGCCACATCGCGTTCGCGCGGCTCCACCTCAGTGACATCGCGGTCGCCAATAAACAGGCGACCAGACGTCGGCGACTCCAGACCCGCCACACAGCGCAACAGGGTGCTCTTTCCACAACCACTGGGACCCACGAGCACCAAGAACTCGCCCTCCCCCACCGCGAGGTCAATTTCCTCAAGGACAGATACATCGCCAAACGACTTGGATATTTGATTGAAGCGGACGCCTTTCATCGACTGATCGTTCCTTGGTAACGGCGTCCATGTTGGACGCGTGTGGGTTCAAGTTCCACTGCACACGTGGACCCGCGCTGTTGGACGTCTACCGTGTATCCGGGAAACATCACACCCCAATCTTCATTCAACTCGTCCCATTGCGCGCATTCGCCAGAAGGCTGCAGCGCAGCAGCGGACAATCGCTTCGCCATGTCATCGACGTAACGACGCTCCAGCGCGTCCGCTTCCATGGTGGCACGCCGCTGCATGTCGGCGCGTTCATCCGCTGACAGGCGACCCGGCTTCACGGTGAATCGGCGCTCCTCCGCGACCGGCACGGGACCCAAGGGTGCGACGGCAGCGCGAGTGGGCACGTTGACCCGAATTTGGGCCCCCTCGCCTTCGAAGCTGGGCTCAACGTCGAACGTGATCACCAAGTCTGCCCCGTCCGTCGCAAACGAGGCCTCGACCGGTCGTGGGGTGAACCACCACGCATCGGCCACGCCAATCACCGGAGGTTCGTCCCCCCGAAATTGCAATTCGCCCACAACGGCTTCGTCCGACTGAATGATGAAGGCGCCGTCCTGCCACAGCGCTTGTTCGGCCTTGATCCGCTCCGCGGTTTGCCCGGCAAACGACACCAGGTCGACCGACAGCGCATCCACCCGCTTCAACAGCAGTTCGGCTTCACCCGGACGCGCGCCAAGGGGCAAGACCGCGCCATTGCCTTGAATCCGGAGCGCTGCAATGGCCTCACCGAGTCCCGTATCCACCCGAAAGTGGAGCCAGGTTGAGCCATCGTCCTCGGACACGACATCGGCGCGAGTCTGGCCGCGCGTACCGAACCGTTCCCCCCACAATCCAATTCGGACCCCGCCGTCGTTGCATCCCGCGTCGCGCGTCACTTCCGCCACCACGCCATCGCCTTCGAGCGTCAGCGGCAAATCGAGACCCGGTGGACCGACTGAACATGCCAAAAACCAGAACATGGGCCCCCGTATTACCGAAATTGAGGCCCACCGCAACGCGGGCGCGTTGACCCGTGCTGTAAGGTGTGTAGGCTTTCGAGGTCAAAGAGGATCGTCATGCCGCTCGCCGCGCGTCAAACCGACATCTCCATGTGTCCATCCGACTCTCACGGAAACCTGTGCTGTTCACACAAGGTCAAGGGTCCCGCCAAGACGGGATCGGCAAACGTGTTCGTCGCCGGGCAACCCCTGCTGCGCGCAAACGGGACGGACAATGGCGTCCATTCGTCGTGCTGCGGCGCGAATACGTGGGTGACCATGCAAGGCAGCAGCACCGTGACCGTCAACGACATGCCCGTGGTGCGCCTGGGCGATGCAACGACGCATTGCGGGGGAACCGGTAGCATCATTACGGGCGCGCCAAACGTCAACGTCGGCGGCTAACCGCCAAAGGGAGAAACCCCATGCCAAGGCTTACTGACCGCCATGGTCGACCGGTGTCCGGCCAAATGCCCGGCTTGGTCGAAGCGCTGGTGGTCGACAACATTGACCCCAAGCGATTGGGGCGGGTCAAAGTGAAGTTTCCCAGCCTGCCCGACATGCCCGAGAGCTTCTGGGCACGGCTGATGATGCCGATGGCCGGTACGCGCCGGGGCTGGATGACCATCCCCGAAAAAAACGATGAGGTGCTCGTCGCCTTTCTGCACGGCGACTTTCAGCACGCCATTGTTCTGGGCTCGGTATACAACGGCGTCGATCTTCCGCCCTACGCCAATGAAGACGAGGAAAACAACTTGCGGGTATTCCAATCCCGCTCAGGCCACCGCTTGACCTTCGACGACACCACGGGAGAAGAACGGGTCGAACTCATCCTTCACAACGAGCAGATCCGCGTGATCTGGGATTCAGCCAATCAAGTCTTGGGGGTCTATTCAGGGAAGGACATGATCTTCGAGACCGCGGACACGTTCTCGGTGAAGTGCACTGACTTCATTCTCGAAGCCTCCAACAACATTGACATCCACGCTGGACAGACCGCCACGCTCACCTCTGGAACGTCAACGTCGGTGGACGGCGGGGCGGACATGGTCCTCAAGGCCGGCATGCTGAACATCAACTGAGGGGTCGTCGTGTTCGTGAGCACCACCATCGCGATCGTGATCGACAACGTCGACCCGAGCAAGATGCACCGAATCAAAGTGAAGTTCACCACCGATACGCTCGGCGGCAGGAACTCCCACAGTTCGTGGTGCCGAATGCTGACCCCAATGGCAGGGATGAACCGTGGCCTGACCATGCTTCCAGAGGTGGGAACCGAAGTTTTGGTGGGCTTCGCATACCGTTCAGCGACCCCCTACATTCTCGGCGCCGTGTACAACGGGGTCGACCTTCCAGAACCGTACCGAAACGACGACTGTTTGAACAACGTGCGGGTGTTTTGGTCGCGCAATGACCACATGGTTGTGTTCGACGACACCGAAGGGTTTGAATCCGTGGGGTTGGGGGCTCAGGCACCCGATCGGCTCGATGTGACCAGTGCTGGCTTGCACGGCGTGTTGAGCAGCAGCGAGCGCGTGCTCACGCATTGCAGCGATGGAGACACCATCGTTGAGGCCGGTCAGACCGTCAGCGTCCGGTGCGCAAATTTCCGTCTCGAGGCCGACGCAACAATCGACATCGAGGCGGGCAATGCCACAACCGCAGCGGCCGGAAGCCGGGCGGTGATCGACGGCGGTTCCGAGGCCACCTTCACCGCAGCGGCCGTCAAGCTGAATCCAAGCAGCCCCGCAGCTGTGCCCGCACGCTCCAAGCCCGTTCCTCCCCACAACCATCCGCCCATTTTCGGAGCTGGCTTGGGCCTCAATGCTTTGTCTGGTCTGCCAGAAGGCGGTCAAGGCGCCGAGGGCGAAGCGGTGGCGCCCGGCGATCCGACGGGTCGGGAAACCCCCGCCACAGGCGATGGAGACGCGTGGGACTCACTGCGCGACAAAACCAAAGCAACCGTGGGCTCGCGGGTCGATGAAACGGTCTCGGATCTGCTCGGTGGACGGATGGGTGACGTGCTGGGCGACGCGGCCGCTGACCTTGCGGAAAAGGGTGTTGATGCCGCATTCGACGCGGTGGAGAGCGCCATTCGTGGCGGCTTCACGAGGAGCGGCATGGGCGCTTCGGGCGACAGCACACGCGATACGGGCGACAGCACACGCGATACGGACGACTCCCGGGAAACGGGAAGCGCGACCACCACACCCGACGAATCATCCGGCGTTCGCGGCCCCGCGGGCGAATCGCCAAAGCCAGCCAAGGCACCGGTGGATGTGGATCCGGGCCTGCCTGGCGGTCCGGGATCCACCGCTGACGCCGACTCCTCATCCGCAACGCTTGAAGCCGAGCGCGCACCCACCGACGCACCCGACCCGGGCCTTCCATCCTCGGTGCCATCGACCACGGACGCGGCCGGCAGCGGCGAATCTGCACCAACTCTTGGGTCGCCCGAGCCCGCTTTGGGGACCGGGGAGGCGAGCGCCGATGAGTCCCCAGTCGCTGGCGCGTTGTCCGACACCGACGACCCAGAATCGCCCACCGGGGCTGATGTCGGGTCGGGCACCGCAGGCGCGTCCGGGGCTGAATCGGGTTCCACGGATTCGGTCGGGGAGCCCGGCGCCGATGGCGGGCCGCCAACAGCGGCAGTGCCCTCGGAAGCGGAGACCGCGGACTCACCCGATCCCGCAGCCGCAGATCCAGAACTCCGACGTGCGGACGGCGCCGTGCGAGTCGAACCGGGCATGGACGATTCTGTTGCCGCCCCATCCGCTCGACCGACCGGGCCCGACCGGCCGGGCGTCGATGCGAAACCAGAGCGGAACCCCGATGGTGACCGCGGAGTCCGAGGCGAACCAACCGGTCCAAGACCCGGGTCCGATGACGAGGCCGGCACCCGTGAGTCTCGAGGTCCACGCACACCCGGGGGACCGTCGATCGACATCGGCGACATCATCGATGACTTGACCCCAGACGACACCTGAGGAAGCCCATGGGCAAAGCACTCCCCTTCCCCCAGCACAGACACCCTCCGAGCACACTCGACCCGGCGTTCAAGCTCCGAATTGGTGCCCTCTCCAACGACCAAGGGACCGAAGCACCGGCCACCGAAGACGATGGAGCCAGCGAGGCAGACGCGGCGCCCAACGAAGCGGATGCCGCGGCGGCTTCCGTCGACCCAGAATCCGTGGTCGCTGAATAATCGAACCACGTCGACTGCGGAACATGATACGTGCCCCGAATGACCCCCAGTGAACAACTCACACGCTTCATCCGCGAGACCGCCGCCAAGCGGGGCCTAAACACGGCCGCACTGGCCAACGAGGCCGGTGTTCCCCGGAGCGAGCTGAAACACGTCTTGGCTGGCGGAGCGGAATTGACCGTCGACATGCTGGTGGCCCTCGCCGGGGCATTGGCGTTGGGCCCTGAAGAGCTGGCGCTCCTCAACGAAGAAGGCGCCGACGGCGAGGCACCTTTGCCAGCGGCCCCCGTCATTGCACCCACCACAGAACTCGGCGGCGTTCCCGACGTGAATCCCTACGGCAACCACGCCGAACAAATCCTTCGCTTGGGATTTGCCCTCGGCTGCGACATCCATGTGGTGCTGCACACGGATCGACTCGATGAATCCGGAATCCCGTCCGCCACCATCGACCAGTTTCCCGATTTGCTTCCCATCAAGCTCGATGCCGCCTACCATCACCACAACGACCCTCGATTCTTGCCGGAGGCGCTTGTGCTGGTGCTCAGCTTTGACACGCTGTACACCACAACGATCCCATGGGAGGCCTTCGATCAAATCACCCTCATCCCAATCGAGCCCGAACTCCCCGAGATTCCCGACCCCCCTCGTACAGAGGGGTCACACCTGCGGTTGGTCGATTAGCGGGAATACTACGATCGGTTGAGGCGTCTGGTGGACAGGGGCCCCGCCGGTCAGCGACCCCAGAGCACACCATGACCGATCAGATCTCCCGAACGCGCTCAGCCGTCACGCTGTTGGGCGCCATGGTACTCTTGCTGGCCGGTGGTCGCCCCGTTTTCGGCGCCCCCATGCCCTCCGAAGTGGAGCGGGCGAAAGCCGAGCGGGTGATGGCCATGGACGATGTGGCCCCGGCTGACCGGATCAATCAACTGCTCGCTGCGCGCGAGTTCACCGACGCGGAACTGTTTGCGCTCGCATCCACCCATCCAATCTTGGTGGAACACTTCATCCCGGGCGATCTCCAGCTCGCGCTTCAATACCTCTTCTCCCTCACCGGCGCAGAACTGCACCGCATGCGCACAGGGGGGACCCTCATTCGCCCCGCACGGATGCTCTCTGCCAAGGAGAAGACGGCGTTGACTGCGTTGTCGGATGCTTTTGGGGTGGACCACACCAAGCTCCGCGGCGTGAAAATCGGTCCGAATGAAGGGCGAAACTACATCCTTGAAGTGACGTATCAAGTCAAGCGCAAGAAAACCGCGACCTACGAAGTGGAGCTGGTCCCACCCACGACGCCAAAGCGGGAGGAAGATGCTCGAAACGAGCTGACGCGTCACTTTGGGGCGCGACCCTCGCGGGTCGGCCGCGGGGTGGGCAGCGCCATCGCAATCCGCGACAGCTCGTTCGAAAACCCGTACTCACTGGCCGACGGTTGGCGCCTTGAGCGGGGTCGGGTTCTGGGGGCTGCGACGCCGCTTCAAGAAGTCATGCTCGACGAACGCACCGCCCTTGATGGCACGCGGAGCGTGCGATTTTACGCGACCGAGCGGACCCGAGTATTTCAAAACGTGGTCCAAGAAGTGCCCATCCAACCCGGTGTGTTGACCCGCCTGCGCGTTCAGCACAAGACCGAAAACGTGCGCGTCGAGTTCCAACAGAGGCGAGCGGACTTCAAGGTACAAATCACCTTTCTCAGCCACGGCACGCCGGTCGGCGAACCCGCAGTGGCCCAAGGACGGCTCGGCTCGCATGCGTGGGAACTGCTGGCGATCGAACAAAAAACCCCCGCAAACGCCACCGAGGCGCGCATCGAGTTGATGTGCTCGTTGTCTGGAACAGCCTGGTTCGATGGACTGGTGTTTGAAGTCATCGACGACGATCAACAATGGTGAACCAAATGAAACGTTCGGGTGCTGAAACCAACGTCGAAATGACCCAAATCGTGCTGCCGAGCCACACCAACAACCACGGCACGGTCTTCGGCGGCCAGATGGCGGCCTGGATCGACATCTGTGCCGCGGTATCCGCGCAGCGTTTTGCCCGAAAATCCGTCGTGACGGCCAGCATCGATGAAATTCATTTTGTGACGCCCGTCCGCCGCGGCATGGTCGTCATACTCAAGGCTCGAGTAAACCAGGCGTGGAGCACATCGATGGAGGTGGGGGTTCGTGTCGAAGCAGAAGACCCCCGCACAGGCGACACCGTCCACTGCTGCACGGCGTACGCCACCTTCGTCGCCATCAACGACGATGGCCGTCCAAGCGCCGTTCCCGCCCTCGACACGGGCGATGATGATGCAGCCATCGATCGCGCGCGGGACGCGCAAGCCCGGCGCGACCATCGGCTTGTGATGCGGAAGAAGCGGCGACTGGGCGGTTGACGTCGTCGTGGGGAGGTGTGAATACCTCTGCATGAGATGGCCCCTCCTTTCGATCGCGCTGTTGTCCGGATGCAAGAGTGATTGCATCCACATGTGCCAACGGATTGACGGGTGGCTCAGCGAATGCGGCTACACTTGGGATGCCACCTTCGAGAAGGAGGGCTGGTCCAGCATCGATGACTGCTACGACGAGCACTGGGAGAGCGACCAAAAGGCTGAACGCGGATGCAAGATCCAGGCTGCGGATTGGGACCGCAGGGATTGTTACTGACCCATGGAGTCTGTGCGCGTCCGTTATCCGGGCCGAATTTGCCTCCTCGGAGACCACTGCGACTGGGCGGGTGGAAGCAGCCTCACGGTTCCCACGCCCATGGGCATCGAGGTGCGTGCTGAGCGTGCGCGGGACGGCCTATTGGTGCGAAGCGTCATGAACGGAGAGACGTTCGAACAGCGGTTTCCAGTTGAAATGCGCCCGCTCGCCAAGGGGCCGCTCCGATTCATCCCCGCCATCCTCAACGAGCTGTTGCGCTCAGGAGTCCCCGTCGTTCCAGCCGAGTTGTGGGTTCGGTCCGACCTGCCGGCCGGCCGCGGCCTCTCATCCTCAGCGTCGTTCACCCTCGGGGTCATCGACGCCTTGACTCGATTATCGGACCGGCCCCTGACCAATGAGCAGTTGATGGAGGCCGCGTTTTCCGTCGAACACGACCATCTGGGCGTGGGATGCGGGCGCCTCGACCAAGCCGCTTGCGCAGCAGCAGAACCACTGCTGCTGCGATGGAATGGTGACAATCCCGCCCTTACAACCCGGCTTGCACCGCTCGGAACGGTGCACCTGGTCGTCGTGGTGATGAATGCGCCTCGCAACACCGCCATGATTCTGAGCACACTGCGGCGCCATCATGCCGCTCCGCTCGGCGACCCTCATGGAGACGCAGTGCGCGAGGCCCTCTCCGAGTTCGGGACTGCTGCTGAACGGGGGGCACGCGCGCTCCAGACCGGCGACTTGGAGACCTTGGGCGCGGCGATGAACAGCGCCCAACAACTCTACGATTGCAACCTGGCGGCCCGCTTCCCGGAACTTGACGCGCCTGCAGTGCGCCGTGCAATCGCCGACCTCCGCGGGCTTGGGAGCCTCGGCGCCAAGTTCTCGGGTGCGGGAGGAGACGGCTCTGTCGTCGGACTGTTCAAGGATGAGAACACGGCTCGAAGCGCTGCGGTGTGCCTGGAAAGCGAGTTGGTGAGCACCTGGTACACCCCACTAAAGGTCGCCTAACCACACGGCTCGGGCCTCAACGGGTATAGTTGGTCCAGGAGGGACCATGTTGGTTTATGTTTTGGCGCTGACCGCGTGTCTGGATGTGGTTGACAATGCATGCGGCGAAGACGAATACCTTGCCCTCAATGGCAGTTGCGTCATCGATCCCGGTGCATCATCGGGGTCCGGTAGCGACGACACCGGCCCCACTGTTGCCGATGAAGACGCCGACGCCGACGCCGATGCCGACGCCGATGCCGACGCCGATGCCGACTCCGACTCCGACTCCGACTCCGACGCCGACACCCACGCCCACTCCTGTTCCGTCAAATACTGCCATATTCGACCTGGGCGAAGGGGTTAACTTACTGATATCCCCGGATCAACCTATTGCGGGTCGCGAAGTAGAATTCACACTGACCGGTCTTTCATCGTGGACGCCTGTGGAAGTAACTTTCACCGATCCATCCGGCAAAGTTGTGGGCTGGATAACAAACGCCGAGTACTCCTACGCCCCTGGCTCCTATAGGCTTTATGCA
>JAYZVA010000208.1:0-25823 GCA_036156175.1 Myxococcota bacterium
CGAGCTCTTCCCTGGGACTTGGGTGATCTGGAGTGGGTGCAAATCCCGCAGCATCTGCGAGCTTGCAGCCAACATTCTCCCGTCTCAGTGTGTGGAGGGGGATCTCCACTGGACCGATGTAGAGTGGCAAAAGCTCTATAGGTGCCTGGAGCGCGGCGGGAACAAGCCCGTGGACCGCAACGAGATCTGTTCGAAGATATGGGGCGATAAATGGAAGGAGAAGGTGGAGCCGCCGCCGGGACGGGGACCTGGAGCGGGCCCCGGTCAGTAGGAATGGCCCCTCGTCTTGGTCGGACTTGCGCCCACGGGAGCCATAAAAAAAGCCGCCCCGAAGGACGGCTTTTTATATGGCTCCCGCTCGCAGACTCGAACTGCGGACCCTCTGATTAACAGTCAGATGCTCTAACCAGCTGAGCTAAGCGGGAATGCGAGGGCGCTCTATCGCGTCGATGCCCAACGTCAAGCCGTGGGTCGCCTCGGGCGGTTGCGGACCGGCCAACTGAGGCGCTGCGACCGGGTGCGATCGCCGTACGATCAATGCCGCTTTGCTGGGCCGTGGGCTTCGGATAAACCTCAGCCATGACGACCATCCCTGACTACGCCGAAGCCCCTCCCGAGCACCCCACTGCCTGGCTCGATCGCTGGCTCACCGAGGCCGAAGCATCGGGCGAACTCAACCACACGGCCATGGTGCTCTCGACCCTCGCCAGCGACGGCGCCCCGCGGGCGCGGTTTGTGCTGTGCAAGGGGGTCACCGCCAACGGCGTGCGCTTCTTCACCAACCTGGAGAGCGACAAGGGGCACGAGCTCGCCGGCGACAACCGGGTGGCCATTGCCTTTCACTGGACCATCTTGAAGCGCCAGGTGCGCATCGAAGGCACGGTGACCCGCATGGCCGATGCCGAAGCCGACGCGTACTTTGCCAGCCGCAGCCGGCTGTCGAACGTGGGGGCATGGGCGTCGCAGCAGAGCCGGCCCATCGCCACCCGGGCCGAGCTCGAAGACGCCGTTGAGGCGGTGTCCAAGCGCTACGGCGAGGCGGTGCCCCGTCCGCCGCACTGGACGGGCTTTCACGTGCACGCGACCCGCTGGGAGTTCTGGCAGGATCAACCCGGGCGCATCCACGACCGGTGGACCATGGTGCCCGAAGGCGATGGCTGGACCATGTGGCGGCTGCAGCCCTGACCGCCGCCGTCAGCCGGCCGCCGCCCGAGCGCGGTTGCGGCGGGCCAGAAAGTACAGGGGCACCCCCACCACGAGGGCAATGCCGCCCTTGAGCAGCCGCGTCGGATCGGTGTTGGCGAGCAGCAGCACGCACAGGGCCACCGTCAGCAGGGGAATGACCGGACCGCCGGGGATCCGAAAGCCGTCGTGGGGGGTCTCGTCGCGCCGCCGAAACACGAGCACGGCGATGCAGGTCGGGATGTACTGGGCAAACCGGGCGAGCACGCCCAGCACGGCGAGCTCGGCAAAGGTGCCCGACAGCGACAGGGCGCAGGCGAGCGCCCAGGTGGTCGCGATGGCCGCGCGGGGGGCGCCCGTCTCGGGGTCGACCCGGGCCAGAAATGCCGGCAGGTCGCCGCGCTCGGCCATGGCGAAGAACCGCCGGGGGTTCACGAGTGCCGAGCCCGAATTCGTCCCAAAGACGCTCAGGCAGATGCCCGCGGCAATGAGCGTGCCGCCCACCGGGCCCAGAAACGCCGCGCTCGCCGCGGCCACCGGGTTTTCGTGCCCGGCGATGCCATCGAAGGTGGCCACCGCCACCCCGAACACGCCCATGTACACCGTGGTCACAATCGCCATCACGATGAACAGGGCCTTGGGCACGTTGCGCTGGGGGTTGGCCATCTCGCCGGCGGGCACCACGAGGGTCTCGAAGCCCGCATACGCATAGAGCAGCAGCATGGTGGTCTCGGCGAGGGGGGCGGTGCCTTGGGGCGCAAACGGCGTGAACCGCGCCCCGTCCACGAAGAACAACCCCACGAGCACGAACACCAGCAAGGGGATCATCTTCGCCACGGTGAAGAACTTCACCACCGACGCGCCCGAGCTCGCGCCGCGCCAGTTGACCAGGGTGAGCAGGGTGATCACCGACAGGGCCACGGCTTTTTGCACCCAGCCCTCGGCCACGGCCGGGATGAAGTGGCCCAGCACCAGGGTGAAGCCGTTCGAGAGCGCCGCCCACGAGATGATGCCCACGCACAGGGTCATCCAGCCCACTTCAAAGCCCACAAAGTCGCCAAACGCCTCGCGGGTGTAGAGGTAGGCCCCGCCGGTGCCGTCGAAGCGGGCCGAGACTTCGGCGAAGCACAGGGCGATCAAGAAGCAGAGCACCCCGCCCAGCAGCAAGGCCACGCCCGCCGATGGCCCCATCATTCCAGCGGCCTTTCCAGGCAGCAAGAAGATGCCCTGGCCAATCACGCCGTTGATGCCCAGGCTCACCACGGTGGCGAGTCCAAGCGAGCGGCGGAGGGTGGGGGATTGGGTCATGGTTGGGATCCGAAATTCAGGTTTTTACCGCTCGTTTCCGTTGCCGTAAGGGTACGCACAACCGGAGGACGATTGAAGCTGCACCGTATCACGACCGTTGCGTTGGCCATGGCGGCGTTGGTTGTGGGCATCACGATGCGGGGGCACTTGCTGATCTTCATTGACCCAATTTCGATTGGGTTGGCGACGCTGGCCCCGATGCTGATGATGGTGGTGACCCACGGCCGTCGGTCTGCAGACCTCGCGCGGGCCGTGGGCGCCTGGTTGATGGGGCGGGATTCCGGTGCGACCGACCCCGCGGCCCACCGAGCGGTGGCGGTCATGGCCCGAGATTACGGCCAGTACGCCGTGGTGAATGGGTGCATCTGCGCGTTGATCGGCCACGTGATGATGCTTCAGAACATGTCGGACCCCAATGCCATTGGCCCCGCGCTCGCCGTGTCCTTGCTCACGATCTTTTACGGATTCATCATTCAACTGGTCGTCGCGGTGCCCGTGAGCCACCACCACCTGGCCCTGGCCGGGGCCAGCCCCGATGAGTTTGCGCATCAGGGCCCGAGTCTGCGCGCCCTGGGCCTCGTTGGGTTCAACGCGGGCATGAGCTTTTTGATGATGTTGGCCGTCATGGATCCGTGGGACTGACCGAGGAGAACGCTGTGAAACTCATGCGCATCGCCGCCCTGTTGTCGACCGTTGGCCTGTTGGTCCTCGCCATTGCCCATGGGTCCACGGTTCTCATCTTCATCGACCCGGCGAGCGTGGTGTTGGTGCCGGTGGTCTGTGCCTTGATGTTGGTGGCGACTCATGGAGGGTCGGCGGTGCGTTCGGCGCTCCGAGACGGGCTGGCTGGCGTGTTCGGACGGCTGGACCTGACCCAGGAACCCGATCGGGCGCGACGGGTCGCGACGGTGGCGAACAGCGGCATGAACTTCAGCCTCATCGCCGGCGTGGTGGGCGGGCTCGTTGGGCTCATCCAGATGTTTCAGAGCCTCTCCGATCCGAGCGCCATCGGTCCGGCCATGGCCGTGGCCCTGCTCACCGCGTTTTACGCGGCGTGCTTGGTGTTTTTGCTGTTCATGCCCATGGCCCGAAACGCGGCGATCGCCGACTAAGGCACCGCGATGTACTTCTTGGCGTCGTCGGCCAAAGGACCGGCCAGGGCGACTTGGGCGAGCTCGGCGCTCAGTTCTTTGGGCAACTCGTCGAGCAGGCCCATGGCCAGGATGGCGAGGCCCCGTTGTTCTGGGTTGGTCATCCACGTCTTGATGCGCTCCGCCTGATCGGTGTGGTGGTGCTTGATGACGCACTGGGCGGCTCGAACGCCCACCCAGGGCGGCTGGGTCGCATGGTCGACGAGCCACAGCAGGTCGGCGGCGAGGTCGGTGGAGTGGGCGCCAAGCGAGGCGCAGTCGGGGGCGTCTTCCCGCGGCTTGAGCGCGTCGTAGAGGGCCCGTTGGCTGACCGTGGGTGGTGGGGGCGGGGCCGCGACGGGTTCTTGGGCGTGGGCGAGTCCGGTGAGCACGAGCAATGCGGTCATCATGAAGGCCTCCTACAACGCGCCGGTGTAGCGCTGCAAAATTTCGACTTGGACGTCCGAGAGTTGATCTTGTTCGATGCAGGACGTGAAGTCGCAGACGGGTGCGGGGTACATCAGGTTGTTGCCAAGCACGCCTTCGCACTCGGTCGCCGACGCGCAGTTGGGCGTGTCGTCGCACGCGTCCCAGCGATCGAAGGTCTGTTCGACGGGGTGGAACAGACCCATGAAGTGGCCCACCTCATGGGCCATCGTCTCGCCCATGATGGAGATGTCGAGGGCCGAGAACGATCCGTCGGCCCCGGCGTTGGCGATCCATCCCATGACCACCGCGCTGCGGGTGTTGGCCGTGAGCGTGCCCGGGATGGAGCCCGCGACGCCCAGGTAGTCGCTGGAGCCGTCGATGGTCTCGCCGAACAACAGGGTGATCTCGTCTTCAAACGAGTCGAGCGTGGCTTCGTAGATGCTCTCGGAGCCATCGCCCGCGTAGGGCAAGTCGCCGTCGAGGGTGCTGGTGGTCTGGCGAACCACCGGGGTGAGCCCCATCGGTGCCCAGATCTCCGTCCACCGCTCAATGGCGGCATCGACGGCCGCGGTGACCTCGGTCAGTTCGTCCACGCCCTCGGTGTAGACCAGCCGCACATTGACGATGCCGTCGGCGAAGCTGGGGTCGTCTTTGGTCTGCACGGTGAAGTCGATCGCCGATCCGTTTTGGTAGGCGCCCGAGCCGGCCTCGATGGCCGCCAAGGTCACCGTCCAGTCGCCGGCGTACAAGTCGTCTTCTTCACCGCGAATGGGCCAGTTTAAGACCATTTCGTTGTCGAGGGGCCACACCGCGGAGGTGAGGCTCGTGGAGGCCGAGTACCAGTCCTCCCAGTGAAACACCACGCGACCATCCGGGTCCTTGATCTGGTCGACGGCGACGTAGTGATCGCCATCGGCGGTGAGCAAAAAGGCGGTCTCGGAGCCGGTGATCGACACCCGAATGTCGGCAACGCCGGCGGATGTCACGGCCTCGCCGTCGGAGTAGCCAAGACTGGGGTCTTTATCGAGGTACTCCTCGCATCCCCCGACCATCAATGCCAACGCCATCCATCGCATGGCGTTCATCTTAGTCCCGATTGGGCCCGCCGTATTCGTTGTATCGCCCGTCACGAAGAAAACCGACGAGTGTCAGGCCCGATTCTTCAGCCAATTGGACGGCCATCGAGCTTGGGGCACCGACCGCCGCGAGGACGGGGATCCGCGCCACCAATGCCTTCTGCACAATCTCAAAACCGGCGCGTCCGCTCACCAGAAGGATGCGGTCGTCGATGGGCACGCGGTCGCCCCGCAGCCGCCACCCGATCACCTTGTCGACGGCGTTGTGGCGACCGATGTCTTCGCGCACGACTTCAAGTTCGCCGTCGGGCGTGCACAGCGCCGCCGCATGAAGGCCGCCCGTCTGGTCGAACACCGCCTGGGCCTGTCGCAGCCGCTCGGGAAGCGCCAGCAGCACGTCGGGCTTCGGGAACCACGTCCGCGTCAGCGGGGGGGCGTGGACCAGCAAGCGGTCGATGCTCGCCTTTCCGCACACGCCGCATGAACTCGATGCGAACAACGCGCGGTCGGCCGCGCCGCGTCGGGCGGCGGGAACGCCCGATGCGAGGGCGGTGTCGACGGTGTTGCCCTTGGGGTTCGATGGGTCGTCGATGTGCGCCATGGCTCTGATGTCATCGGCCCCGTCGATGACGCCTTCGGTCATCAAAAACCCGGCGGCGAGCTCCAGGTCGTGGCCAGGGGTTCGCATGGTGATGGCCACGCTGCGGCCATCGATGCGAATCTCCAGGGGTTCTTCGGCGGCCACCCGATCGGCCTCGGCGGACGATCCGCCGGCGGTGACGCGGCGGATCGAGACGGTCCGACTGGAGCCGCTCACAGCGCCTCGATGAAGACCGCCGCGTTGTAGTCGGGTTCTTCGGAACGCGGGTCCATGTTCAGGGGAATCAGGGGGTTGCACTCGGGCCAGTACGCTTGGATGACACCGGGCTTGATGGGCATGGACCGGAGCCGCGCGTGCCACTCGCCGTGCTCGTTGTGGACCCGAACGGGGGAGCCGTCGGTCAGACCGAGCGAATCGATGTCGGCGGGATTCATGAACAGGTCGTCGCGGTCGCGACCGCCTTGGAGGTGGTCTTTGGACTTGATGATGATCGAGTTGAACTGCTTTCCCCGGCGGGTGGTGAGCATCCACTGTCCTTCGGGCGCCATGCGGGAGGGCGGGTCGAGCACGGTGAACCGCGCGCGGCCCTCGGGCATCCCGGGAAAGCCATCGGCGCACAGGTGCGGACCGCCCCACTGGATCCAGTCGCCCGCCTTTCGCAGGGTCTCGATGCCGGCATAGACGGGCATCGTCTTGCCCATCTCGTCGCGGATGTCTTGGGCGTCGTCGTAGGAAAAGGCGTGGGCCAGCTCGGGATGGGCGGCCTTCAGGATCTGGCAGGGGATCTCCCACTCGGGCCGCGACTCGCCGACCTGCGGGTGATCGGGGATCTCGGGGCTGAATCGGATGCGCCGCTCGGTGGAGGTCGAAGTCCCCCCGCCGCGCTGTTCGTAGCGGGTCTGGGCGGGCAGCAGCAGGAGCACTTCGCCGGGGTCGATGAGCATGCTGGCGTTGACCACGATGTCTTGGTGGATCCGCATGGGCACGCGTCCCATCGCGACGGCGATGGCGTCGGGGTCGGGCATCGTGTGCAGGAGGTTGCCGCCCACGTTGTAGAGCAGATCGATCTCGCCTTGGTGGGCGGCCTTGATCATGGGCACGGTCGTCAGGCCTGGGGCGGTCGGCACCGCAAAGCCCCACAGCTCGCTCATCTCGGCGCAGTTTTCGTCGTTGACCGCCCGTCCGCCGGGCAGCGTCGTTGGCGACACGCCGCACTCGCCGCCCCCTTGGACGCCGGAGTGCCCGCGAATGGGCAGGATGCCGCAGTGGTCTTTGCCGATGAATCCGCGGGACAAGTGCAGGTTGACCACGGACTCGACGTTTTCGGTGCCGAACCGGTGTTGGGTGAGGCCCATCGAGTAGACCGTCACCGCCGACCGGGCCCGGGCAAAGAGCTCGCCGACCCACTCCATTTCGCGCCGCGTGGTGCCGCTGATGGCTTCCAGTTCGTCCCATCGGAGGGCCCGAATGGAGTCCGCGAATTCGCCCCATCCGGTGGTGTGCCGGTCGATGAAGTCGGTGCGCTCGGCGCCGAGCTCGAGGACGTGCTTGAGCATGCCCGACATGAACGCAATGTCCCCGCCGGCATTCACTTGGACGAAGTCGTCCATGAGCCGGGTACCGAACACGGCCGATACGGGCATCGACGGCACCCAGTAGCGCTCCAGGCCGCGCTCGAGGGTCGTGTTGATGACGACCACCCGCGTGCCCCGCTTTTTGGCTTCCACGAGGTACTTCATGGTCACCGGCTGGTTGTTGGCGATGTTGGTGCCCATCAACAGCAGCAGGTCGGTGCCAATCATGTCCTTGAGCGAGCAGGTGGGGGCGCCCACCCCGATGGTCCGCTTGAGGCCGGCCACGGTGGCGGCGTGGCAGAGCCGTGCGCACATGTCGACGTTGTTGGTGCCCGCGGCCCGCGCGGCTTTGGTGAAGGTGTAGTAGCTCTCGTTGGTGATGCCTTTGGAGCTGGCGAACCAACCTTGGCGTTCGGGCGGGGTGTCGCGCACCGCCGCGCCGATCATCTGCAGCGACTCGTCCCACGATATGCGGCGGAAGCCGCGGTCGCCGGGGCGGTAGATCATGGGGCAGGGGATGCGCCCCAGGTCCTGCAGTTCTTTGTTGGTCATCGCCCGCAGCCGCTCGATGTCCGCCAAGTCGGCTGGATCGAGCGCCGGTTGGGTGTTCAGTCGAAGCAACTTCAAGCGGCTGGTGCAGACGTGAATGCCGTCGATCACGTCGTCGCGGAGGCCGTTGGGACCGAGGCTGCACCCGTCGCACACCCCTTGGGTCAAGATGCGCCATGCGTAGCCCAGGTTGTCCCGGTTCTCCCACACGACCTCACCCATCTCGAGGATGTGGTGCGGCTTGTCGTGCCCGATGCCGAACGGCGCGGGGCTCGCGATGTTGTTCTCGCCGCGGACGGGCGGACCGAGCGGTTCGTCAGACGGAGGGGATGATTCGTTGGCCATGCCGGAAGCCTATCGCACTGACAAGGGATTGAACCGTCGGGGCTCCTCTCGGGCGGCGGCGAATCCCTACAGAAAGCTTCCCGGATCGTGCACGCCGCCGTCGGCGCTCAGCACCTTCATGTCCCGCCCAATGTGGTAGATGCTGGGGATGTACCCGTCGCCCTCGAACCAAAAATAGAGGTGGTCGAGGGTGTCGGTGTAGCCGTCTCCGTCGGCATCGAGCGGATTGATCTGCAGGACCGGGATGTCCCGAAAGTCGTACTGGTTGGCCCAGTTCTCCAAAAACGCCCGGTCCGGATGATTGCGGGCGTTGTCGGCCGTGATGATCTCGATCAACTGCAGGTTGTCGCTGCGGTATTCGTCTTGGATGTCTTGCATCTGTTCGGCAAACGAGCGGCACGGTCCGCACCATCCGGCGCTGATGAGCAGCATGATGTTTTTGCCGCAAAACGAGTACAAGTCCACCATCTCGCCGTGCTGGTCCATCAACGAGAAGTTCTCGGGAATGTCGCCCACGGCCATCGATGCCCACTCATACGTGGCGCCGGCTTGGCTGTAGATGGTCGTGCCGGTGGGGCCCGTTGGCACGGGGTCGGTGTCGCATCCGCCCACGTTGTAGCCGCCGGTGTAGGGACGGCTGTAGGCGTTCTCGGGGTCGGTGCCGGCTGCGGCTTCTTCGGCGTTGGAAGCGCCGTCGCCGTCGTCGTCTTCGGCGGAATTGCGCACCGATGAATCGATGGCCGAGCCGCCGGTGACGAACCCGTCGCCGCAGTCACTGCCATCGCAGGGGTCCGCGCCGCAGCCCAAGGCGATCGCGGCGAGCCCCATCACCGACCATCGGGCCATGGGTTCCTCCGCGCGCTTACTGCAGGAAGGGGCTGGGGTCGTGCGCGTCGTCGTCCGCGGACAACACCGTGCCGTCGGGACCCACGATGAACACCGTCGGAATGAAGCCATCGAGTTCCCACAGCATCAACTCGTCCGTCCAACTCTTCGGTTCGGGACCGAGAAGGACGGGGATGTCCTCAAACTCGTACTGGTGCGCCCAACCGGCCAAGAAGTCCACGTCGGGCTCGTTGTAGCTGTTGTCCGCCGTGATGATTTCGATGATCTGCAGCCCTTGGTCGCGATACGTGTCTTGCACGGCCTGCATGGTGGCGGCCAGGCCGCGGCACGGACCGCACCATCCCGCGGACAGGGCGATCATGACGGTCTTGCCGCAGAATGAGTAGAGGTCGACCTCTTCGCCGTGCTGGTCGATCATGGTGAAGTTGTTGGCCACATCGCCTTCGGTGTAGGCGGTATAGGACACACCATTCCGGTTGGTCGCGGTGCCCGTTGGACCCGTTGGTTCGGGCGGGGTGTCGCAGAAGCCCACGTTGTAGCCGCCGGTGTACGGACGGCTGTATTCGTAGTCGGGGTTGGTGCCGGCGTCGGCTTCTTCGGCGTTGGTGAATCCATCGCCGTCGTCGTCCCCGTCATCGCTGGCGCCCCCGAGCACGGTGTTGCCGCCTTCTTCGGTGGCTTCTTCATCGGCATCGGCCGCGCAGCCGAGAGCGGCGAGGGAGAGGGCAAGCAAGAATCGAGACATGGCGGAACTCCAAAATCAGTGGGTGAGGGCCTCGGGGTGACCCACCTCGGGGTCTTGAAGCCATTCTATCGCCCATTCGTGCGTTTGGGTCAGGAATCCGTCAACTGAATGTTCACGGACCGGATTGCTGGACGGACTCCTCGGCGGGCGGGATGGGAATTCCGTCGGCGCCGGCAATCGGCTCATGGCCCTTTGTGTAGTGGCGCTGGATGCCCGCGGCTCGGTCGGCGACGTGCCCGAGCATCTCATCGAGCGTGGCCATCGCCCACCGCGTGACCAAATCGTGGGGGATTGCCCCGCCGATGGTGCTTCGGGCGGAATAAGCGACCATCGTTCCGCCGTGCACGGGCACCAAGAACCACGACCCATTGGTCATGGGAACCCACACCGCCGATGGGTCGGGCGTGGCCATCAGACCGGGATCGGCCAGGTCCCACGCCCGCTCCCAGACCCCGCCCTCGGTGGCCTCCACCAGCGCGCGGTTGTTCCAAATCTCGATCACCCACTGGCGGTCGGCGAAGGGCCAGGGCAGCGACAAGTGTTGGTACAGACGCTTCCGATCGGTGGGGCTGCGCGGCAAGCGCTCTTCGCGCAACGAGCTGACCACCGTGTCGTGAATGTCGTCCAAGATGGCGATCCACACCCGATTGCGGTCCACCGGCGTCCAGATCATTCCCACGGCGCGATCGGGTCCGGTTTCGAGGACCCGTCGCTTGGCGACGCCGCCGGCCGCCATGGTGCGGAAGTCGGATTCGGTGGGCGCAATGGGGTGCTGCCCGTGGCGCCCGATCGCGCGCTCGTGACGGGCCCACGCCGCCATCAGCGCTTCAGCAGACGGCGCATTTCCCAGGGCTGTGGCGATGAATAAAACGAAGAACATGGGCCAGCGTGGGGGCCTCAACGGTGCGATAATGAGGGAGGATTTGGCTCAGGTCGAGCGTTTGTCGTCCGATTCAGAGTACACGAACTCCCTCCCCGCACCTGGATGAACCGTGGACACCGGCGACGAAACCCCCAAGCACTCCGCCCCAGTGATGCCCTGGTGGCGGCGTGCGTGGGCGGTGGTGCTGGACGCGTTTCGACCCCGAACGGTGCACGTCCGGGTGCGCCGGTCGGGGCCGGGCTCGGCCAATGTGCCGTTGCTCCCCCCGCCCGACGGTGCAGTGCCGAACCGGCGATCCGAGGAAGCCCGGGCTCGACGCAGTCTGGGGCAACCGCCGGCGCCGTCGTTGGTGCAGGATCCGAGCGCGGACGATGTGGTTGCGCCCTGGGACAACGGCACGGTCGCGCCCAGCATCGATGTGGACGTGGTCCGGCCGCACCTCATGGGCGCCTTGTTCGACATCCAGGACGCGTGCGACAACCCCGCAGACTACGCATTTTTGAACCGGCTGATTCGAATGCTGAGCCTCGACCAGCTCGACTTGCCGCCGTTTCCCGATGTGGCGTGGCAGCTCGATACGTTGCTCCGACTGGGCGATCCGCCCTTGGTCCGGGTGGTCAAGATCGTCCGCCGCGAGCCGGCGTTGGTGCGTCGGGTCTGGACCCAAGCCTGCTCGGCGTTTTACGCCCGACCCCCCAACAGCTTGGACCACGCCGTCGCGCGCATCGGGTTTGATGCCCTGTGGCGCATCGGCATGAGCGCCTGCGTGCACTCCGAGGTGTTCCGGGTGCGGGGGTTCCAGGAACACGCCGACGCCGTCCGGCGCCACGGAATTGTGACCGCTGACGTCGCGGCTTGGCTGAGCGGAAAGAAGCTCGGGTCGGTGTACCTCGCCGGATTGCTTCACGAAGTCGGCAAGCTCGTGGTGTACCGGGCCGCCGCCACCACGACGGCGGTCGGCTTGCCGAACCTCGACTTGGTGGAGCGGGTGGCCCGCGAGGTTCATCCATCCATTGGCGTGTTGGTGTCGAATGCGTGGAAGCTCGGAGACGAGACCGCAGCCGGTGTGGGCTTTTACCACCAGCCCGAGCAGGCTCCGGATGCCTACATTGAGACGGCACGGCAGGTGCAGGTGGCGAACATCGCCACCCACACCGCAACCCTCAGCCGCGAGGGGCAGGACTGCGGCGGGCTGATGACGCTGCTCGAGATGAAGGGCATGGAGTTTGACGTGGCGCGCACCATTGGCAAGGCGCACGAAATCCTGGATGGAATGGAGCAGCAAGCCGATGCAGCCGACCAGCCCGTGTTGGATGTGGTGGAGTAGCCGCAGCGTTTAGGCGCGGGCTTCGACGTCGCGAATCAGGGCGGGCAGGCGGCGGATGAGCTCGTCGCGCGTGGCGCGGAAAGCTTCGTCTTTTTCGTCGTCGGGTGCGGCCGCCGGATCGGGCAGTGGCCAGTGGACGTGCCGCTTCTTGCCCGGGAGAATCGGGCATTGTTCTTGCCGGCAGAGCGTGACGATCACGTCGATTTCATCCATCTCCACTTCGTACAGCGACTTCGAACGCAGGCCTTTGTCGTCGAACCCAGCCTCGTTGAGCACGCGACGGACCTGGGGCCGGACGTGGGTGGGTTCGGACCCTGCCGACCAAATGTCGAGTTCGGGCGCCAAGTCACGGGCAATCGCTTCCGCGAGTTGGGAACGGGCCGAGTTGGCCACACACAAAAAGAGAATTCCAGCCATGGCGGGTCGTTAATCCTGTTTGAACGGTCTGCAAGCGGCTAAGCTCCGGCCAAGGAGATTCTATGCGCCACCTGATGCTGTTGGCGTGCCTCGGAACGTGGGCATGCGGCGATGACACGAAACCCCCCTCGGACACCGGCGACACGGATGCCGAAGCGGACGCGGATGCGGATGCCGATGCCGACGCGGATGCCGATGCCGACGCGGATGCCGACGCGGATGCCGATGCCGACGCGGATGACCCATTGGCCTACCTCGAGCCGGGGACATTCACCGGCACCTTGGACTCGACATACGAGTTTTCCGGCGACTACGAAGGCACGCCCCTCGAGTGGAGCGACGCGTGCGTCGGGACCGTGGAGTTCACGATCGACGACGACTTCGTGATCGACGGCATCGGATCGTGCACCGCGGGAATTCTGGGATTTACCTATCTGATCGAGGGCGTGCAGGCCGACACCGAGGTCAGCGGGGATCTGGTCGCGGAGAACGAGACCGACCGCGTGGAGACGCCGTTTCGCGGGACCCGGGACGCCGACGGTGTGGTGGTCACGTTTGACACGGTTCACGAGTCTGCCGGTCAGCAGGTGCGTTTGGTGGGCACGATCACCGCGACGGCTGTGGAGTGACGGCGCTCGCCGACATTGCGTTGGGATGGGCGCGCGTGGGGCTCTTTGGCTTTGGTGGTGGCCCCGGCATGATCCCGCTGATGCAGGTCGAGTGCGTCCAAACCAATGGCTGGATGACCGACGAGCAGTTTCTGGAAGCGATCGCGGCCTCCAGCGCGCTTCCGGGACCGATTGCGGTGAAGATGAGCGTGTTGGTGGGCGCTCAGGTCGCGGGCTTGCCCGGGGCGGTCGCCGCTCTGGTGGGGGTGATTGTGCCGGCGGTGACGCTCATCGGCGCGCTCACCGGCGTGTTGATGCAGTTCCGGTCCACGCCGGTGGTCTCGGGCGCCATGCGCGCCGTTCAGCCGGCCGTGATCGGCCTCCTTGCCTGGACGGTCATCTCCTTGGCGCCCGGGGGGATCCGCAGCTGGTCGGGCGCGCTCATCGCGGGGGGCGCCCTCGCCGCGTTGGCGCTGAAAGTGCATCCAGCGGCGGTGATCGTGACAGCTTTGGTGATTGGCGCGGTCTTTCTGCGGTAGGCTGAAGCATGCCGTCGCCTTTTCCCAATCGCCCGCCAGAAGAACGCGGCGCGGTCCATCGCCTCGATGTGGAGTCCACCGCCCTCGTCGGCAACGCTCTGGGCGACCCCAGCCGGCGCGACCTGTTTGTGTACACGCCGCCCAATTACGACCCCGAAGGCGCCCCGCTGCCCGCGATTGTGGTGTTGCCGGGGTACACGGGCATGGGCGAGAAGTTGCTGGCGCGCGGGTTCACCGATGTGTCCTTGGCCGCGCGCGCCGACGACCTCATTGCGGGGGGGGTGCCCCCCTTTCTGCTCGTGATGCCGGACTGCATGACCCGATTGGGTGGTTCGCAATACGTCGATTCCCCGGGACTCGGGCGGTACGCCACGCACATTGTCGACGAGGTGCGCCGCGTGGTGGCGGACCGGTTCTGTGCATCGGGGCGATGGGGCGTGACCGGTCATTCGTCGGGGGGCTTTGGTGCCCTGCACCTGGCGATGACGCACCCGGGCGCGTTCCAGGCTGCGGCCTCCCACGCCGGGGACCTCGGGTTCGACATCACCTTCATGGCGGACCTCTCCAAGCTCGTCTCGGCGGTTCACCGCCACGGGGGCCTCGAGGCCTTCGTGGATGGGTTTTGGTCCCGGCGGAACCACTCGGGGACGGACATCGCTGCACTGATGATGCTTTGCGTGTGTTGTGCCTACCTTCCCGATCCGGACCGGCACCCGCTTCCGTGTCGGATCCCCGTGGATCTTGAGACGGGCGCCGTTGATTTCGACGCCTACCAAGACCTGTGCCGAATGGACCCAATCGCGCGGCTCGACGACCCCCATCAGGCCGACGCATTGCGGGCACTGGATCTGTTGTTCATCGATGCGGGGATCCGCGATGAGTACAACCTCCACTTGGGCGCACGGCGGTTTTCGCAAGCGCTGACCGACCGGGGGATCTCCCACATCCACGAAGAGTTTGATGGTGGACACAGGGGCATGGCTTGGCGGTATGCTGTCAGCCTGACTCACATTGCCGAGGTATTGAGCGAATGATCCGAGCGTGGCTGATGGTGTTGGTTGTGGGGTGCAAGACCTTTGACGCCGGTCAGTATGCGCCCGATCCCGGCTACCCCTCGATCGACGATACCGGCGCCGCCGGCCCCGCCGCCATTGATTGCGCGGATCAGCAAGACTTCAACTGGATCAACTTCGGCGAGGGCTTCTTCATCGAGAGCTGCAACGGGTGCCACTTCTCCGAGACGCCCGACCGCTACGGTGCACCCGAGTACGCGACCTTCGACACGGTGGATGAGGTGTGGGCCCAGAAGGGGATGATTCTCGCGGTTGCCGCGGGCCACGACCCCAGCATGCCCCCGAACGGGGGCACGACGGACCTCGACCGCATGAAGCTCGAGATCTGGCTCACCTGCGGCGAACCCGGCCGCTGAGTCCGGGCTGGAATGCGAGGCTGGACCGTCCAGTGGCGCGATCCATGCGATAATCGAGACCCCGGAGATCACTTCGCTCGCTTCGTGCGCGCGGGAACAGTTTTGCGCAAACTGCGCTGGAGCACCGATGAATGCATGGCCGATAGTGGTGGGAGTCTCGCTGCTCAGTCTTGGGTGTCAAGGCGAGGAGCGGGGCGACTGCAAAGAAGGGTTTGTTCGCAAACAGGGCCGTTGGTGCGTGTTTGACGAGGCCGCGCTTGGGTCGGTCGGCGGCGGCGCAACCGGTGGAACAACCGGCGGCAGCTCGAGCGCCGACTCGGGCGGCAGCGGTTCATCCAGCAGCGGCTCGGACGCCACGGGCAGCGCCGATGAAGAGTACGTCTACGATGCGCCCGAACCCCAGGTGGAGTTCGATCTCGCGGAGATCGAGTGGGCGATGGAAGAAGCCATTCGGCTCGTACGGTGGATCGACCCGGCCAAGGTTCACGCGGCCTACCGCACGGTCGAAATGGATGGCAACGAGGCGTGCCCCAACTACGACGAGGAACACTTCGAGGAGCGCAACGAGTACCACTGGCGGGACTCTTGCGCGGTGTCCTCGGGCGGGTCGTTCTCGGGCTACGCCTACACCTACGACCACGGCGACCATTGGAACGAAAACGAGACCCTGCACTACCCGGGACGCGCGTACTTCCGCGGCTCGGCACGGGTGATCGACGGCCGTGGCAACACCTTTGTGGGCGCCGGCAACTCCAACTATTGGGAGCGGAGCTCGGTCTGGACCGACGACAAAGAGTTCAACCAGAACATGTCGGGCAACTTCCGGTTCGACTCCCCGGAATACGCGGGAACCTGGTTGAGCCGGGATTTGAACGTGTCGATCAGCCACTCCAGCACCCGGTGGGTCGATGACGGCGATCACTATGGCGGCGCGTTCTCGGTGTACTGGAACGCGTCCATCAGCGGACTGACCGAAAACCTGAGCGCGGTTCGGCTGGAGCACATCTACATGTACTCCGAGAATGTGGGCTCCATGTGCGAGATCGAGCCCTCCGGCACGATTGCGGTCCGCGACTACGCGGGCAACTGGTACGAAGCCGAGTTCGATGGTCCGAAGTACTACGATGCAGGCATCTTTCCACCGGATTGCGATTCGTGCGGACGGGTGTATTGGCGGGGAGAACTGTTGGGCACGGTGTGCCCGGACTTTTCACTGTTGGTGGATTGGGAGGAGCGTCCATGGTTGTGATGCTTGGATTGATGATGGTGTCGTGTGGCCAAGTCGAGGAAACGCCGCCTGAAGTGAACTATCCGGCCGAAGAGCCGGCCCCGGACTACGGCGGCCCCGACCCGATTGCGCAGCTGTTTCGGGCCAGCCTTGACCTGCGGGGGGTTCGACCCACGCTGGCGGAGATTCAGCGCCTCGATACCGAAGACGACGCCTACGAGACCATGGTTCATGAATTCATCGACGACCCGCGGTTTACGCAGCGAATCGTGAACATGTACAGCGAGGTCTTTCTGACCCGCGCCGACAGTTACACGGTGAGTGCGCAAGATTACGGCCTGCCCAACGACCGGCAGTTCGAGTTCGTGCGCTCGGTTGGGGATGAGACCCTTCGCGTGTTCGCGCGCATCATTGAAGACGAGTTGCCCTACACCGAACTGGTCACCGCCGACTGGACGATGGCCAACGAGTTGCTCGCGCAGGCGTGGCCCACCGACTACCCGGAAGGCGAGACTGGGTGGCGCAAGGTGCGCTACACCGACGCCCGACCCGCCGCTGGAATTTTGGCCTCCAACTCCTTGTGGTGGCGGTACATGTCGACGGCGTCCAATGCCAACCGCGGGAAGGCGAACGCCATCAGCAAGATCCTGCTGTGCAACGATTACCTGAGCAAAGAGATCGACTTTGACCGGTCGGTGAACCTGTTGGATGAAGACGCCCTCAATGACGCGCTCAAGACCAACCCCGGGTGCGCCACCTGCCACAACAGCCTCGACCCGCTGGCCAGCTTCTTGTGGGGCACCTACTACACGGATTACCGCTCGCCTTCCGACCTCAAGTACTACCACCCAGAACGGGAGTACATGTGGGAGAACTACGGCAACATCGAGCCGGCCTACTATGGTCAGCCGGGCGAGGGCCTCGAGGATCTCGGGCACTTCATCGCCGGCGATCCGAGGTTCGTGGACTGCGCGGTTGAGCGGGTCTTCACGCTGATGACGCAGCGGGAGCCCGAGCTGCGCGATGCCGAACGCATCTCGGAGTGGCGCAACGCGTTCATTCGCAACGATCTGAACCTCAAGGTGCTCTTCCGGAAGGCGGCCCTCGACACTGCGTATCGGTCCACCGAAATGGGCGATGGGGTGGATGCGAATCGCAAGATGGTCACCGCCGACATGCTCGGCTCCCAGGTGGAAGACCTGACCGGCTTTGTGTTTGAGTCCAACGGCGTTCCGGTCCTCGAGACCGACTCCGGCGGGCTGCGCACCCTCGCAGGAGGCATCGACGGCAAGAACGTGACCCGACCCGCCACCGAGCCCATGACCACGCTGGTGTTGGTCCAGGAGCGGTTCGCCCAGGCGGCCGCGAACAGCGTGGTGGCCTACGACCGCGAGCATCCCGACGAAGCCAAGCTCTTCCACCACATCGACTTCCACGAGACGCCCCAGACGGGCGAAGCCGAAATGATCCAGCAGATTCAGTCGCTGCACCTGCGGTTGTTTGGCCATCAGGTGGCGGCCGATGGACCCGAGGTGGCCGCGAACATGGAGCTGTGGTCGGACCTGTATGAGGTGAGCCTGACCATCGAGGACGCCTGGGCTGGGTTGCTGACCGTTCTGCTGCGCGACCCCGACTTTTTGTTCTACTAAGGCAACGGAGAATCACCATGAATCGACGTGAATTTATGCAGTTTTCCGGACTCTCGGCCATCGCGCTGGGCGCGGGACTGGTGCCGTTTCAGAGTCTGGCCCAAACGGGAACGGACCTGAATTTTGTGTTTGTCTTCAACGGCGGCGGGTGGGATCCCACCCGCGTCTTCGCCAACTGCTTTGACCAGCGAGCGGTGGACATGGAGCCCGACTCGGGGCTGGAGTCGATCGGGGAGTTGACGTGGGTCGATCACATCAACCGACCCAGCGTGAACACGTTCTTTCAGCGGTACCACGAGCGAAGCGTCATCGTGAACGGCCTGTTGGTGCCCAGCGTGGCCCACGGCAACTGTTCGCGGCTGATGATGACGGGAACCTCCAACGACGGGGCCAGCGATTGGGCCGCCATCATCGCGGGCCAGAGCAGCATGGACCTGGCGCTGCCGCAGATGGTGTTGTCCGGACCGAGCTATCCCGGGCAACACGGCACCTCGGTGACCCGCGCGGGCACGGGAGGCCAGCTCGATGCGCTCCTGAGCGGTGATGTATTGGATTGGTCGGACCGGCTGACGGTGCGCCCGCCCACCCGCGCCGAAGACCGCATGGATTCGTACTTGATCCGGCGCGCAGCGGCGGCGGTGGATGCCGCCAACATGCCGAAGGCGAAGGAACTGTACGAGGCCTATGAGGCGAGCTTGGTGCGCGGTGTCGAGCTGAAAGACCTGCAGAATGTGCTGAACTGGTCGGCGGGCGGCAGCCTGGCTGCCCAAGGGAACTTGGCGGGCCAGCTGCTGACGCTGGGCATTTCGCGCACGGTGATGATGAACCACGGCGGTGTGGGGTGGGACAGCCACACCAACAACGATGCAACGCAGTCGCAGAGCTGGGAATCGCTGTTTGGCGGCTTGCTGGACATGGCCGACCGGTTCGCGTCGCTGCCGGGTCGAAACGGCGGGAACCTGCTGGACGAGACCGTGATTGTGGTGATGAGCGAGATGGGCCGCACGCCGGCGCTCAACGGAAACGATGGCAAGGACCATTGGCCGTACACATCCGCCTTGATCATGGGCCCGGGCTTCACCGGTGGCCGGGTGATCGGGGCCACCGACGAGTTCTACTACGGCGAGCGAATCGACTACGACACCGGCGAGGTGTACCGCAACGGTCAAGACCTCACGGTGGGCAACCTGGGCGCGACCCTCTTGGCGGCCGCGGGCGTCGACTCGTACGACTACCTCCCGGGCATGGCGCCCATCGCGGGCATGCTGACCTGAACTTGGGCGCTCAGGCCCGCCGCCGGACGGCCAGGGCGCACCCCATCAACATCAGCGCGAGGCCCGCGGGTCCATCCGGTCGCGCGGGCGCGGCGCTGCAGCCGAGGGGACCCGACGTGGACTTTGATCCGCCGTCGGCACTGTCGCGGTCATCGTTGGGACCGTCATCGGACGACTCGGGCTCGGGGCAGTCTTCGGGGAGGATCTTCAGCGGGTCTTGGTCGTCGCAGTCGGTGCCGCCGCCCGCGATGTGATCTTCGCCGTCACCGTCTTGGTCAAAATCCGAACTGTAGGCGCAGTCGCTGTTCTTGCCGTCGTACCAGACCTCGTCGGCACCCGGGTGAATGGCCGGGTCCGAGTCGTCGCAGTCGATGGAGCTGTCGAAGCCGTCTTCATCGGCGTCGTAGACGATCAGGTAGTCTCCGCCGTAGGCGCCCAAGTCAGAATTCGACCCATCGAGGTCCAAGATCAGCGGGTCCCCCGCGTCGATCAACGGGCTCGTTCGAGCGAGCACCATGCGCGCTTCGTCGCCGGGCATTCCGGGATGGTAATGGGCGAACTGCGGCTCCAAAGCCGAATTGACCTCCATCGACAAGTCGTCGTCGGTGAGCTCGCCGCCCAAGTTGCTCGGGCTGTTGCCGAAGAAGTTGTTGAACTCCAAGTCCGCGTAGAAGGCGGAGTTCACGTCGTACATGTGGAGCGCAGCACCCCCGGAGTTGTGGGCAAAGATGTTGTTCTTGAACTCCACCTGCGAGTTGAAAAACGCGGCTGCGCTGCTCTCGAACATGGCGCGGTTGCCGGCGAGGGTGTTGTTGTAGAAGAGCGTGTACGGCGAGTTGCAGAGCGCAAAACCCCCGCCGGTCGATGCATCGTTGTCGAGGAAGATGTTGTTGAAGAAGTCGGAGCCGTCTTCGTTGTCGTTGATGTAGGCGCCGCCGCCGTAGTAGGCCGTGTTCGAACGGAAGGTGGTGTTTCGAATCTTCACGTAGGCGGAATCATCGGCATAAAGCCCACCCCCGAAGCTGTTCAGGCCGGCTTCGTTGCCCTCGAACAGGCTCTCTTCGGTCGTGCTGTTGGTCACGTTGTTCAGGAAGAATCCGCCCCCTTCCATGGTGGCGGAGTTGTCCGAGACCTGAACCCGCACAAGATAGAACGGGTAGTCGGCGCCGAGCGATGTGGCGTGGACGCCGCCGCCTTGGCCGTTGCGTGCCCGATTCCCGCGGACCTTGGAGTCGACCAAGCCAAACAAGACCGTGGAGTTGACGTAGATGCCGCCCGCACCGGTGTTGGAGCTGTTGGCCAAGACGTCGAGTCCCACCGCAGTGAAGATCAGCTGCGTGTTCATCGAGATGGCGCCGCCCACATTGGCCTCGTTGTACGAGAACCGGGTGTCGTTCACCAAGACCTCGTCGTACATCCGCCGCACATACAGCCCACCGCCTTCGGAAGACGCTTCGTTGTGGTCCACGAACGAGTCGTTCATTTCCAGGCGCATGGGAGCCGAAAAAGCGCCCTCCATGTACAGGGCGCCGCCGCTGCCATTTTGGGCTTTGTTCTCGACGAACTCGGTGCCGTTGACGATCAGCGTGCCGAAGATCTCGGCAAACTCGTCGAACTCGTAGACGTCCTCACCGTTCATCCAGTTCAAGATGGCGCCACCCGAACCGCGGGTGGTGCGGTTGGCCTCGAACCGCGAGTCGGTGATGGTGGTCGTTCCATCGAAGGTGCGAATGCACAGGGCGCCCCCGCCCCATCGGGACCGGTTGTCGATGAACTGCGAGTCGGCGATGCCGATGGAGCCTTCGCCTTGGATGTGCAGCGCACCACCGCGCCCTTGGCGTTCGTAGACCAACACCGTGGAATCGATCACCTCGCCCTCTTCGTCGTATTCGTATTCGACCTCGCGCTCGGTGTACCCGTTTCCACGGTTGGACTCGAACACGGTGTTGTCGATGGTCAGGTGGGTGGTACCCGTGGCGAAGATCCCGCCGCCCTCGTAGCCGTAGTTCTCAAGAAATGTGCTGTTGGTGATGTTGATGTCGGCATCATGAGACGCGATCGCGCCGCCAAACAACTCGCTGGAGCCCAAGCCTTCGAACACGATGTCGTCGGCGTCGAGTTGGCCGCCTTCCAGCCAGATGCCCTGGTGCCACGCGTTGCGGAGGGTCAAGTGGTGCAGTCCGAGGCGCTCGCCTTCGTTGGCGATGATCATGACGAAGAAGTCGCCGAGGCCATCCACCACCGTTTCGGTGGGCCCCTCGCCCACGAACGAGAGGTCTTTGCCCAGGAGGTCAAAGGGCTCGTTGTATTCGCCGGCTTCGAGGTGGATGGAGTCGCCGCTGCTGGCCGCGGCGATGGCGTCTTGAATCGATACAAAGTCGGCACCACCCGTCGGGTTCACCGACCACGTTGCGGCCCCCGCGGATCCGGCCAACATCCAGGTCATCAAAAGCATAAGCGAAGCCTCAAGAGGCCATCAGATTACCACGGGAGCGACGGGGTTCGGTGGGCTAATCGAGGTAACCAAGCGCCTCGAGCTGGGCCTTGGTGTCGTCGCTCAGTTCAATCTCGTTGAGCGTTCCGGCCGCGTTCCAAAGGACGGTCATCGCCGCGTCCCACGCGTCCAAGGCTTCGCGCAACGCGTGTGCCTCCTCGGGGTGGTCGGCGATCACGTTGGTTTGGCTCAATGCGTCGCTGTGCGCAAAGAGCATCTCTTGGCGGGTGGGGTCCTTGGTCGGGCGCTGGTTGCGGATGTACTGGAACTCGCGTCCAATCGCGGTCAGCTTTCGGGTCTTGCCGTAGTACGTCTCGCTGAAGACCACCGATCGATCGGGGAAGGGTCCGGCGCCGGTCATGCCGGCCGAGAGGTCTTCGCCGTCGGCATCCACAGCCGCAAGCTGGAGGGCACCCAGCACGGTGGGGACAACGTCGATGTTCATCGTCAGGGCATCGGTTCGCTGCGGGACGAGGGCCGGGTGGTGCCAGATCGACGTCCCGCCGATGGTCGTTGGGTACAGGTGATTGCCGTGGCCCCGGCCGTGGTTGCGGGGGTGACGCAGGCCTTCGCCATGGTCGTTCGCCAGGATGAACAGGGTGTCGGGGCGGCGGGCCTTCATCTCGGTGAACAAGCGCGCCAACACCGCGTCGGCTTGGCGAACCGTCGCGTTGTAGGTGGCCCGTCGTCCCGGCTTCCACAGGGTGTCGGTGAACATCCGAAGGTACCGCAACGGCGGCCGGCGGGGCGTGTGCGGATCGGTGAGCACCAGCTGCACGTACACGGGTTCGTCGATCGGAACGTCATCCATTGCATCGAGCAGAAAATCGACTTGGTCGTGCCCGTCGATGCGCACGTCCCCTTCCTTGAAGGTGTTTGGTGGTTCCCACCAGACGTTGAGTCCCTGGGCGAGTCCAAACTGGGCCTTCAGGTTTGGGTTTCCCGTCGACCCGATGGTCGTGTGTCCGGCGGCGTCGAGGTGCTCGGCGAGGGTGGTGTGGCGGTCGTCCAGCACCAGGCTGAGCGAGCTCCGTTTGCCTGGATTGTCCAGCTGCAGGGCGCGCGGCCATCGGCCGGTGAGCAACGAGCCGCTGCTTGGGCGGGTCCAAGGGGCTTGGGTGTAGTGCCGGTTCAACACCACGCCGTCCGCCGCCAGCGTGTCCAGAAACGGGCTTGTGGGTTGGTCGAAACCGTACGGTTCGAGCCGGTCTTGCCGCAACGTGCAGACCACGGCCAAGACGACGTTGGTCTTGGGCGAGAGCGGGATCCCTTCGGCTTCAATGAGCGCTTTCGTGCGTTCCCAGTTCACGGTGTCGGGTCGTTCCGGCGCAACGGGCCGGAGAATCCATCCGCCCACGGCGATGACCAGAATCGGCAGGCTCAGCAGGATGGCTCGGGTTCGCGTCATGAGCGCCGTCTATCCATTCTGTCCGGGGTTGGCCTCATCGGACCCAACCGCGTCCGTGTAGAGTTCGGCGAGCATCGCGTGGACACGCGGCGGGTCGCACAGGTGGGCCACCCGTCGTTGGCCGGCCCGGCCGAGGGAGAGTGCGCGCTCGGGGTTGTCGGCGAGCGTGCGAATGGCGGCGGCCATGGCCGTCACGCCGTCGGTCAGCAGCGTGCCCTCCGTTCCCCAGTCCATCATTCCGCCGGTGGGCATCGCGATGACGGGCGTCCCCACCGCCAGCGCCTCGGCGCCCACAATTCCAAACGGCTCTTGCCATCGGGTTGGAAACACGACCGCGCGGGCCTCGGCAAGCCGTTCCCGCAGGCGGTGTCGATCGAGCCAGCCGAGGCACTCGGCATGCGGCATGCGCTCGACCATGGCCCCGAGCCCCGCCACGCGCAGCGGGTGGTCCACGCCAGACCGTTGCCAGGCCGCGTACCCGAGGTCCGGGCCCTTGAGGTGTGCCATTCGTCCCGCCATCAGAAAGCCGTGCCCTGGGTCGGTCTTTGGCGGTGCGGTGTCCACCGGTGGGGGAATGATCGCGGCGCGTCCGATGCCGGCGGACTCCACGGCCCTCGCCATGTAGCGCGACAACACAACGAGTCGGTCGGCGGCGCGGATCGCCGCTGCGGTGGCCCCAGCCTTCGCCAAGAGCTGGCGGAGCCGGGGCGCGTCCGACACGCAGCCGCTGCACGCGCGGTCGCTCATGGCGTGGTCGCAGGCCACGCCGGTTGGGAGGGTTCGTCCCGGTCCGGGGCAGAACATCCGGTGATCCTGAACGGTCACGACCGATGGGATGCGGGTGGCTTGTTCGATGGCGGACGGGATCATCACGTTCTGCAGATGCACCAAATCCGCCCACTCCACGAGCGATTCCAGTGGCGTCAGCGTCTTGGTTGGGCTTCGAAGGCCCCCAATTGTGTGGACGCTGATCGAATCGGGCAGCCGAATGTCGGCGTCGATCGATGCCGCGGCGACGGTCACCTGATGGTGCGCCGCCATCGCGCCGATCACGTCCAAGAGGTGGTGCGGTGCACCGCCTCGGTGGCTGAGTCGATCGGTCAGGTACAGCAGCTTCATGCAGGATGAATAGCACGCTAAAGCGCCGGCACGGAGACCGTGCCGGCGCCCGGCGGGCCGCCCGACCAGGATTCGGACGACCCGCCTGTCGCAGGACTCACCGCAAGGGGACGGTGGCCAAGGGGACCTCGGGGTTGTCGAGGGTCGACACCACGATGCCAGCTTCCGAGATGCTGAACAGGTTGTCTTCGATCATCATGCTTCGGAGCATCTGGGGGGCATACCCGGACCCGGTGCCCCACACCTCGCGGGCCAAGTCGCTGTGGTCGATGAAGCCGGTTTGGTTCAAGCCCGTTTCGGTGTCGATCGTGGCGACGAGCAAGCCCGCTTGGCTGTCGTAGCCGTGGTCACCGCCCCATCGGTAGCCGTATGCGGGAATGGCAACGGTGTCCTTGTGCACCATGATGGCGTGGTGGTCCCACAAGGCTTCGGACCAGGAGTAGTCGCACTCCAGGGTCAGCTGGTCTTGTTGGGTCGGCTTGGCGAAGTCCGAGACGTCGAAGAGGCTGATCGCGATGCCGTTGAGGCCGCCGTCCCAGTCGCCGTCCATCCCAACCCCGAGGACGTGATCATCCCCAATGGCTTGCAGGTAGGCGGAGTACCCGGGAATCTTCAGCTCGCCCACGGCTTGGGGGTCGGTGGGACGCGACAAATCGATCGTGAACAGGGGGTCGATTTGAACAAAGGTCACCATGAAGGCCCGGTCGGCCTGAAAGCGGGTGGCGTAGATGCGCTCACCGGGCGCCAGTCCCCGCAGCTCGCCGACGAGCGGCATGGCGGGTTGCTCCGCGTCGAGGACGAAGATGTTGTTGCCGGCCCGCTCGTTTTCGTCGTCCGAACCCCACCGCCAGTTTTGGTCGGTGGTCGCGACCCGGAGGAGGCCTTCGTGTTCCGACATCGAGAATTGGTTGTGAAGGAAACCGTCCACCTTGCCGCTGGCGGTGTACGCCGTGTTCTCGCCGTCGAGCGTGAACTGGTGGAGTTGGGTGACGGTGTCGATGTCGGTGAATCCATCCCACCAGCCAAACGAGGACTGGGCGACGTACAGGGCGCGTTGACTGGCGTAGACGGTGGCCGAACCGGCCATGATGGCGGTCGCGTCGCTGGAAATGCGGAACGATGAGCGATCCAGGTCGATGTGACTGACCACCGTCATGCCGGGGCTCGACACCTCGGCGCCGTGCAGAATGTCGCTGCAGTCGGCCATGGCGCTCGTCGTGCCATCCTCGTGGGTGACCTGGGGGAGAAACGCGTCGATGGGCGTGGCGTCCACCGCCGCTTCCACGATGGGGCGAATCCGTCGTTCCAGGTTGCGACGCGCGTTCGCTTTGGCGAAGGCGCTGGCATTCCAGGGGATCGAAACGTGGGAATCGTAGGTGGCGTCCCAGACCTCCTCGAGTGCATCGTGGGGCAACGCGATCGTGGGCTGCGTGACCGTGTAGACGTCGCCCCCAATCCGTCGAGCCGACACGAACCGGCCGTCGAGGTGTTTCGTGGCCACCACTTCCGGAGCCGTGCGGTCCGACACATCAATGACATCGATGGTCGTGACGGGCGCCCAACCGCCGTCTCGCTCGGTGTAGTCCGAGGAGTAGGCGATCATGCGATCGCCGTGCAAGAACAGGTCGGATGTGTTTCCGGAGAGCCGGACTTGGCCCACTTC
>JAYZVA010000209.1:0-34664 GCA_036156175.1 Myxococcota bacterium
GCGGGCGGGTGAACAGACCATGGGGCACGCGTTGTCTTGGCTTCGGGACAATGGGCGCCGGCCGTTCTTTGTTTGGGTGCATCTGGTTGAGCCGCATGCCCCGTACCAGACGCACGGGGCCGCGGGTGCGCCCCAAGTGGACCATGAAGCGATGATGGTGAGCGGCACCCGCGAATACGATTCCCGGACGGCGGCATCGCTTCGCGACGTGTATGCAGAAGAGGTGGTCCACACCGATGCCTTGATCGGCGACTTTGTGGATGCGGTCCGTGATGTGGTGGACCGGCCCATGACCGTGGTTCTGGCATCGGCTCACGGTGAAATGCTTGGGGAGCATGGAATCCAGTTCAATCCATCGGGTCTGTACGACGAGTCCGTTCGGGTTCCGCTCATCATCGTGCCGCACAAAGGCTCGCCGATCCATCGCCGTGTCTCGCCGCAGGTTCGTCTGATGGACATTCCCAACACGGTGCTCGCCATCCTTGGCATTGACACCGTCGACGCCATTGAGTCGGGCGACTTGGCCGGCTTCTGGAACGATTTGCAGAGTCGCGACTACGCAAGCTTTTTGATGGGACGGATGGGCGACCGCTTCGACGAGGGCACCTTGTTTGGCTACCGGGCGGCAAAGTCCGATGGCGAGTCCGGTGAAATGCTGAAGTACATCTGGAATCCGGCGAGCGGTCAGTCGTGGCTGTACGACCTCGGGGTCGATCCGGGTGAATCCGTCGACATCTCCTTGTCGCAGGCTGCCGTCGTCGAAGCGATGGAACGGCAAGTCCGCAAAGAACTGGGGACGGCAGCGCCCGAAGGCGCACTGGTGTCGCCCGAGTCGTTGGCCATCATTCGGGCCATGGAGGGATTGCGGTAACCGGGCCAAGCCGGCGCGCTTACAGCCAGCCGCAGGTTCCGTCAATGCACGCGGTGAGTGCAAACACGGGGCAGTCACCGGGGGTAATGAAGCTCATGTCGCAGTCGATCGCATCCGCTTCGTCAAGCATGTGATAAATGAATCCATCCTCGTAGCGGCTTCGAACCACCAGGTCGTCGGTCGGGCACTCACCGGTGTCCGCGAGGACGGTGTCGCACTGCTCGTCCCGGGTGCAGTGCTGGAGCGTCCGAAGCTCGGCCTCGGTCATCAATTGAATTTCCTCGCACGTCCAGCCCTCGGGGCTGACTGCTTCCACGGTGGTGGGTGCGGGGGCGCTGGTTGATCCGCCTCCTCCTCCTCCTCCGCACATGGCAGCGGCGAGAAACAAAGCGGGCGAGACGTCTTGAACGAGCATGGGTTCTCCTGACTTGCAGGTAGGTTAATCCCGCCAGCCAGGTCGAAAGTGACGGTTGTGTGTTTCCGTCCTTCGCCTGCTTCCCCCGCGCCGAGATGAGGGGATTCAATCGATGCGTTTGTTGAACGCCACCGTGACAGGGAACACCAACACACGGGCATCGGCGTTGCCCTTGACGCGAACACGCAGGCGCTTTTTTCCCGCTGCGGCGAGGCCCACTCCCAGCGCCTGAGCCATGGTGAACTTCACGTGGATCGGAATGGAAGTCGGCTCTTTCCTGCCGATCCACATGCCGTCGTACTGCACGGTGTCGCTGGCGAACTCTTTGCCGGCGACCAAGATGGTGTATTCGAGCTGCCGAAGCCGAATGGGCAGCCATCCGGAGCGCTGGGCTTCGACGGTCACGTCGAATGAGCCGCCGCCAAGGCCCACATCGAGGTTGCTTACCGCCGCTGGCGTCACCGTGACGGGGGGTTTGGCGTTGGCGATGGGGAGCGCGAGGGCAAGCGCCAGCAGGGCCGTCATGACGCGATGATTCCTTTCGTCCGAATTCGATGGCTGAGGTGAAGGGTGTCGGAGCCGGTCAAGGGGACGTCGAGAAAGTCGGATTCATTCAAGCCTTCCCAGCAGTCCCACTTTCCAGCCAATGGGTCGGCCTGAACCCCGAGCAGCAGGTAGGGAACCGCCAGGGCGTAGTCCCGGAGGTGTCGGGGGTTGAGGCTGCGCTTGATCATTCGTTTCGCGAAGCGCTTGCGCATGTAGAAGCGTCGGTTGAAGTGGCGCTCGAATCGGTAGATCTCTTCGGCGCTGATCTGCGGCTGGTCGACCAAGACTCGCGCTTGGCCATAGTCGTCCCACGATGCGGCCGTCAGCCAGCCCCGCTCGGCGGCTTCCTTGTACATGGCGGTGCCCGGATAAGGCGTGGAGATGAACAACTGCACAAAGTCGAAGTCCACGTCGAGTGCCATGTTCAGGCTGTCGGTCATGGTGGCCCAAGTTTCGTCAAGACTCCCGATGATGAAGCTCGCCCGGACCTCCATCCCGTGTCGGTGGGCAATGGCGACCGCTTTTTTGTAGCGGTCGTAGTCGATGGACTTGCCGATTCGTTTCGCAATTGCCGGCGAGCCCGTCTCGACTCCAACCAGGACTTGATGGCACCCCGCGGCCTTCATCGCGGCGGCGATCTTGTCGGAGAAGCAATCGCCGCGGATGAATCCGATCCAGCTCACGTCGAGTTGTTCCGCCTCGAGGAGGGCGCAGAACTCGAGGACGGTCTTTCGCAACACGGTGAAGGTGTCGTCGTAGAACTGAAACTGCCGAATCCCGTATTCGTGGTACAGGTGCTTGATCTGGGCAACCATGCTTGCGGGACTTCGGCTTCGCAGGGTGGTCTTGGCGGAGTTGCAGAAGGTGCACTTGCCGGGGCAGCCTCGGGTCATCAAGAGGTTGATTGCGGGGAGCTGCCGGTAGGTCGTCGCTCCCGGGTAGTATTTGTCGAAGTCAACCATGTGGTACGCGGGCATTGGATACGCGTCGAGGTTCATTTGAACCGGTCGGGCGTTGTTGTGGACCACGCGCCCATTGAGACGGTACGACGCGCCGGCGATGTTCTCCGCCGACCAACCCTCGACGATCTCAACGGTGGCCTCTTCGCCGTCGCCTCGGATCACCAGGTCAATGGCCGAGTTCTGCAGCATGCGCTCTGGCATCGCCTCGGCATGGACTCCGCCCGCCACCACCAGGCAGTCTGGAACCTCCTCCTTGGCAATTCGGGCGATCTTGTGTGCGGCGAGGACCTGGCTCGTCAGGACCGAGAGGCCCACCACACGCGGTTGATGCTGGCGGATCAGTGCCCGCACTTCGATGTCGTCCATTTGTTCGGCGTGGGCATCGCACACCGCGACGCTGTGTCCTTTCGACTCGACATTCGAAGCGATGGAGAGCACGCCCAGCGGAGGCAGGGTGCTGATCAACCGCGCCCGACCCTTGGCTGCGGGCCACGGCGGATAAATGAGCAACAAATCGAGGCGGTCAGGCATGCAATCCCAAGGTACCACGCCCAGGGGTGACGCCCAGGGTTAACATCGGTACGCGATGCGACCTTTTGTGCGATCAGTCTTGCTGCCGGGAGTTGCGGCGGCAGCCGTGGCGGCACTGGCTGCGGGCAAAGTCCGCGAAGCATGGGCGTACGCGAAGGCGGCCGACCCGGCCTCGGCCTCGGATTCGCTGCCGCTGTATCTGGGGGCAAAAGCGGTGAATCAAGGACTGGATCCCACCGACCAGGCCACCCTGGAGGCCGTCTATGCGGCGGCAAACATCAACGTGACCAAGGCGCTGTTCAGTGTGTTGTACCCGCCGAGTCTGCACGTGATGCTGCAGCCGATCGCGTCACTGAGCCACTACGGCTTTTTGCATTACTGGCGGATCGCGTTGTTGTCCGTCCTGGTATTGGGAATGGCGGCGGCGGGCACGGCGGGCGTCAACCGGGCGCGCGCGCCGCTCGGTGCCGCGCTGGCTGTGTACGGCGCGTTCGCGTTCTTTCCACTGTTTGTGGATGTTCAGTTGGGCCTCGGTCAACCGAATGTGATCATTGTTGGGTTGTTTGGCTTGGCCATTGGTGCGAGTGCCCGAGGCTTCAGCGCGGTGGCCGCTTCGATGGCCGTGGTGGGTGCCGCCATCAAGCTGGTTCCCGCCATAGCGTTGTGGCCCCTGTTCTGGGCGCGTCAGTGGCGCGCACTCGGGGTGGCGGCCGGTCTGGGCTTTTTGGCCCTCGGAGCGACGGTCGCCCACGTGCCATTTGGGAAGATCGTCGACAACCTGTCGGCCACGGTGGCATTTCAGCAGACGGTGGAGCCGCACTGGCTGCACGTTCCGTCTCTGCCCGACTGGGGCCGGTTCTTGGGGTACTTGCGGCGGCCAGCACTGCTGCTGATGTCGCTGGGATTGGGAGCGGTGAGCGTGTGGTCAAACCGCGACGATCCCGACCGGCGACGCGAAGCGTCAGCGGTCGGCATTGGGTTGTTGGCGACCGCACTGGCAGCGGATTCGGCTGGCGTGGGGGCGTATTACGCAACCATGGCGATGCCGGGAATGGCAGTGCTGATTTCGTGGCCCCTGGCGGTTCGCGCGGGCTGGCTGGCGTGGCTGGGGATTCCCGCCTCGTTGGTGGTCGTGATGCTCACGGATGGCGGACTCATCTACAACACCCCCGATGTGGAGTTGAAATTGGTGCTGGCGTGCACCGTGATGTGGTGCACCATCGCGCTGCGCTTGGTCCTGCTGACGCGACCGTGGACGCCGCGAATGCGCGGCGTCGCCGCCGTGGTGCTAATTGCCGCCGTGGCGCACGCCAGTCTGTGGACCTGGAGACCGCCGTTTCGGGGTCACAAGACGCTGCCGAAAGCGGCCCCCGGTTCATTGACCACGCCGGACGCGCCCCCGATTGCGCCGGTTCCACACGACGGCACCCCCCGGTAGTCGTCGGGTGTGCTACACCATGGGAACGGTAGGTGTTGCCATGCTGGTGCCGGTCCCGGTCTTCAAAATCGGAGAGGTGCGCTGAAGGGCGTTGCCTGGTGGGTTCGATTCCCATCACTTACCGCCATTTTTTCGGCCCGCGGTGCCGAAGCTTTTGCCGTTGGTGCGGCGCGTGTGCGACACTGAGGGCATGCGCACGCTCATTGTTTTTATCGCCCTTCTTGGGTCGCCTTCGGTGCGAGCCGAGGCCACCACCGACCAGTTTTTGGCCGAGTATCAATCGGCCTCGGAGGACGGTCGCCGGTATCTGGATTCGTTCCTCAAAGGCTTGGTCGCGGCGTACACGTGGACCAACGTCACGCTCAAATCGGAAGGGCAGCGCCCGATGTTCTGCCTCAACGAGAGTGGCGGACAGCAGATTGCTCACCCCACCCGCATCTTGCGCGAGGCTGCCAACAATCGCCCGGGAATCGGTGTCACGCCGGTGGGCATGGCGCTGTTGGTGACGTTGAAGCGCCGCTGGCCATGCCGCGGGAATGCAGGCCCTTCGGATGAAAAATTCAACGCTTTGGATCCGGCGCCCACGCAAACCGAATAATGGGGTTACGCGTACTTCAAATCCCCCGGAGGTCCCATGCAACGTTTGTTTTCCGTAGCCGTGCTGTCGAGCTTCATTGCAGGCTGTCCCGAACCCATCGAAGGGCCGTCGGGTGCCGCCCAAGGCAACAATCCCCCGCCAGCGAATGAAGCCCCAATGGGTGCCGGTCCCGGTGTCGCGCCATCGGGCGCGCTGCCGCCCCCCAATGTGGGCACATCCGACAAGATGGAGGCGCCTCCCGGAGCACCGGGCGTCCCGGCGGACCAGCTTCAGCGGGCCATCGGTGCGTTGAACGAAGACGCGTTGCTCGTGAAGCAAGCCATCCTGAGCTACGTCGAGAAGAACGGCACCAACGGCTCGCTCACCTTCGACGATGGTCAAGGTGGCACGGTGGCTGGGCAGTACGTTCGGACCCACGACCCGGTCCGGTTCAAGGCCGACAAGGGCTACATCGCCCTCAGTGACTTCCAGGTGCCGGGTGGAGCGGCCGAGGCGTTCTACCAGTTGGCCTTTTGGGCCAAGAAAGACGGCGAGTCCGTCGAGGTCTTCGAAGTGGACCTGCAAGCATTCCCGGCCGAACGAAACGGCGAGTGGGTGCGTCTTGAGTTGTTCACCGTGAACGACACGTTCGCGAAGCCGCTCCAGTAGCCCAAAGGGGTGAGTTGGTGGACCTCTGACCCTCAGAGGTCCGCCTTTTTTATGTTCGGTCTGCATAGGCATAGGAGTTGAGTGAATGGGTCGGATGACGCTCATGGCGATGGTCTTGGTGGGATACGGACCGCTTGCCCTTGCGCAGGACCGGGAGCGTGCCCCTGCCTCGGTCGAAACCCTCGCTTCAACACTGGAGCAACTGCAGCGCCGTCACGCGTCATCCGAGGCCAGTCGGCATGTGTTCGAACACGCGCTCACGCAGGCGGCGATCTTGGTGGACCCCCATGCAGCGATCGAAGACCGAAAGGGCGCCGCGGAATGGCTGTCGCGCCTCCCAACGCTCGACCTTGTCCGGTGGCTGGATGCGCGGGGATTGGACGATTCATCGCTACCAGACCCAGACAGCCTTGAGGAGTTGATCGCATTGATTCACGAGAAATCGTTGGGGTTCATCGCTGCGGCGTCGCGCGACCCCGCTCCTTCGGTTCGATTGGCCGCGATCGCCGCCGCCCCGGCGTGGGGTGACGCGGCCGTGCGTCTCCTGCGAGAGCGCGCACGCCGGGACAGGATGCAGCTGCAGCGCATGGCGCTGGACGGCCTGGGTCGCGTGGGCACAGTCGCCGCCGCTGACGCGCTCTACGAAATGGCATCGGAAAAGCTCCTCTTGAATGAAATGGTGGAGCACGCATGGGCCGTTCTTGCGCGCGAGTTTCCCGAATACTTGGCGAGCAGGGGCGGTCTGCCCGACTACCTGGCGAACAAGGGCGGTCTGCCACAGGCCATCGACCATGGCATCGGCCAAACAGCCGCAGTGGCCGCATCGGCGGTTGCAGGAGGGGTGTTTCTCTCTTCGGTGGGCACCTGGGGGAAGTCCGACCTGGGCATTGACTTGGGCCGCTTGGGGGGAGGCGCAATCGGTGCCGGAACCGGCTACCTGTACACGCGACAGAACCCGCTCTCCGCTGGTCAAGGCCTTCGGTACGCCTCGAATGTGGCGTGGGGTTTGGTCGGCTCGCAGTTGGTCAATGAAGCCGCATTTGGGTTCGACCAAACCGAAAACTCCGATGGCCACACGACTTGCGCCGGCGACTGCAACGCGGCGGCCCTTGTTCGAACGCTTGGGACGGGCGCTGGAGCGTGGCTTGGGTTTCGAGCAATGCAGAATGCGCCAACGACGAGCGACGTGATGGAGACCAATGCTGCGGGGATACTGGGCGCGAGCGCAGCATCCTCCATCTTTCAGCTTGCGACGCATCGAAGAGACTTTGATCGGCTCAGCGAGCCATCGCGGCGCACACTTGAAGATTCACACCAACGCCAGCACTCGCTCGTTGCACTCTCGGGCAGCGCACTGGGGCTTGGCGTCGGGACAGCAGTCATGGACCGCTGGGAACCCGACGTGCCGGACGTCGCCTATGCGGGCATGAGCGCGTTTGTTCTTGCCGATGCCGGGCGCGTCGCCGACGGGTTGATGGATTCAGAAGTCGACAGTGGGCTTCGGTCGGTGAGCGGCAACCTTGGGGCGATCGGAGGTCTGGTCGCGGCCCATGGGGTGAACCCCGACCTGAACACGGTGGGCGTTGCGAGCAGCTACTCGTTGATCGGAAAGCTGGCGGGTGTGGGCATCGGTCGGTTGAGCGGACTGGAGAACGGAGCCGAGCGGTTCAGCAGTCCATTCAGCATTGCCGGAATGGTGGGCGGTACGCTGGCCTCGAAGTCCATCACGCTCGCGCCCAACCACCTCGCATTCACGGGTCTGGGCACCGCAGTGTTCACTGCGAATGCAGCAGAGTTGACCAATGCAATGCGCAGCGAAGAACGGATCTCAAGCCGGACTCACGGTGGCACGGTAGCGCTGGTGGGAGCCGCTTCCTCAGGGACGCTTCTTGCCGTCAGCCGTGCCGTGAACCCGGACGCGAACACGCTGGGCGTTGCGGGCAGCTACGCATTGATCGGAAAGGTCGCGGGTGTTGGCGTCGGCCAGTTGAGTGGACTGGAGAACGGAGCCCAATGGTTCGGCAGTCCATTGAGCATCGCCGGAATGGTGGGCGGTACACTGGCGTCGAGGTCCATCACGCTCGCGCCCAATCACCTCGCATTCACGGGACTCGGCACGGCAGTATTGACCGCGAATGCTGCCGCGGTGACCACCAAAATGCAGAGCGATGAACGGATTTCAAAACGGACTCGCAACGGCACGGTTTCGCTTGTGGGCGCCGCTTCCGCCGGCACCCTCCTCGCCGTCAGCAGTGCGGTTGAGCCATCGAACGACCAAACCATCTTTGCGGCCACGGGTGCCGGGTGGGGCCTCTATTACGGGTCCCTTGTTCAACTGGTCATCCCGGGTGAACTGCCGATTGAGGATGCAACGTTGATCACCACCGGGGTCATGGATGCCGGAATCTTGACCGCGGCGTGGATGAGCTCCGATGCCGTGGGCGTGAAGCCAAAGGACACGTACGTCCCGCAGCTGTGCGGATTGGCCGGCGGCACGTTGGGGGCTCTGGGGGTGATGCTGGCGAGTGAAAACCCCCGAGCGATTGTGACGGGGGCATTGGTCGGCAGCACCGCCGGACTGGTTGGGGGAACGATGTTGGGACCCAAGCTGAGTGGGCGTTCTGCCAGTGCCCGCAAGCGAACCGGCATTCGACGCAGCTTCACAGCAAAGATCCCGGGATCTTGGAGCATGATCGCCGTGCCGTCCTTCAATGAAGACGGATCCCTCGGCGGCAATGTGCAGGTGGCAGCGACGGGTCTCTGATGCCCTCAGCGACTGAGTTTGTGGTGGCGATGCCGCGATCGGCTCGGTAGTGGATGTCATGCGGACGACCCCCTTCCATCCTCGAACGAGCGAACTGTGCACCAGTTTCGCGTGGAAAGAATGGGCCGGCTACGCAGCCGTGTGCCACTACACACCGCACTCGGAAGCGGAGGTCTTTGCGGTGCGCAGCACCGCGGGTCTGCTGGATGTGACCCCGCTGTACAAATACGATGTCAGCGGGCCCGATGCCGGGGCCTTTTTGGCCCACGTGTGGACCCGCGACATTCGCGCGATTGGCGTGGGTCGGGTGGTCTACAGCGCCATGTGCGATGAGGACGGGTGGATGCTCGACGACGGCACCGTCGCGCGGCTGGGGCCCGACCACTTCCGGTGCACATCCAGTGAGCCATGGTTGGGCTGGTTCATCCGGCACAGTCGGGGCTTCGATGTGGAGATCACGGAGACGACGGACACCATCTGTGGGCTCGCACTGCAGGGCCCGCGCGCACGGGCGATCTTGAAGGGCATCACCGAGTTTGACATGGACCGGATGCGCTTTTTCCGGGTGCGAAAGACCGTGGTGGGTGGGGTTCCCGCTTGGGTTCAACGCACCGGCTACACCGGTGATCTCGGCTACGAAGTGTTTTGTGAGAACAAACACGCGCTGGCGCTGTACGACGCGCTCACGGAGGCTGGGCGACCCCATGGGATGGTGCCCATGGGCCTCGATGCGCTCGACGTGGCGCGAATTGAAGCCGGCTTTGTGTTGCAGGGCGTCGACTACGTGACGGCGAAGAACTGCCTCATTGATGGATTGAAGTCGACCCCCGACGATGCGGGTCTGGGATGGACCGTCGACCTCGATCGAGGGCCCTTTGTCGGCTCGGAGGCGATCAAAGCCGAGCGGAGCCGGGGGCCCGTCTGGGATTTGGTGGGCCTCGACGTCGACTGGGAAGCGATGGAAGAGATGTATGCCCGATTGGGGATTCCGCCGCACTTGGCGCCAGAGGCTTGCCGGTTGCCGGTGCCGGTGTACGACCGCGACGGCGCCCAGGTGGGTCAAGCGACGTCGACGACCTGGTCGCCCACCTGCAAGCAATACCTGGCCCTCGCCCAAGTGCGGCGACCGCATCACCTGCAGGGCACCGAGCTCTTCATCGAGCACACCCCCGTATTCGAACGCTTGAAGCTGCCCGCCACAGTCGTCGACAAGCCGTTCTTCGATCCGGAACGAAAGCGGTCAACGCCGGGGGCTCCGCCTCCCGCACCCCCCCCACCGTCGGAGGCAGAAGAATGACCTCAAAGTACGACGCCATCATCGTTGGTGGCGGCCACAACGGCCTCGTCTGCGCTGCGTACCTCGCCAAGGCGGGCCGGAAAGTGCTGGTGCTGGAGAAACGCCACATTCTGGGTGGCGCCGCGTGCAGCGAAGAGGTCTATCCAGGCTTTACCTACAGCGTGTGCTCGTACGTGGTGAGTCTGCTTCGGCCGCAGATCATTCGCGACCTGCAGCTTCCGCGATTCGGTCTGCACGTGTTGCCCCTCGAATCCACGTTCTCTCCGTACCCAGACGGGCGGTCGCTCATGCGCTCGGCGGACCCGGCGGCCACGCGGCGCGAGATTGCGTCGTTCTCCGCACGTGATGCCGATGTGTACCCCATCTTCGGAAAAGCGATGGGGCAATTGGCGCGCTTCACCAAGCCGGTCATTGATGAACGGGCACCGGACCCCATGTCGTGGCGCCCCCGCGAGCTCATGCAGCTGCTCCGAATGGGCAAGCAGTTTCGGGACCTGGGCGACGACCTGGGGTTGCTGCAGTACAAACTGACCACCATGTCGGCCGTGGACTTCCTGGCAGAGTGGTTTGAGACCGATGAGTTGATTGCGCCGATGTCCTGCTCGGGCATCATTGGGACCATGCTCGGCGTCAAGTCGCCGGGGACGGCCTACGTGCTGTTGCACCACTACATGGGCGAGATCGATGGGTCGTCACGGGCCTGGGGGTTTGCCCGGGGTGGAACCGGCGCCATCAGCATGGCCATCGCTCGTTCAGCCGAACACTTCGGTGCCGAGATCAGAACCAACGCCGGCGTGGCGCAGATCAAGGTGCGTTCGGGGGCGGCCCAAGGGGTGGTCCTTGAGGATGGCACCGAGCTGGACGCCAAGGTGGTCATCAGCGGCGCTGAGCCGCGATTGACCTTCCTCAAGTTGGTGGGGGAGAGCGAGCTCCCGACCGAATTTGTGACCCAACTCAAGCGCTACAAGCTGCGGGGAAGCTCGGGCAAGGTCAACTTGGCGTTGGACCGATTCCCGGATTTTGCATCCCGACCGGGAATCGGCATGCACGTCCGCGGCGACATCTCGATTGCGCCGAACACCGACTACCTTGAGCGAGCCTACGACGACGCCAAGTATGGCGACTTCTCAAAGCGCCCGTTCATGAACATTGTGTTTCCCAGCGTAATGGACCCGGACATGGCACCGGAAGGGAAGCACGTGATGAGCATCTTCGTTCAATACGCGCCGTACCATCTCAAGGAAGGTCCCGCGCATTGGCCCGAGAAGCGCGAGGCCTTTGGCGACGCGGTCGTCGACACCTTGGCGGAATACTGCCCAACGCTGAAGGACAGCATCCTGCATCGGCAGGTGCTCACGCCGTGGGACCTCGAACAAGAGTTCGGCTTGACCGAAGGCAACATCTTTCACGGTGAGTTGAGCCTCGATCAGTTGTTGTTTCAGCGTCCAACCAGTGGCTGGGCGCAATACAAAACGCCGATTCGCAAGCTGTGGCTGTGTGGCTCGGGTGCGCACCCGGGCGGCGGAGTCATGGGCGCACCCGGACAACTCGCCGCCAAAGAAATTCTCCTCGGGGGGGCGTGCTGATGGGCACCGCATTGGTCATCGGCGGCGGCCCCAATGGAATCGCGTGCGCCCTCACGCTGGCCGAGCGCGGTCACGCTGTGACGCTCGTCGAAGCCCGCAGCGAGCTGGGGGGGCGAACCCATGTGTTGGCGGACACCCGCACGGTTCAGCCGTGGGCGGTCCGCAGCCTGGGGCTGCCCCTCGAGTGGTCGGCCAGTCCCGAATGGATCGGGGCAGACGATTCGGGGGTGCGCGCGTCCATCGAGGGCTTGCCGTCGGTGGTGGCGTGGCGGAAGGAAGTCGAGCGATTCGGTGGATTGATTCGGACGCTGAGCGCCCGCGCAGCTCCCAACATCCGCTCGGATGCGGCCTGGACATCGCTTGTGGGGCCGGCGGTTCAGGCCCTCAAGCTGGGCCGTGCCAACGGCCTGGAACTGGCTCGGGTTGGCCCGCTGTGCGCGGAAGATTGGTTGGACGAGTGGTCGGTTCCGCGAGACGCGCAGGCCACGCTGGTGGCACCCGCGCTGACCGGAACATGGATGGGGCCGAAGTCGCCCACAAGCGCGCTCGCGGTGTTGTTTTATGCCGCCCTGTCGGGTCGCAGCATTGCCGGCGGCATGAGCGCCCTTCACGGCGCGCTCATCGAGCGGCTGGAGGGCACAGCGGTGTCGGTTCGGAAGGGTGCGGCAGTGACGCGCATTGACATCGCTGACGGCCGCGTGACCGGTGTGACCTTGGCCGACGGCACCAATGTGATGGCCGATGTGGTCGTGAGCACCGTGGGTCCGAAGGCCACGTTGCTGGGGCTGGTGCCGCCGAGGGACCTGCCCGTCGGGATGGACCAGACGGTTCAGAATATTCGAACCCGGGGCATCATCGCGGTCTTCCGAGCAACGGTCACGTCCCCGTTTTTTGGGGGCGCGGAGCGGGTTGTGTTGGCCGAAGACACCGTCGCCGTTGAGCGCGCGTTCGACGACGCCAAGCACCGGAGAATGCCCGTTCGCCCAACGCTGGTTGTGCACCAGGATCGGGGAGAGCTGGTGGTTCATGTGCATGGGGCCGCCCGCGACCTCGATGCCGGTTGGTCTGTTGATACGGCGGAGGCCCTTCGGGCGACCGTGGTGGAGGCATTGGCGGCGCACGGCGACGCGGGGGCGCTCGCGTCGGGCACGCTGCTGACCCCTGCCGACCTGGAGCGCGAATACGGCCTGGAGGGCGGCCACCTCTTTCACGGTGAGTTCGCCATTGACCAGTTCCTCAGCTTCCGGCCGCACCCTTCGCTGACCCAGTACCGAACCGCCATTGAGGGGTTGGTTTTGGGCGGCGCCGGCATGCATCCAGCCGGTGGGTTTACGCTTGCACAGGGAATTTTGGCCGCGCAGTCGGTGTAGATCGCGGTCGAAGCGTGGATCGGTCCGGTTGGGGGCGGTCCACACTTGAGGTACGCTGGTGCATAGAGAGGGGGTACCATGCGAGTTTGGATGATTGCACTGGCTGCGTTGGGTTGTTCGGACAAGGACAATGCGGTCGACGACCCGGAGGCAGCCTCCGAGACGGTCGCCGACACGGCCAACCCCGGACCGGAATCGGATACGGGCGAGGCTCCCGAAGAAGAGCCCGCTCCTGTGCTGTTGAACGGCCTGTACAGCTCGGGGTTTGCCATCAGCGCCGTACCGGGCCTTGTCGTGCCTCTGCAGCTCGAAATTGCGATGAGCGCGGACGATGATGGCGACCGCACCATCGACTCGATCCGGATGCGCGCAGCCAACGACGCCGGAGAGGTCAGCGAGGTGATGTCCTCTGCCGAAAACATCGCCGTGTCCGCCGATGGAACCCTGAGTCTCGACTGGGGGTCGTTTGTGTTGCCCGGACCGTTCTCGCCCACCGGCGGCGACGGTGTCCTGGCGGCGGTGATGAACGGGCCCCTTCTGACCGAATCGAACCTGTGCGGCGACGTGGTCGGTGCCATCGAGTCCTTCGACATGGATCTGACGGGAAGCACCTTTGGAACGATCGGCTGGGACGACCGCATTTTGGGCACCCCCAGCGCATGCGAAGAAGTGGTCTACGAGGACTTGCCGCGGCTGGAGTCGTGCCCCGACATGGTGGCCGGGCGCACCACGGATTTCGTGTCTGCCGGCATCGAGCGGGAGTTTGAACTCATCGTTCCCGCATCCTACGACCCAGCGGTCCCTGCGCCGTTGACCTTTGTGCTTCATGGGATCGGCTCCAGCATCGATGCCATGAAGGAAGAGCCGGCGATGGAAACGGGCGCGGCGGCCGCTGGACACATCTTGGTGCTTCCGCAGGCCAATCCGCGCGGCGGAACGGTGGCATGGGATCCGATTGCTCCGCCCGGGATCAACGTGGACATCACGTTGTTCGATGACCTGCTGTTCTGCATCGGCGAGCAATACACCATCGATGAGTCCAGGGTGCACCTGCTTGGGGACAGCCTCGGGGGCATCTTCGGGGGCGCGCTGGTCGCCACCCGCAGCGAGGCGATTGCAAGCGCATCGTTGAATGCCGGCGGATTTTTGCAGGGGAAAACCGAGGGCGCGATTCCCATCCCGACGCTTGTGACATGGGGCGGTGTGGACGATGTCTCCAACGGGCAGAGCTTCGAGTTCTTGGCCCGGGAAATGCTGGAGACCCTCAGCGCGGACGGACACTTCGCGATTCAATGCGACAACGGACTGGGTCACGGTGGGCCGTATGCGGACACCTGGGCGTACACGTACCGGTTCTTCGCTGACCACCCCCAAGGCACCATCGAGTCGCCGTACTCGGCGGCGGGATTGCCCGGAGTGTTTCCCGACTACTGCTTGATTCCGGAATAGCGTCGTCTCTTCGACGTCGGGCCCATGGGCGGCCATTGGTCCAATGAGGGCGTGCCCTCTTGGCTCGCGTGACCTACACTGCTCGGCATGAATCTTCTTGCTGAGTTGGTCACGAACAGGCGCTACGCGTGGACGATCATCGCCGTGGTTGCCGTGGTGACGGCATTGAGCTTCGGTTTGGCCGGGCAGCTCAAGCAAGAAGACGATGTGTTGGACTTTCTGCCGGCCGACAACGCCGACATTGCCACCTTTCAGTCCATCAACAAGGAGTTTGGAGGATTGGACGCCGCCTTGGTGGGCATCGAAACGGACGACGTGTTCGATGGCGCATTCTTGGAGAAACTCCAAGCCACCACCGATGCGTTGAGTGCGCTGCCCAACCTCGATCACGTGTTGAGCATCACGAACGTTGCGGACTTTCAAGCGGACCCGATGGGCGGTGTCGTGGCCGGCATGCTGGTGCCGTCGATCCCCGCATCACCGGCGGAGGCTGCAGCCCTTCGCGCGAGCGTATTGAGTCGAGATCACATCCGCGGCAGCTTGGTTTCGGACGACGGAACAGCCGTGGTTTTGGTGGCGTTTGCCGCGTTTCGAGCCGATCAGCAGGAAGTCGCCGGCACGATTCGAACGGTGGTGGAGGAGCAGTTCAAAGACGAGACGATCTACTGGGGTGGTGCGCCGTTCATCTCGACCTACATCTTTCAAACGACCCAAGAGGACTTGCGCCGTCTGAGTCCGTGGGCTGTGGCCGCCATTCTGCTCATCATGGTGTTCTCGTTCCGCGATCTGGTGGGCACGCTGCTGGGCCTGGTCTCAACGGGCATCGGCATCTTGATCTCGCGGGCCTGCATGGTGCTGTTTGACGTCCCGTTGAACATTGTCCTGGGCTCGATGCCCATCATCTTGTTTGCGGTGGGCAGTGCGTACGGCATTCACATATTGAGCCGCTTCAACGCCCATGCCCAGGTCGCCGACTGCCCGGAGGCGGTGCGGCGAACCATCGCGGGGACTGGGCCGGTGGTGCTGACGGCGGGACTGACCACGGCCGTGGGGTTGCTCTCCTTTGTGGCGATGGACATCGAGCCATTGCGCATTTTTGGAATGTTCACCGCCGTGGGGATTGTGGCCACCCTTGCGCTGAGCTTGACGTTCATCCCTGCGGTGTTGGTGGTGCTGGATCTCCAGGGCATGACCAACGCCCGCCCCTTCGCCATCGATCGGTTGATGGCGGGGACGCGCCGGCTGTGGGTGCACAAGCGCGGGGTTGGCGTTGTGCTGCTGGCGGTGACCGTGGTCGGCGTGACGCTGAGCGGTCGGGTCAACAGCCGCGTTGACCAATCCGCGTTTTACAGCGATGGCAGTCTGCCCGATCGGGCAGACGCGTTCCTCACCAAGCACTTTGGGGGGTCGCAGTTCATTCAGGTGGTGGTGGATGCGGACTTGCGGGATCCGGTGCAGGTGCGGCGAATCCGGGAACTGGCGGAGCGCATCGAAGGGCTCGATCACGTGGCCCGAGTGCAGCACGTGGGCCAGCCTTTGGCGCTGTTGAACCGCATGATGGAAGGCGCGGAGCGCATCCCGGACAGCCGCGCCAAGCTCGAGTCGTTGATGGGGTTTCTGACCGGAAATCCCGCGGTTCGGCAGCTCGCCAACGAAGCCCGCACCCGTGCCCTCATGCACGTGACGATTGGTACGGCGAAGGCTGCGGAAATTGACGCCTTGCTCACCGAAGTGGAAGCGTTGGTCGCCGACGATTGGTTCACCCGGTTCAAGGTGGTGGACGCGAGCCCGGCGCAGGCGGGCCAAATTCGCGACGACATGGCGATCCGCGTCGAGCGCGTGCTCCATCGCGCCCGCTTTGATGCGAACCGCGACCGGGTCGTGGCCGCGCTGGAGGTCCCGGCGCAGCCGCCGGATGCCGCACCGATTCGGGCGGCATTGATGGCCCACCTGCAGTCGGCTGAGGCACTGGTTCCGCTCGAGCCGATTGATGCCGAGGCGGTTGCGGAGGCCGTGGTGGCGCTTGGTCCTCAGCCGCCCGTGCCGGATGTTGACGCAGCGGTGGCCGGTGCCCTCGGTCTTGACGTCTCGGATCCGGTGGTTGGCGACATTGCGTGGTCGCTCGGTGCACCGGCCGATGAAGGGTGGGCCGCGGCGTTGGCCAGTGCCGCTGTCCGCGGACTTGCCGGGGAACTCGACGTGGCGTTGAACGACGCGTTGTCGCGTGAACTCAGCGCGATTTTGCTGGACCGGAACGTCGAGACCGTTGGGGTGGTGGACGGCAAGGACCCGGCCGTGATGACCTACACCGTGAGCGGGCTGCCGGTGATGCATCGCGGGCTGAGTCAAAGCGTGACCGCCAACCAGTTCCGCAGCCTGGCATTCGCCATGGGGTTGGTCGCCATCATCTTGTCGGTGTCGTTTCGCAGCGTTCGCGCGGGGCTGCTCGCGACGGCGCCAATGGCCCTGGCTTTGCTGGTGATCTACGGCGTGATGGGTGCGGCAGGCATCAGTCTCGACATCGGCACCTCCATGCTCGCCAGCTTGATCATTGGCGCCGGTGTGGATTACGCCGTGCACGTGCTGAGCGCTTGGTACGCTCGCGAGGGGGAGCCGTTGTCGCAAGCTGCGCTGCGGGCCACCGCACGGGTGGGGCCCGCGGTGTGGACCAATGCGGTGATGGTGGCCGTCGGCTTTTTCGTGTTGACCCTCGGCGATGCGCGCCCGCTGAAGAACGTGGGCGGTCTCACAGCGGCGGCGATGCTGGTGGCGGCGGCGACCACGTTTTTGGTCATTCCGTTGTTGGCTGGGCGTCGGCACTACACCGCTCACCCCGAAGAATCGGATCCGGCCGACATTTACCTTCAGTGAGGCGTGGACTCGAGGGTCGCCAGCCCTTAAGAACGGGGAACAAGGAGTCGTTCATGGACACGATCATCGACGGTGCTGTCGCCCTCATTCACTACACGCTCACCAATGACCAAGGCGAGGTGCTTGACTCGTCGGACGGTGGCGATCCGCTTCCGTACCTCCACGGCGCCCGAAACATTGTGCCGGGGCTCGAAAAAGAGTTGATCGGCATGAAGGTGGGCGAATCCAAGAAGGTCGATGTTGCCCCGGAAGAGGGCTACGGAGTGGTGAATCCCGCGATGATTCAGACCGTCGCACGGGCGCAATTTCCGCCGGAAGCGGACGTGGAGCCGGGCGTTCAGTTTCTCATGCAAGGCGACAACGGCCAGTCCATGCCCATTTGGGTCACGAAGGTCGAAAACGGAATGGTGACCATTGACGCCAACCATCCCTTGGCGGGCCAGACGCTTCACTTCGCCGTGACGATTGCGGGTGTTCGCGAGGCGACTTCGTGCGAAACGGGTTGCGGGTATCCCCACGGGCTCACCGGTGAGGAAACAAACAACTGATGACCATTCGTGGGATTACCTTCGACTTCTGGGACACGATCGTCGACGACGACACCGATGAACCCAAGCGCGCGGAACGGGGCCTTCCTTCCAAGGCTGTGGCGAGGCGCAACACCTTCGTGGATGAGATCCTGGCGCACCATCCCGCGGTCGGCTGCGACGCCGCGGTGGCGGCGTTCGATCGTGCGCAGGCGGCCTTCCGCCACCACTGGAAGGTCGAGCACCACACCCCGTGCGTCGCCGATCGATTGACGGTGGGGTTCAGCCATCTGGGCATCGGTCGCACGCCGGGTTTCGATGCGTTGGTTGCGGAGTGGGAAACCATGGAAGTGGCCATCCCGCCGAACCTGGTTCCCGGCATTGCCGACTGCCTGAAGGCGCTCTCCGGCCGGTATCAAATCGGCATCATCTCGGATGCCATCGTGACACCGGGGGTGGGATTGAGGCGGATCCTCGAGGACTACGGTTTGTTGCAGTACTTCAACCACACCGTGTTCTCGGATGAAGCGGGTGCGGCGAAACCGGCGGCCCGCGTGTTCGATTTGGCCACCGAAGGACTCGGGGTGGCCGCCCATGAACTCGCGCACGTCGGCGATCGCCCCGCCAATGACATCGCGGGTCCGAACGCCTACGGCGCCCACAGCGTGCTGTACACCGGTGTGGTCGACCGGCGACAGCCGGGGGACCCGGAGCCCGGCATCGTGGTCGCGCACATGGATGACCTGCCGGCCGCCATCGAGGAACTGGGCCGCTGATGGACGGCGCCCGGCTGGACGTCACGCCGTTTCTGGAACGGTTTCGCTCCGGATTCAACTCGCGCCCCATTCCGCTCCGCAAGATCGGTCGCGAAGCCGAGTATCCAGTGGTGGATGCGGATGGGCGCGCCTTTGACATTGCACGGCTGTGGCCGGATTTGGCGGGTCCCGGTCTGAAACGGGAACGGGTCGACAACGGCATGATTGTTGGGCTGAACGGCCTGCAGTACAGCTACGCCAGCGAGGTGGGCCGCGGCACCATCGAGGTCATCACCGGTCCACGCCACGACCTGATTCAGCTGGCCAAGGACCACGAAGCGGCCGTTGCGCGACTCGTCGATGCGGCGCACAAACACGGGGCCCGCGTGTTGGGGTTGGGGGTGCAACCGGTCACCGTGCCCAGTCTGGAGTTGATGACCCCCAAGCCGCGCTATACCGTGTTGCGCGACACCATCGGCGACGGGTGGCTGACGTTTACGGTGACGGCCAGCGACCAGACCCACGTGGATGTGTCGGCGCCTGAAGTGATTCCCATGACGAACCTCTGCAACCTGCTGAGCCCCGTCATCATCGCGCTGTGTGCGAACTCGGGCGTTGTTGCCGGCGAGTCCGCTGGGGTGGTCAGCTGGCGCGAGCAGGCCATGGGCACAATTCAGCCGGAGTATGGGCGGCACGGCATGCCTCGGCGTCCAGCAGAGACCCTGGCCCACCACATGGAAATGCTGTGCGAACTTCCGCACCTGATGCACCGCGATGGGGGCGTGGCGACGCCCGGAGACCTTCGGCCGTTTTCCGCCGTGATGCGCGGCATGGAGCCCGAAGCCGCGTGGAAGGCCTTCTTGGTGCACGACCACTACGTGTGGCACAGCGCCCGCCCCCGAAGCCGGCAGGGCACCGTCGAGATTCGGTGCGCCTGCCAACAGCCGTGGGACTCCCACATGGTCGTGGCCGCTTTGTCGCTGGGCATCGTGTCGGGGGCCGCGGAGATTGCCCAGTATGTGCAAGACACCCTCGGTTCCGACGCATGGGCCATCATGCAAGAGTGGCACGGTCGGGTGGTGCGCCTGGGCCTGAGCGCGCCCGAACCCCGCGAAGGAATGATCGAGGGCGTCCTGGAACGGGCACGGGCCGCACTGCGCGCGCGCGGCCGTAAGGAAGCGCCGTTCATTGAACCGCTCTTTTGGCGCCTGCAGCGAAAGGAAAGCCCCGCGCAACGATTCCAATCGTTGGCGGCTGCCGAAGGGTTGGCTGCGGCGGTCGACGCCGCGAGCATTCCCACCGCCGTCGAGTAAACTCGGACTGTGAATCGACTCGCGCGCTGGATTCCGTACGCCTTGGTCGCTGCAGCCGCAGTGATGGTGCTGTTTCCATTGTCGGTGGACCCCACGCTGTACCACCGCACGCCCAACTCGCCGTTGCACTGGATGGTGCTCGATCACATCGTGGCGGCGGTGTCCGGCGGGGTGGACGACATGGCCCGCGTGGTGGCGGCGGACTTCCCAACGGGGAGGCCGGTCCGAATCATCGGGTGGCCGGTGCAACTGCTCGCCATTCCATGGGTTCCGGTCTTTGGTCGGGTCGGCGCACTGAACGTGGCGTTGCTCACGAGCGTCATCGTGAGCGGCGTGCTCATGGTGCGGGTTTTGGCGCGGCTTGAACTCAACTGGCTCGCCCAGTCGGTGGGGGGACTGGCGTGGGTCACCAATCCGCTGATGGTGAGTTTTCTATCGAATGGGCAATACGAGAATCACGTGGGGTTCGCGTTGCCCTTGGCGATGCTGGGGGTGTTGCGGGGCGGCACGCTGGGTGAGTTGATGATGTTCGTGGGCCTGTTGCTGGCCGCGTTCTCGAGCCCATACCAGGTGGTGCCCGCCGCGGTGGTGGTCACCGCGATGGTGATGATGACCCCGCAGCGGCGGGTCGGCGGGTTGGCGGTCGTGCTCGTGGCGGTGTTGAGCTGCTGCTACTGGTACTACACGGGTCCGCAGCCCGAGCCCGGTGGCGAGTGCGGGCCCACCAGCGGCACGATGCCGCTCGTGTTGGCCGAGCTGTTTGGATTGACGGGTGCGATTGGTGCGGAGATGCCGTTTCAACCCGACCGGTGGTCGTCGCTCACGGCCGCATTCGCCGATCCGGTGCAGCGGACGCGTTCGCTGGATCTGCACAACCTCAATGTGGCGCCGGGCTCGGGGTACGTGGGCATCGTGACCTTGGTTCTCGGCTCGCTGGGCTTGTGGCGCTTGCGCGCGGCCGGCTGGTCGGCGCCGCTGGGTTTGGGGGCGGCCGGATGTGTGGCCTTGGCGATTGGCCCGGAGCTGAGCATCCTGCGCGGCGCGGCGGTGAACCTACCGCTTCCGGCCGACGTCTTTTCGTTGTTTCCCGGGTTGTCGCAGATGGGGACCACGCTGCGGTTCATGTCGGGGGTGGCCTTTGTGCTGGTGATCGGCCTCGCGTTTTTTGTCCACGGCTTGCGCCGATCGGGGCGCTGGGCGGTGGTGGTGATGCTGGCGGTCTTGGGCGATTGGGCCTTCGGCACGGTGTCCGATGTCCCCATGCGCGCCCGGTCGTACCGCCTGCCCGCCGGATTTGACGCGTTGCCCGATGACGGCGCCGTGATCACGGTGCCCATCCGCGAGCGATTGAGCCCCGAGGCGCACCTGTGGATGGGCGCCATCTTGAACCGCGACGTGGTGGGGTACTGCGACCAATCCATTGAGGAATACGCCCGCCAGTACGCAATCATTGACTACGTGCAGGGCGGGCGTCCCCCCACCAGTGACATCATTGCGGGCGACTTCGCGCGGCTGCAGGCCAATGGGATTGGCTACGTGGCGTTCATGGTGGCCGAGCCGGGTGCGGATCGGTTCAAGCGCGCGACCCAGCAACTCACGCTCCTCCTGGGGACACCCGACGCAGCGGGTGATGGGATCGTGGGGTACCGAACCGACCGTTCAGCCGCCCAGTAGCTTCCGGATCATGGCCTTGAGCTCGGGGCTGGTCCAGTAGGGAACCACGTCGCGCTTGAAGGCCGCCGCTTCGGCGTCGGTGGCCGTCATGCGCCCCGCGCGCAGGTCGAGCTTGGCCGCGCGGTAGGCGTCTGCCGGGTGGCGGGCCAAGGCCTTGATGGCGGTGCGGGCATCGGCAAGAGGGTCGTCTGATGCGGCGTGCACCAGCCCCAATCGCACGGCGTCTTCGGGCGCGAACAGGCCGGCCCCCAGGACCACCTCCGAGAGGTGCTGCGGACTGATGGTGGCCTCCACGAAGCGGAGCAGTGCCGGCGGGAACCGCAGTCCGATTGCCACCTCATTCAGGCCGATCCGCGCCGCTGGATTGGAGGTGGCGATGGCGCGGTCGCAGCACATCGCCAAGATGCATCCGCCCGCAATGGCGTGCCCATTGACGGCGGCAACGGTGGGCCCGGGGTACAGCCACACCCGCTGAAAGAAAGTGACCAAGCGGTCGAGAAACCCATCCATGCCGTCCTCGTCGAGGCTCGCGACTTCCTTCAGGTTCAGTCCGGCCGAGAAGGCGTCGCCGGCCCCGTGGAACACAATGGGGGCCCCGTCTGCGGCGTTGATGCGCTCGGTCAACGATGCAATGAGTTCGGTGCCCAGGGCGTTCTTCCCGGGCCCGGAAATTTCGATTTCAACCATGATGCCGCTCCGTGTGGGTGAGTCGTATCCGGTTCTCGAGACGCTTCCGAGGCCAAATGAACCGGTCATCGGCGGGCCGGGGCGGAGACGCGGATGCGCGCTGCTCCGAATGATGGGAAGATGCGGCATGCACTCCCCCCATCACTGCGGTCCGCCGCCGGCCCATTCATGAACCGTTTGCGGAACCCTTGGCCGGGCTCGGCCGTCGCGATCGGATGCGTCCTGCTGGGGGTGGCCCTCCGATTGGCATGGTGGAAGGAGGCGCAAGCCGAGGCATTCTTCTACGCTCACGTGCAGGATGCGGCGGCCTACCACGAGTTTGCGCAGCGGGTTCTGGCCGGCGAGCTGCCGTTCTCCGAACCCTTCTCGCTGCCGCCGCTGTACGGACTGCTGCTGGGTGCGGTGTACGCCACACTGGGGGTGGACCCGGGGTCGGTGTACGCGCTGCAGATCGGGTTGAGTGCGGTCACCATTGGTCTCGCAGTCCACGTGGGGCGTCGGCTCTACGGCACCGTGGGTGCCGTGACGGGTGGACTCGTGACGGCGGTGAATCCCGCGTCCATGGTCTACGATGTGCGGCTGGTGGGCGTGAGCGTGGCGGCAATGCTGGTCATGACCGCTGCAGCCATGGCGCATCGCGCGTGGGCGCGCGGGCGGGGCCGCGACTGGGCCGGAACCGGCCTGGCGCTCGGGCTGGCATCCATGGTGCAGGGGCATCTGCTGGTGGCATCCGTGCCGTTGATGATGACGGCGTTCTGGCGCGGCCGGCTCCGGTGTGTGGCGCCCCTGCTGCTGGGCCTCTTTGTATCGGTGGGGCCGTCGGTGTGGCACAACCAGCGCGCATCGGGGGAGGTCATTGTCGGCAGCCTGGGAGCTGGGATCACCGTCTATCGGGGCAACAACCCCTACGTTCAAGCGGCGCCCGTGCACCCCTTTCGGCTTCCACCGACCACCGATGGCCTGTTGCGCAAGTCGGCACTCATCGCGCGAATCGAGACGCAGACGGACCTCACCGATGCGCAAGCCGACCGCTACTGGCTGGTCCGTGGTGGCAAACACGCCGTGGACGCCCCGAAGCGCGCGGCGGGGCTGGCCATTCGCAAGCTGACCCAGATCTTTGGAGCCCGGGAACACGCGTCGGGGCTGAATCTGGGCGCCACCATCGCCGGCAGTGAGGTGCTGCGTCGCGTGCCGCCCTTGTTTGCGCCAGCCGGGGTCTTGGCGTTGATCGGCTTGATCGGAACGCGCAGACCGCGGGACGCCGGTGTGTTTGCGATCGTTGTCGGTGCGATGCTGGGTGTGGTGACCGTGTTTGTGGATGCTTCGTACCGCGTGCCGTTGGTGCCATTGATTGGCGTCTATGCCGGTGGGGGGCTCAGCGTCCTCGCCCGGGCACTGCGGGCGCGTCGGCGATGGGTTCCGGTCGCGTGGGGCCTCTCGGCAGCGGCGTTGGCCGTGATCCTGCAGCGGGGCTCGGCGTCGTGGGTTCCCTGGAACGCGTGGGTGGGACCTCCCGTGGACGCAGCGCCGTGCACGTTTGATGTCCAGCGCCCCACGCGCCCCTCGGTGGCGGCCCGGTTTCACCTGGGGGTGTTCGCGCTCAATCACGGCCGCTATGCAGACGCGGAAGCGGCGATGTGGTCGGTCTTGAAGGACGATCCCGAGCACACCGCTGCCGGGGTCAACCTGAGCGGATTGCTGCTCAATCGGGGCGCGACAGCCGAAGCGGCGTCCATTGCCGAGATGATGGTCGCCTTCGACGAATGCGACGACAAAGCTTGGTCAAATTGGGCGACGGCGAAGCTGCGGCTGGGCGAGTTTGGTGCGGCCAGAACCGCGGCGCGGACCGCGGCTCGGATCGATCCGTACAACCCCGGCTATTGGTCGTTGGTGGGCGAAGCCGAGCTCGCGCTCGGCGCCACGACGACGGCCCAAGGCTTGTTTGAACGCACGGTGCGGTGGGCACCGGACCTGTGGCAAGCGCGAGCGAGGCTCGGTCGGATTCATCTGACCGCAGGGCGCTTCGATGAAGCGACGCAGCACCTCCAGGTCGCCGTTTCGGCCCAGCCCGGGCGAGAAGAATTGGTGGGGCTGCTGGGCTTGTCGGAAGTCGGCCGCGGCAATCGAGACGGCGCTCGGGCGTTGCTCAAGGCGGCCGTGAATTCGGGCCAGCGCGGGCCGACCCTCACGGCGCTCGCGCGCGCGCTCGCCACACCGGATGGGTCACCCTGACGAATGCCGACGGTCCAAGGCGCGCACCACCCAAGGCGCCAACAGCACCGGATAGACGGCCAGCATCCCGGGGCTGAACATTCCGAGCGCCATGGTCATCCAGATGCCCGCGTGCATCAGGGCACCGCCAATCGCCCAGTACGGCCCCCAACGGGTCACCAACAACACGCTGGTCAGCTCCAACACGATGACGCCGGCCCCCAGGGCGCGAAACAAGCTTGGAAACTGGGCCCAGAACGCGGGATCGAGCGTGCCGGCCATCGGATCGATCAGGATGCGCAACAGCGGGGGGTCCGCTGAAAGCGATAGCCAACCCGGCTGTTGAATCAGCTTGGCGACCCCGGCAGAGGTGTAGACCAGAGCCAAGAACAAGCGCAGAAAGTGCACCGGCCAGGCCGGCACGCGCCGAATGCGGTCGGCGCCCCACGCGAACGCGCCGTTGGCGCCGCTGAACAGGAGCACCAGCAGCACCGTCCGAAGCAGACGGTCGATGGCGCGGTCACCGGGGGGAAACATGTGGCCAACTTGGGCATACGCCAAGACACCCACCACGATGGCCGGCCGCATCCAGCGACCCGTGGCGATGAGCACCATGCAGACCGCGGTGACGGTGAGGGCGATCCACGCGCCGTCATCGCCAAACCAGTCCCACATCACCGCGTGCGGGCTCTGGATCCGGTTGAGTCCGCCCCGGTCAAAGGGTGTGAACACGGGGCGAAGGAGGCCCAGCTGGGCAAGGCGGGCGAGGTCAAAGAGGATGCACAAGGGCACGGCGATGCGCACCATGGCCAACGGGCGCGGATCGGTGGTCTGGTCCATCCACTCCAACCACCGCGCCCAGACGCGACTCATGGGGTGTCGACCAGTGCCCAGGCGGGGGCCTTGGCCGTCATGGCGTGATGAACGCGCGGCTCACCGCCTCGTTTCGCCCACACCGACCGAATCTCGACAGTGCGGGCATCGGGGAAATCGGCGCGAGCTTCCGCCACGATCAGCCGCCCCAGGCCCAGGCGGTTCCGCGCTCGTTTTTTCACCACGGTGCTCTCGGCCATGGGGCGAATGCGGCGGTTGCGAAAGATGGCCCGGTTCCAGGTGTGGTCGTCGTCTTGGGTTCGGTAGACGAGCTGGTCGTCGACCCAAATCTCCATCCGGCGAATCGTCGCGGGCCCGTCGCGGTACAGGTGCCAAGACTGGGCCACCCGGAAGATTGGCTGGATGGGTTTCAGGCGCCGAGCCACCGGTTCGCGGACCCGCTGCATGACCCCAGCGGCTGCGTTCAGTGCGGTCCATGGCTCGCCCCACTTGGCGCGGTGGGCGTCCCGTTTGGCAGGGGTGGACAGGTGGCCTCGGGGGACAAACGAGGCCCCGGGCATCGCGAGCCAGATCAAGGCGAGGGCGGCCAGGGGCACCGCGATGGCGCGGAAGGTGAGCATCGTTTCCAGCGTACCGCAGTCAGACGGGGTAGACCGGAAACGTGTCCACGCCCATTTCCGTTTCCGCCCTTGCCGAGCAGCTGAAGTCCCACGTTGGGGAGTTCTTTGGCCACGTCACCGTGGTGGGAGAAATATCCAACTTCACCGCGCACCGAAGCGGTCACTGGTACTTTGCGATCAAAGACAACAATGCGGTGATCAACTGCGTGATGTTTCGGGGCAACAACGCCCGCTGCCGGGTGCGGCCCGGACCCGGAGACCGGGTCGTGATCACCGGCGGCTTGGACGTGTACGCCCCCCAAGGCCGATTGAGCCTGATCTGCCGGACACTCCAACCCGATGGCGCGGGCGACCTGGCCGCGCGCCTGGAGGCCCTCAAGCGGTCCCTTGCGGCCGAAGGGTTGTTTGACCCCGAACGAAAGCGCCCATTGCCACCCATGCCGCACTGCATCGGTGTGGCGACCAGCCCCACGGGCGCGGCGTTTCAGGACATCCTGAAGGTGCTGCGGCGGCGGTTTCCCGGTCGCCACGTCTTGTTGGCGCCGTGCAAAGTGCAGGGAGAAGGCTCGGCCGCATCGGTGGTGGAAGCGCTCCAGCGCCTGCAGGACGACGGCCGGGCCGAGGTCATCATCTTTGGGCGGGGTGGCGGGAGCCCCGAGGATTTGATGGCCTTCAATGACGAGGCCCTGGCACGCGCGGTGGCGGCCTGCCCGATTCCCACCGTCAGTGCCGTGGGCCACGAGGTCGATGTGTCCATTTGCGATCTGGTCGCCGATGTGCGCGCGGCGACGCCGTCTCACGCCGCGGAGCTCGTCGTGCCCGAACGCGATGGATTGCAGGCGTACGTGGATGAACTGGAAGAGCGGTTGGCGATGGGCATGCGCCGTGCCGTGGACCGGCGGCGAGAGCGGCTGCAGCACGTGCGCCTTCGAGACCCGCGGCAGCGAATCACCGACGGACGATTGCGCCTCGATGACCTCACCGATCGGTTGATCGCGGGTGCCAAGACCGGTGTTGCGAATCAGCGGAACGCCATCCAACAGCTCGCCGGGCGGCTCGACGCGATGTCCCCGCTCAAGGTGCTTGAGCGCGGCTACACGGTGGTGACCGATGGCACGCGGGCCATCACGCACGCAAAGGACGTGAGTGCGGGCGATGCCGTGCGGATCCGGTTTCAGGACGGCGAGCGCGGGGCGGTGATCGCAGACTGACTCAGCTCAGCGTCTGGTCCGGGTCAACGTCGGGCATCAACAGCGGGAACCGCATGGTGAAGGTGCTCCCGGTGCCTTGGGTGGAGGTGACCGCAATCTCGCCCCCGTGGGCCTCGACCATCCGACGGCAGATCGCCAGCCCAAGGCCGGTGCCTTCTCGCTTGGTGGTGAAGAATGGAATGAACAGCTTCTCGAGGTGCTCGGGAGCGATGCCCTCACCGCTATCGGTGACCGACACCACGAAGGCCGGGTTGCCGCGATTGGGCGGTGCCGTGAGCGTGCCCATGCCGGTCTGCACCCGAACCGTTCCGTCGTCGTCGACCGCCGAGAGCGCGTTCTGCACGAGGTTGAGCATCATCTGATTCAGCTTGTCGGGGTCCAACACAATGGGGGGCAGACCGGGGGCGAGTTGCGTCGACAACTCGACGCCATCGGGCACGCCTTCGGCGCGGACCAAGTCGATGGTGCGGCGAATGACGGCGTTGGCGTCCACCACCGCGGAATGCACCTCAAAGGGCCGCGCATAGCTCAGGAACTGGCTCACGACTTTGTCGAGGCGGTTGGTTTCGTTGATGATGACTTCCAAAAAGGCCGGCACCTCTTCGGGCTTGGCTTCGCCCTCCAGGTACTGGGCCGCGCCCTTGATGCCGGCCAGCGGGTTCCGAATCTCGTGGGCCAGGCCCGCGGACATGGTGCCGAGTCCCGCGAGGCGGTGCTGTTCTTTGAGTTGCTCAAAGCTGTAGATGTTCTCGATGACGACGGCGGCCCGACCGACGGTGCGCTGCAGACGGCGAAGTTCATCGGCCGAGTAGCCATCGGACCAGCGCTCGTCGCGCAGGTTCACCCATCCCAACACCAAGTCTCCGCTTCGAATCGGAATCGAGACATCGGCGGCCATGGCGTCCATGGTGCGCAGCAGCGCCTCGGATTCTTCTGCTCCGGGGCCGTCCCGTTGCACCGTCTGCTCGAGCGCCGGACGGGTGCAGGCGCCTTGACTGAACGCATCCGTGAACGGTCGCTGGGCGATGGTGCGCATGAGCGGGGTCTCGGGCTGGCCCCGCTCGAGGGTGAGTTGATACAAGCCCGCATCTTGTTGCCACAGGTACAGGCTCACTTGCGGGGCGCGCCCCGAGCTCTGCAGCCGACCGATGAACTGGGCGTCGAGGCTCGCCAGCGAGATGACTTTGGACATTGACCGGTCGATCTCGCGGAGCGTCAGCTCCAGACGGCGTCCGGGGCGGTTGAACCACTCGCCGGCCACCGTCTCAATTCGGTCCCGCAACGGGTCATACAGGCCCAGAAAGAGCAGGCTGGCCAAAAAGATCTGGAACGTCGCGTGAATGGGGTAGTCCGAGAAACTGCCAATCCAGATCACGCTGACGCCGTCCATCACCACCAACACCAAGGCCGCCGCAGTCAACGAGAAGATGCGGGCAATGATCTCGTAGAGGTCGAGCAGTCGGGTGTGTTCGACCGTCTGGTACAGCAAGTAGATGAACAGCGTCCCCAAGACCGCGCCGAGGGGCGGGAAGGCCCCCTGCAGCACCATGGAGCGCCCCATGACGCCCAGCGCGCTGGTGTCGACGACGGTGCCCGAGTTGCGAATCACCACTTCCAGGCCGGCAAACGCCACCGCACCGGACAGCAAGGCGAGCAAGGTCGCGAGGCGCGCACGGTCGACTTCGTTGTCGGCGGACCGTTGAACCCGCCAGAGGTGCCAGATGCTGAGCCCAAAGCCGCCAAACACCAACAACGCGAGCACGACCTCGGCGGGGCTGGCGCGCGGCGTGTCGCGGTAGATGGCCCAGTGCACCGCGATGTAGCCGCCCACGAACAAGGGCGTCACGGCCCACAGCTGCCGCGAGCGGATCGGCGGTCGCGCCACCGAGCTGGCGCGAAGCAGGCGGTCGAAGAACATCAAGCACGCTGCAGGAAGGAACGCCCCCGATGCCGCGTGGATGTAGTCGAACACCTCAAAGCCCGGAAGCAGGTACAGGGTAAAGCTTCCGAAGTAAATGCCCGCGATCGAACCCAAGAGCATGAAGGTGCGCCGCAGTGGGTCGCTCCGATCCTTGCCCCAAGCCCGCATGGCCAGAGTGCCGCACATCAGTGCTGCCAGCATGTAAATGAGGGTGTTCACCGGACCAGTCTACCCGGCATTGGGCTGGTCGTTTGGCCGGAGTGCTGGGATAATCGAAACATGTCACTGGCTCAGCTTCCCAGCATCAACCGCCTGCTCAGCGATGAGCGGCTCGAAGGCATTCCCCGGGCGCTCGCCAAACGCGCGGCTCGCGAGGTGGTGGACGAGGCGCGCACCGTGGTGCGGAATGGCGGCGCGGTGCCCGACGACCTCGCCGCCGCGGCCGCGGCCCGCGCCCATTTGCTGCAGGTGGGGTCGTTGCGGCGGGTCATCAACGCGACGGGCATCGTCATTCACACCAACCTCGGTCGGGCACCGATGGCGCCCGAAGTCGTCGACGCCGTGGCATCGGTGGCCGGTGGGTACTCGAACCTCGAGCTTGTGTTGGAGACCGGCGGTCGGGGCGGTCGGCTCGCAGGGGTGGCGGATCACTCGGTGGCCCTCACGGGCGGCGAGGCGGCGCTGGCGGTGAACAACTGCGCTGCGGCGGTGATGCTGGCGTTGACGGCCCTCGCGCAAGGGAAAGAAGTGCTCGTGAGCCGTGGCGAGCTGGTCGAAATCGGCGGCTCGTACCGGGTGCCCGAGATCGTGAGCGCCGGAGGGGCGAAGCTGGTTGAGGTGGGCACCACCAATCGGACCCGAGTGGCCGACTTCGAGCGCGCCATCACGCCCGAAACCGCGATGATCCTGCGGGTGCACCCCGCGAATTTCAAGCAGGTCGGCTTCACCGAACGCGCGTCCCGTGCCGACCTCGTGGCCCTCGGTGCCGAGCGCGGCATTCCCGTCTGCGAGGACCTCGGTTCGGGCCTGCTGGGTTCGGAAATGAGCCTGGGCGGGCTGGCCATGCCCGGTGGTCTGGACGACCACGTGCGGCGGGTTGTCGCGGACGGAGTGGACTTGGTCATGTACTCCGGCGACAAGCTGATTGGCGGACCTCAGGCGGGCATCATTGTGGGCAAGACGCGCTGGATTGAACGGCTGCGCGCCCACCCCGTGTACCGGGCCGTCCGCCTCGACAAGATGTCCTTGGTGGCATTGGAGACCACGCTGCGCATGATCCGCGAGGGACGCGAGGATGCGATCCCGGTGCGCGCGATGCTCGCCCGGACCCCCGATGAGTGCGCCGAGATTGGTGCAACGATTGCCGCGGAAGTTCCGGGCGCGACGCTCGAGCCGGATGTGGGGTTTTCCGGGGGCGGTGCGCTGCCCGGTGAGTCGGTTCCGACCACCGTTGTGGCGATTCGCGGCGGCGACGTCGAGGCGTGGGCCGCGGATTTGAGGCGAGGGGAAGAGCCGGTGGTGGCGCGGGTTGCCCGCGATGCGCTCATCGTTGATCCGAGGACCTTGTTGCCGGGAGACGTCGAACGGCTAATAGGACTGCTGAACGGCGTGATTTCCGCCGAATAGGATCCATGGCTCAAGGCTTCTACGAAATTCTCGGTGTGGACCAAAGCGCGACTGGCGATGCCATTCATGCGGCGTTTCACGCGCAGCTTGCCGAGCTGGTTCGGCGGCTTCGGGCCGCGCGCAAGCAGGGCGCGGACGTCACCATCTTGGAAGGACAGGAGCGGGCGCTGAAAGAGGCGATGTCGGTGCTCACCGACCCCGCTCGCCGGCAGCGCTACGACGCCTACCGCAAGGCCAACCTGATTGGCATGCCCAGCAGTGCCGAGTCCATGTGGGCCATGGCAAAAGATGCGCTGGTGGACCCGCTGGCCATCGCTTCGCTTGACGTTCTTCGGGAAACCACCGATCTGAAAATCGGCAATCCCTTCACGGTGGCACCGCAGCCGCGCAAGTGGGCCCAACGGCCCGATGCCCCGCCGCCCCCGCCCCCGCCGGCCGCGGCGGCCCCGGCACCCGCTCCGGAGCCTCCGGTCGAGGTCACCGACCGGCTGCACACCGACGCCCCGCCCGCGGCCCCCGAGCCCCGTGTGGCCGAGCCCCGCGTGGCCGAGCCTCGGGTTGCCGAGCCCCGTGTGGCCGAGCCTCGGGTTGCCGAACCCCGCGTGGCCGAGCCTCGGGTTGCCGAACCACGCGTGGCCGAGCCCCGCGTTGCACCCCCACGGGTGGCCCCCCCATCGGCACCCGCACCAGCGGCATCCACCGCGCCGTCGCCCGAACCGGCGGCAGCGGGCGACGTGCAGGGCATTGCGGGAACCTACGGCTACGACGGTCGGTTCTTGCGGGCCGTTCGGGAACTTCGGAAGCGGACCATCGAGGACATTGCGGAGGAGACCCGCATTTCGCTGCGGTACCTGCACGCCCTCGAGAGCAACGACTTCGGCAGCTTGCCCGCCGAGACGTTTGTCCGGGGCTACGTGAAGGAACTGACGCGCGCCCTCGAGATCGACCACGCCGACGCTGTCGAGGGCTACCTCGAGCTGTACCGTCAGCACCGTGGCTGAAGCGGCGCGACACTCGCTGGTCGCGCCACCCCGTGCCGGTCGGATCGATCGGTGGTTGTCCGATGAGCTTGGCCTGTCGCGGGGCCAGGTGGTGGCGCTGGTGGAGGGCGGTCACGTGACCGTCGACGGCGCCGTGGTCAAGCCGGCGCGGAAACTGCGCGGTGGGGAGTCGGTTGCGGTGGTCGTGCCGCCGCCGCCCGATACGCGCTTGCGCGCCCAGGCGATTCCCATTCCCATCGTGTACGAGGACGAGCACGTGTTGGTGGTCGACAAACCCGCTGGGTTGGTCGTGCACCCGGGCAAGGGCAACCTGGACGGAACCCTGGTCAACGGGCTCCTAGACAAACTCGACCCCCACTGCGGGCATCCCGAGCGACCCGGCATCGTGCACCGCTTGGACAAGGGGACCAGCGGGGTGATGTGCGTGGCGCGCACCCCGGCCGCCTACGAAGGCCTGACGGCCCAGTTTGCCGCCCACACGGTCCACCGCCGTTATCGGGCGCTGTGCTGGGGCTACGCCAAGACCAACGAAGGGACCGTTGACGCCCACCTCGCGCGTCACCCGAAGGACCGCAAGCGCTTTGCGGTGGTCGGTGGTGGCAAGCGGGCCATCACCCATTGGACGGTGGTCGAGCGGATGAAGTTCTCGGTGCCCGGTGGGGATGGGTGGTGCTCGCTCATCGAGTGCCGCTTGGAGACCGGTCGCACCCATCAAGTTCGGGTGCATCTGAGTCACCTGGGCCACCCCTTGCTGGGCGACCCCATGTACACCAAGCCCGCCTACAAGCCCCGCACGCAAGTGCCCACCGCCATCCGCGAGGCCTTGAAGCCCGTGGATCACCAGCTGCTTCACGCCATGGAGCTGGGCTTCGACCACCCCGTGACGGGCGAGCGCATCGAGCGGTCGAGCGCGGTTCCAGACGACTATGCCGCCGTCTTGAACGCCCTCCGGACCTGAAACGAAATCAGCCGCCGACCCGAAGGGCGGCGGCTGATGGTGCGACCGGCGAGACGATTACTCTTCGTCGCAGGTTTCTTCGCAGGCTTCCGGATCGCACTCGTCTTGCGCGACCAAGGTTTGGTCATCGGCGTTCGCCGTGATTTGGTCGACGTAGATGCTCAAGCAGTAGGCTTGGCCATCGCTGGTGCAGGCGTCGCAGGACACGCCGAAGGTGCCGATGAGCTCGCAGACGGCATCGGGGTCTTCTTCTTCGAGGATGTCACCACCGACCAGGGCGCCCACGATTTCACGGGCGTCGATTTCACCGCTCAAGATGGCGCCGCCGATCGCGGAACCGTCGGAGGTGAAGTCACCCGCCACGTTCAGCTGGTTGATCGAGATGTCGTAGCCCGACGCCGAGAGCGTGGTGTTCTCGGGTCCGATCGAGAAGAACGGTGCGCTGGTGAAGTCCGCGGGCTCGGGGAAGTCGATGCTGGGCTCGCAGCGGTCTTGGTCCGACGAGGTGTCCTTCGAGATGGCGCCGATCATTTCAATCTCGGTGTCGGTCACGTTGGTGACGCCGAGGAGGATGTCCTGTTCCAGCAGACCGAGCAGCAAGGAACCCACGCCAGCGGGCTTCACGAACCGAGCGCCGTCGAGGCCGACCACGAAGGTCTTGCCAACGAGGTCTACGCCCTCGTCGAGGGGCGTGCCCAGGGTGCCCGTGCGGAACGTCACGGTCGAGGTGCCGGCGCAGTGGGTCATGGTGGCCGAGTAGTCCGCAGACGCGGCGAGGGGGGCAGCGGGCTGGAACACGAGGTTGGAGTCGACCCAGGAGGTGGAGCCTTCCACTGCGGCTCCGGCACCGTCGGTCACCGAGACCGTGGCGTCTTCATCGATGCCATCAAACACGAACTCCACTGCAGCGCGGTAGTAAAAGTCGGTTGCGCCATCGGCAGTGGGGTAGCCCAGGGCGGTTCCTTCGACGGCGCACGATGGCACGGCATCCCCACCGCCGTCGGCGCTGGTGTCGTCGTCTTTGCTGCTGCATGCCGTCAGGGCGAGCAGTCCCATGAATGAAATAGTGCGAAGCATTGCGTTCCTCCAAGAAAGCAGTCGTTTTCCGCCGAAGACCGTCGGCGGGCCGTGGCAGCGTAAACTCGACTTCGGCGATCGTCAACGCCGGCGGTAGGTTCCCGATGCGGTGAGGAACTTTGTGCGGACTTCAACCAGGAGCCCATCGATGAGCTTTCGTTCGTCGTCTGTCAGGTTGCCCGTGGTCTTATTCTTGAGCATGGTCAACACGTTGATGGTGTCCTGCGCCAGCTCAAGGTTCATGCGTTTTTGGCCGGTGTCGGGGCTCTCGACTTCGCCCAAGGCCACCATGGTGGACTGCACCAAGGTGATCACGAACTGGGAAAAACTGATGGGGACTTGGTCGGCAGTGGGCTGAGAGAGCATGAAATCGTCCTTCGAGATGAGTGCCAGTGTACTGCACACCGGCGCGCTGCTGCACACATGTTAAGCACCGTCCCGAGGACGTCCAATGCTTCATTTGTTCATGATTGCCGCTTTTTTGTTCGCGACGCCGGCCGACGGTGCGCGCAAGGAGCGCAAGCGGCTCACCGTGAAGGAACAATACGACTTGGGCATCAAGTTCATGAACCGCGGGCGCTACATCAAGGCCATCGAGCAGTTCAATCGGGTTCGCAACTACCACCGCGACGACCCGCACTCGGTGAAGGCCGAGCTGGCCATTGGCGACGTGTACTACAAACGCAACGAGTGGGACCAAGCCAAGCTCGCCTACGACGAGTTTGCGCGGATGCACCCGCGGCACGAAGACATGGACTACGTGACCTACCGGATTGGGATGACCAGCTTCAAGAAGGCGCCCAAGAAGGCCGGTCGGGACCAGACCTCCACGGTGTACGCGCTGAATGCGTGGCGCGGGTTCTCCGCGAAGTACCCGGACTCCGAGTACAAAGAGGAGGTCGA
>JAYZVA010000210.1:0-11134 GCA_036156175.1 Myxococcota bacterium
CCGGGCCCCCCCCCCCCCCCCGACGTGCGTTTTGGGTGCTTACCGATTCCGCCGGCGCATCCAGGTCACCCCCGCGCCCACCAGCGCGAGTCCGGGCACGGCCAAGATGCCCGCAACCCACAGCACAATCCCTTGGTATGCGCTCATGGTGAAGCCACCGCCGCGCGCCACCGGTCGAATGCTCACCTGAGAAGGCTCCCCGACCAGCCACGCGATGCTGTTCGGCAGCAAGTCGTAGTTGCTGGCTTGGTCCAGCAGCTCGTTGCTTGCGAAGTCGGAGTCCCCAAAGACGACCACTCGGCCCCCGCTGCTGTGAACGGACGCCACGGCAAGGCCAAGCTGCCCGGCGGGGTCTTCGTCGTCTCGGTTGGGGAGGGCGCTGCCATCGAGGTTGGTCTCTGCGTAGGCGTGCGGTGAGGTGACAAACAGCTCGCCGACGTCAAAGTCATCCATCGGGGGTTGAAGCGCCTGAACCGTCCGGGCCACGCGGAGCAGCACCATCCCGGTGATGGGCTCCATGATGGGATGGTCGGTCATCTGGGCTTCTGTCACCACGAGGTAGGACTCGTCCCCGCCCATCAGCTGGTACTGAGGGTGGGTCTCCAACACCAGGTTCTCTCCCACATCGATTCCGTAGTTTGCGAGGGCAGTGACCAGATTCGGGGCGTGCCCAGGGTCCAACAGGACGAGCGTCTGGCCACCGTTTGTGACGTGGGCGTCCAGGCTGGTCAGTTCGGCCGGTGTGAAGTTCGTGCGGGGATCGCCAATGAGCAGCAGGCTGCAGTCGCCGGGCACAGCACCGGTGCGCGCCAGGTTGACTGGCCGCACCGTGTAGTTTTGCTGCTCCAGTTTGGTGATCGCCGATGAAAAGGAGGCGGGATTGAGATCGTCATCGGGGTCGATTTCGCCATGGCCCTCGGTCGCGCAGATGGTGTGGTCCACGCTGGACACCAGTCGGATCAGCGCATTGGTCAGATCTTCCTCGCCGGCGTCGGCCTCAATCCGCTGCGTGCGTTCGTCCATGGTCAAGATCACCGTCCCCAGCGAATTGTCGACCTGAAACTTGTCGGCGATTGTGGGGTCTCGGATCGGGTCGTGCATGGCGACCGTGATGCGATCGGTGTGCTGGCGGTAGCTGGCGACCAGATTTTCGAATGCCTCGGCTTCAGTGGTTCCGGATGAAAAGAATCCATGCACCTGAACCGGGAACTCCAGGGCCTCCAGCACGGCGATGGTGGCCGGTGAGACCGCGTGCCGCTGGGTCGAGGTGAGGTCCCACCGAACATCCGTCTTGTGCGCCGCGATGTTGAGGCCGATGGCGCCCGAGACCACCGCCCCAGTGACCGCCAGAGTGGCGCTGAAGTGGCGCAGTCCGCGGGCGCGCAGGATCCGGTCGATGGCGACCCGATCGACCCACAACCAGGCTGCGATCGCTGCCGTCGAGCCCGCGAAGCCGACCGCCCACTCGGGACCCACGGGGTCGACCTGGAGCGCGACGATGGTCAAGCCGATCAGGGACAGCAGGCCCAGCCCGCCCAGTGCGCGGATCGCGGTCAAGCGCGCCATCGGAGTGCCTCGATTCGCTGGGTGGTCGCAAACAAACAGACCCCAATGAAGCTGATGAAGTACACGACATCGCGACTGTGCAGGAGCCCCTTCATCAGCTCGTCAATGTGCGACAAGATGCTGATGTTTGCGATCAGCGTTCCACCGGTGCCGGGGATGAACGATTCCGCGGTCGACAGCAACCACAAGACCAGCAACGCACCAAAGCCGGTCACGAGTGCGACAATCTGATTCTCGCTCAAGGCGCTCGTCAGCAGGCCCACGGCGATGAATGCCGCCCCCATCAACCAGGTGGCCAGGTACCCGCACGCGATCAATCCCGTGTCCGGCGTCGCAACCCAATACAGAAACCCAACGAGGGGGACCGTCATGGCGATCATGGCCGTCATGAACCCAACCGAGCCCGCGTACTTTCCCGCGACAATTTGACCACTGGTGATGGGGGCGGCCATCAGCAGCTCAAACGAGCCTCTGCGCCGGTCTTCCGAGAACACCCGCATGGTGACGGCGGGCGCCAGCATCAGCAACAAGATCGCGGTGTTGGCAAAGTAGGGCTGGATCAACCACAGTCCCAAGTCGATGCTCTCCGCGGTGTAGGGATTGTAGGCCGCTTGCGCGGTCATCACGCTGAACTCGGAGGTCATCAGCGCAAAGAAAATTCCCGAGATGAGTGAGAAGCCCACCAAGCAGAGCCACCCGATCGGGCTGGCAAACATGGCCATCAGCTCGCGCCGGGCGATCGCCCACACCGCGTTCATGCCGTCTCCTGGATCAAGCGGAGGTAGATGTCTTCGAGCCCATCCATCCGTCGCAACTCGAGCAACCCGTGGCTCGCCGCGCAGGCAGCGATCTCCGTCCGGCAGTCGCGGTTCATGGATACGGTCCACCACCCATCGGCCTCTGCCCGTGCGCTCGCGACGCCGTCGATGGCTTCCAGTTCCTCGCCAAGGGCCGCGGCCTCCTGCGCGACGCGCAACCGAACAATCGAGGCATCGGGTCGAAGGTTTTCGATGGTGTCCTGGGCCACGAGTGCGCCGTTGTTGATCACGATGACGCGGTCGCAGACCGCTTCGATCTCGCCCAGGATGTGGGTCGACACCATGACCGTCCGGCGGCCTTCGCGGGCCAGGCTCGCGAGGAGCGTGCGGAGTTCCTTTCGCTGGGCTGGGTCGAGGCCACTGGTCGGCTCGTCCAGGATCAAGATCGAGGGGTTGTGGACCAGTGCCGCGGCCAGACCGACCCGTTGCCGGTATCCTTTGGACAACCGCGCGATGATTCGATCGCGGATGGGAGTGCCGCCAAGCTCACCGTCGAGGCCCACCTGCTGGAGCGCATTTGCCACCGATTCTTCCACGTTGGCCACGCCCTGAATGGCGGCCGAGAAGGCGACGAAGTCGCCAACCGACATCTCGTCGTACAGCGGCGGGCGCTCGGGCAAGTAGCCGATGTGCGCTTTTGCCGCCGTGGGGTTCTCGTTCAGGTCGATCCCGTTGATGGTCACGGTGCCACTGGATGCGCCGATGCACCCGCACAGGATCCGCATGGTCGTGGTCTTTCCAGCGCCATTTGGTCCCAGCAATCCCACGACCTCTCCCGCATCCACGGCGAACCCGATGTCGCCGATCGCGCGAACGTCGCCGTACGATTTGGTGAGGTGTTGAACGTGAATCATGGACTTTGGCGGGATGGGGAAACGGTGCCCAACGCTCTTCGGTGTATTGCGGGCTTTTTTCACGTCAAGCTTGGTGTTGCAGTCTGACCACTGAGGCAGCTACGCTGGAAGGGCAAAGGGAGCCCAAGCCGATGAATGCGAAGCCGTATCTTTTGTTCATGATGATCCCGGTCGCTGCCGCCTGTGGGAGCAAGTGGGATTTTGAGGATGGCGACGGCGATGGCATCTCGGCCGCCGAAGGCGATTGCTGGGACAAGGCGGAGGGGCCGGCTGGCCTCGGCCTGAAGGGAAGCGACATTTACCCGGGCGCAGTCGAGACGTGGTACGACGGATTCGATCAGGACTGTGCGGGCGACGACGACTACGATGCCGACGCCGACGGGTACATACCAGACGCGTACGTTGGCCTGGCCACCCAAGGACTCGATGAGTCCGGCTTTTTGCCTCCCGGCGATTGCTGGGACGAACCGACGGGCCCCGGTGCTGGCCTGCTCTCGGGGGCCGATATCCACCCCGACGCCGAGGATGCATGGTACGACGGCGTCGATCAGGACTGCGCAGGGGACGATGACCACGATGCCGATGGCGACGGGTACGTCGCGGATGCATATGCGGGACTGGAGACCGTCCCCTTCGTGGACTGGGCGGCCTTGCCCGCCGGTGATTGCAACGATGATCCCGACGGCACGGTGAACCTCTTCGGAGACACCATTTTGGGCGCGGAGATCAGTCCCGATCCTTCGGTGGTGGATCCCCATTACGACGGGGTGGACCAAGACTGCGGCGGGGACGATGACTTTGACCAAGACGGCGACGGCGACCGCAGCAGCACCTGGCCGGACGCGCAAGGCCTGACGGGAACGGACTGCTTCGACGATGAGCTGAACGACGTGATTCCAGTCGATGGCTTGCTCGCTGCGGCGGTCGCCACCGAGGGGGCGCTCAACGCGGACGTTCTGGCCTACCTTGGGCTCACGGCGGCCGACATCTACGGCGGCGCCGATGACCCGCCGTACGACGGCCTCGACCAAGACTGCGGCGGTCTGGAGGTGGACTGCGACGTGGACGGCGACGGGTTTTCGGCAGACGGCGGTGGACCCGCCTCGTGCATCGACGATTCGGACGATCCGCTGTGCGCGTACGCCGTGTGCCCATCCGAGGACTGCGACGACGACGACCCCACCGTCAAACCCGATCCGACGGTGGGCGAGATTTATTTCAATGGCTTCGACGACAACTGCGACCTCACGGATGGCGACGGCGATGAGGATGGCGACGGCTACTGGGCCATCGACTACGCCGAGCGGGTGCCCGACTCATCGGTCGCTCCCCCCTTCGGCAAGGACGGCGACTGCAACGATGGGGACGATGAGGTGTGGCCCGGCTTTCCCTTGGACCTTCCCTACGACGGGATCGACTCGGACTGCGAAGGCAACGACGACTACGACAACGATCGAGACGGCTATGTGCCCGATGAGTTTGAGGGCTTCATCACCGAGCACATTCCCGGTGCCGGTCCGGTGGCGGGAACCGGCGGGTTGCCGCCAAACGATTGCAACGACGAAGACCCGCTCGTGAACCCGGGCGTGAATGAAGAGTGCGGGACTGCCTACGACGACGACTGCGACACCGACACCAACGACCAAGACTCCGAGGATTGCATCATCTTCTTTGCGGACGGCGATGACGACGGGTTCGGCGATCCGGCTGACTCGCGCTGCTACTGCACCGAGCGAGACATCTACAACGAGCTCGACGACGAAGACTGCGACCCCGGCTCCGCGACCACTTTTCCTGGATCGGCAGAGAACGATGTCCCCGCCGATGCGTGCCGCAAAGACGACGACAACGACGGGTTTGGGGACGCCGACCCCCCCGCCGGTGTGACCGAAGGAACGGACTGCGACGACACCCGTGACCTGGTCAACACCGCGTCCACCGAGACCTGTGCCACGGCGTATGACGACGACTGCGACGCGGACACCAACGACTTGGGCGCGACCGAGTGCATCAACTTCTACGCCGATCGGGACGACGACGGCTTTGGTCACGAGACGGACGTCGAGTGCCGATGCGTGGTGCAAGCCGAGTACAACGAGACCGACAACGACGACTGCGACGACACCTCGAGCGAGACATTCCCAGGGGCGGCCGAAGAAGAGTCATCGAGCGATTGCCAGCGCGATGAGGACCTCGATGGGTACGGCGATGTCGCGCCGCCCAGTGGCGTGACGGCGGGGCTGGACTGCGACGACGACGACTCGGCCCGCAACCCCGGGGTGAACGAAGAGTGTGGCACGGCTTACGATGACGACTGCGATGGCGACACCAACGACCTCGATGCCGCCGAATGCATCGATTTTTACGCCGACCGCGACAACGATGACTTTGGACACCCGACGGACAAAGAGTGCCGGTGCGAGGTGGAAGGCGACTACAACGAACTGGACAACGAAGACTGCGATGACGGCTCCGACACCACGTTCCCTGGGGCGGCCGAGAGCGAGTCGTCGCCCGATGAATGCCGCAAGGACGACGACGAAGATGGGTACGGAGACGATGGCCCCCCCGCCGGTGTGACCGCCGGCACGGACTGCGATGACACCCGCGATCTCGTCAACATCGCCGCCACCGAAACGTGCGCAACGCCCTACGACGACGACTGCGATGCCGACGTCAACGATCTCGATGCGCTGGTGTGCATCGACTTTTACGCAGACCGCGACGCCGACGACTTCGGCCACGAAACCGACAAAGAGTGCCGGTGCGAGGTGGAGGGCGACTACAACGAGCTCGACAACGACGACTGCGACGACGGTTCGGCACAGACCTTCCCCGGCGCCGCTGAGGCGGAATCCGCCACCGAGTGCCAGCGCGATGAGGACCTGGATGGATACGGAGATGCCACGCCGCCCGCGGGCGTGACTCCCGGCGATGACTGCGCCGACGCCGACGACGCGCGGAATCCCGGTGTGAACGAGCGCTGCGGCACGCCCTACGACGACGACTGCGACGGCGACCTAAACGACCTCGATGCCACGACGTGCGTGATCCGGTACCACGACGGCGACGACGACACCTACGGCCTCACCGCCGATACAGAGTGCCGGTGCGACCCGGCCGGCGATTACGACACGACGGTTCCCGGCGACTGCGATGACGCGCAGGCGGACACCCACCCGTCTGCGGCGCCGCTCGACGACCCGTCGGCCTGCATGCGGGATGTCGATGGCGACGACTACGGCGACGTTGGCCCGCCTTCCGGCGTGGCGTCCGGGACGGACTGCGATGATGCGATGACGGCGGTCAATCCCGGCGTCAACGAAGACTGTGGGACTGCCTACGACGACGATTGCGATGGCGACACCAACGATGTGGGCGCCACAACCTGCATTGACTTCTACGCCGACCGCGACGGCGATGACTTCGGCGACGGGACCGACTCGCTGTGCATGTGTGAAGAGGCGGGCGTGTACACGCAGCTTGACGGCGACGACTGCGATGACGACTCCATCACCACCTTCCCTGGCTCCGCAGAGATGGAAGGACCGCTCAGTGCGTGTCGCAAGGACAGCGATGGCGACGGGTATGGGGACTCGACGCCGGGTGCTGGGGTCACCCCAGGCGGAGACTGCGACGACGCCGATTCGTCGATCTACACCACGGCTCCCGAGTCGTGCGATGCGATCGACAGCGACTGCGACGACAGTTTGGTGGATGAGTTCGACAACCTGGACTCGGACGAGTTCCCCGACTGCATCGACGACGACAAAGACGGCGATGGCGTGACCGAGGACGACGGCGACTGCGATGACATGAACCCGGACGTCTTCCCGGGCGCCACCGAGTCGGTGGACGACGGCGTCGACTCGGACTGCGACTCGAAGGAATTGTGCTTCACCGATGCGGACGATGACGGGTACGCCGACACATCGGGGGCCACCACCGAGTCGGATGACTTGGATTGTTTCGACGCGGGCGAGGCCGGCAGCGGCACGCCTCAGACGGACTGCGACGATTCGTCGGATGCCACCTACCCGGGGGCTGCCGTCAACGAGAGCGCATCGGGCGCGTGCCACAAAGACGACGATGGCGATGGGTACGGCGACGACGCGCCGCCGGCCGGCGTCACCGCGGGCACGGACTGCGACGATGCGAGCGACCTCGTGCACCCGGGCATCACCTACGATGGGAACTCCGGCAGCGGCTTTGGAACCGACAACGACTGCGATGGACTCATCGATGAAGACACCGTTCTCGACCTGATCGACTCTGGAAACGACGTCCTTGTGTTCAGCGAGATGATGGTCAATCCGCAGGGCACCAATGCGAACGAAAAGAACAACGAATGGTTTGAGCTGACCAACGCCACCGATGCCACGACGCTGTTTTTGGACAACTGGTTGTTCGAGATGACGGACGCGGGGTGCCTCCGCGAAGAGGACCCGGTCTGCGACAGCTTTGTGGTGTACGCCGAGACGGGGCTTGTGGTTGGGCCGGGCGAGACCCTGTTGTTCTGCTTCAACTCGGGGACCGTGGATGCGGCGCTCGCGGCCTCTGCGCCCGAGCCGGATGACGCTGAGAGTTGCGACTACAACTACGGGACGCTTCCCATGGCCGGCGCGCCGAGCGGCCACCACGACGGAAACTTCCGGTTGATCAACGCCGGAACGTCGGCCCTCGCGGTTAGCGTGGATGGGATTGAACTCGATGCGGTGGACCACCGGGATGAAGAGACCGTCTGGCCGGACTCCAACGATTCAGACCACCAGGGGCAGAGCATCATGTTTGATGGCGCGTTGCTCTCGGTTCCGGGGGTCATCGGATTGAACGACGACGGGGGGAACTGGTGCTTCAGTCAGGCGAGCGACTTGGTGTATGACCCGAGCCCACTCGTCGCGGAGGAGCACAATCGGGGCACCCCCGGTATTGCCAATCCTTCTTGTGCCGACGCTGCACCCGACGGTCCCTGATGATCCGAAGCACCATCCAGCTGTACAGCGCGGTCATCGCCGATACGGCAGCGGCGATTCTTCGCGGTCCGTTCGTGTGGTTGATGCTGATTGCGCTGCCCATTGTCATCGGCGTGTTGTCGGTGGTGCTCAGTCCGTTGGGCATCATCGGCGGATTTGCGATGGGCTTTGCCTCCGTGTACCTCTATGGCGCGTACTTGTACGCCGTGGGGCAGTCGATCGAATCCCGAAAGGCGCTGGGGATCGGCATCGTGCGTGAGAGCATGGGGCACCACTTGTGGGACGTCATGCACATTGCGTTTCTCCACTTCATCTGCAGCCTGGCCTTCGGTTTGGGCGGCCTGCCAAGCATTGTGCCAACCATGCTTGGAATCGTTGCGTTCATTCTGTTCAATCCTTGGCCGGAAGTGATTCACTCGGAACGCACCAATGGGGCCATGGACATCTTGGTGCGGTCGTTTCGGTTCATGACCCAAAACGGGCCGGAGTGGGTGATCCCGCACCTGGTTCTGGTGGGCCTTGGCTTCGCGGTGATGGCCACCCCCAGTTCCATCGCGTCAAGCGCAGGGCTCGGCGTCGGGGTGCTGCTTCACCCGGTCATGGTCTTCCGGGGCGTGCTCTATCGGCGCCTGTCCCGGGACAGCCGTCGGGCTCGGACGTGGCGGGGTCAGTTCTGACGGCGGCGCGCAGCGAACAAGCCCGCCATTGCCCACCACCCGGACACCGCAAGCCCCGCGGAGTGGCAGCCGCATCCGGCTTTGGGGCGGCGCGCATCCGTGCCGTCTGAACTTGGACTGCGGATCGATCGCCCCGAGTCTGCCGCAGTGCCCGTGTCTGCGCGTTCGGTGATGCCCGTGTCTGCGTCGGTGGGCGCGGCGGTGTCCTTGGCCTCGGCGGTGCCCGTGTCTTCGGGCCCGGGAGCCCGCGCGCCCGAAATGCCGTCCACCATGGTCCAGAAGTCCGGATCACCGCCGGCGTAACCGAGGGCCCAGAACCCCACGCCTTGAACGCCTTCAGCCACCGCCCAGGAGAGCTTAATTTCGAGCGAATCGGCATCATCGAACCACAGCTGTGTTGTGCCGTCCCACGCCCACGGCGTGTCGGTCACAATGTCGTACCGCTCGTCCACGAGGGGACGGTCGTCGACGATGCTCGCGAGGCTGTGGGCCTCGGCCGTTCCCGTGGCAAAGCCCGGGATGGCGTCGTTGTCGGTGGGCCAGGCATACCCGTAGAGCGGAAGGCCCACGATGAGTTTGTCGTCGGTTGCCCCCCAAGTTCGGTAGTCGTTCAGGGTCCAGTCGATGGCGTAGGACGACCACGGGTCGCCGCCAGTCAGGGGTGCGACCGGACCCGGGTCGCCGCCGCGCCAATGGTAGTCGTAGGCCATGACGAACAACCCGTCCGACGCTGCGGCCAGCTCGTCGTAGTCGTATGCGCCGCTCCAATCGATGGCCGGAAGCGCCAAGAAGACTTCATCGACGGCCGCCTTCAGTTCCGAAGTGAAGCGCACAAGACCGTCTTTGCTCGAGGGATTCATTCCCTCAAAATCGATGTTGACGCCGTCTGCGCCGTGGGCATTCACCAGTCCGGCCAGGGCGGTCACCGCCCGGGACCGCGCGGCACTGTCGTTCAACAGCGCGTCTTGTTTGATGGGGTCAAACAACGACACACAGAGGTGCACCTTTGTGCCCACGCGGTGGGCCGCGTCGACCAGGTCATCGGCGATGGCGGTCCACCCGTCCGCCCCAGCGAGGCTTCCATCGGCCTCGGCATCCACCGAAAACCACGCAACATGGCTGAGCGAATCCAGGTCCACTGACAAGGGGTCCGACGCCCAGTAGGGCAGATACCCGTACACCGTGATGTCGGGACGCCCGGTGGACGGCGACGGGGGGCGAGGAAACGCCGCCCGGGGCTGAACCCGGGCATGCTGCTCGTGAACGGACTGCGAAGCGTGGGCCGGCCCCCATTGAAGGACGAACAGGCCAATGGCGGCCGCGATCATGGTGGTGCCCCCCGGTCACGTCCAATAGTGAGACATTTTCGATAGAGTTGCAACGCCTTCCATCGAAGAGTAGTTTCATGGCGTGCCTCACGATGCCAGTGAGTCTTGGAGAATGGAATGGGTTTTTTCAGCCGTGTAGCCAATGTATGGAATGGGTTTCTGGCGTTGTTCGTGTCCGACCTGGAGACCAACAATGCGGAGGCCGTTTACGAATCCGCGATCGAAGAGCGCATCAAGCGTCACCGTGACTTGAAGAAGGCGGTCAGTGGAATTGTCTACTTGCGAAACAAGCTTCAGGGCGAGCTGGAAGAGAAGCAAAAGCAACTCGCGGACATCACCAAGCAGCTCCCGGTTGCCATCGAAGAGGGCGAAGACGAAGCGGCCTTGGTGCTCATCCAGAAGAAGGACGAACTCGCAGTTCAGATTGTCGAAATTCAAACCGAGCTCGAGAAAGTCAGCACCCAAGCGGAAGAGGCGAAGGCCGGTCTCGTCTCGTTCCAGGGCGAAATCGAAAAGCTCAAGCGGGAGAAGCACGAGATGCTGGCGAAGAAGGCCAATGCGGAAGCGCGGATCCAGATTCAGGAGACCCTTGACGGCCTCAGCACGGAAGCCGACATTCGGGCCCTCGACAACGTGCGGGAGGGCATCAACAAGGTTCAAGCCGAGGCCGACGTGGGGGCCGAGCTCGCCGAAGGCGATCTCAGCGCCAAGCTCGAAGAAATCAAGGCCAAGACCGCCACGGCATCCGCCAAGAATCAACTCGAAGAAATGAAAAAACAGATGGCTGCCCAGAAGGCTGCTCAAGACGGAAAGGTCGAAAAAACGATCTGATCCGGCCGCATTTGCGCCCGTGGGATGGCAGACATGGACCGAGTCCCGATGCGACTTTCGCAGTGGTGGTTAGCCCTCGATTCCGAG
>JAYZVA010000211.1:0-15637 GCA_036156175.1 Myxococcota bacterium
ACTGTAAAAACGGAACCCGTTCCGAATCGCCACGTCGTACCCATTGAGCACATGCTCGCGACCCCCAAATGCGCAGACAAGCATGAGCAGCGAAGACCGCGGCAAGTGAAAGTTCGTCATCAGACGGTCCACCACTCGAAAGGTGTGTCCCGCTTGAATGAACAAGTCCGTTTGCGCAGCGCCCGATTGGACCACACCGGAACGGAGGAAGGCCGCTTCCAGAGCGCGGGTCACCGTGGTCCCCACCGCGGTCACGCGCCGCCCGCCGGTCTTCGCTCGATTGATGGCAGCTGCGGTCGAATCGGGAATGACGTATTGCTCCGTGTGGAGCACCCCAGAGTCCAACTCATGAGGCCGCAGGTTTCGAAATGTTCCCGCACCGACATGCAGCGTAAGCGGGAGAACTTCCACACCTTTGTGCTCGAGGGTTTGCAGCAGTTCGCGGGTCAAGTGCAAGCTGGCTGTCGGCGCGGCAACCGCCCCGGCCTCGGAGGCGAACACGGTCTGATACCGATGCGCGTCCGCCGGCTGCGCGTCGCGCCCGAAGTATGGCGGCAATGGCAAGACGCCCACCGCATCCATCAGCGCCATCGGCGCGACAGAGCAGTGGATATGGCGATGCCCATTCGGATCGACTTGCCCCACCCGAATGGTGTGCCCGCTTGGCTCGCCGGAAGGCGTCAACACCGCGATCTCCTCGCCTACTTTGATCTTTTTGCTGGGACGAACCATCGCTTTTGCGCAGTCTTCGCTGGGGTCGAGCACCAAAAACTCCACGGAGCCTCCGGTGGCTCGCCGACCGAACAGCCTCGCGTTCAGCACCCGCGTGTCGTTGACGACCAACACGTCCCCAGACTGGAACCAATCCGCCAAATCCGCAACCGAATGGGGCGTCCAACGTCCCCCATCGCTCACGAGCAGTCGACCGCCATCCCGCTTCTTGGGCGGGAACCGCGCGATGCACTCGTCGGGCAACCGATAGTCGAAAGGCGCCAAGCGGGCGTCCGCCTCGTGCATGTCACTCATCGCCCGCTGATTGGTCCGTTCGCTCCGCCGCCTCAGCAGCAGACAGCCGGCGAAGGGGGACGTGCCGGGGCGCCTCAATGCACAACCTCACCCAGTTGCCCTTGATTCGCTTCACATGAATGCGCACGTCGGAGCCGATTTCCAACACCTCGCCTTCCTTGTGAGTCAAGACCAACATTGTTCCCTCCAAAGACTGGGGCTGCCCCGTAACCCGGAGCGGAATAGAGGGTGGAACCCAGAGGTGAACGATGGCCGACCGCATCCGCACAATTCGACGAAAAAAAGGCGAAAAGCCCCCCGAAAAACCCGCACTCGACGCCGCTGAAGCATCCGACACAACGAGCGAGAGCACGCCGACTGCCGCTCCGCCTGCCCCGGCGCCAAAGCCGGAACCCGGACCGCGCATCGACGCGGCTGCATTGGAAGCGGAGGCAAACGCCCTGGGGCCGGACGCGATGGCCACCCTGATGAGTGGCTCGTTGCCCAGCGACCCGACCCCCGGTCAACGGGTCAAGGGTGTGGTGGCCTCGATCTCCCAGGACACCGTGTTCGTCAACATCGGCGCAAAGGCCGAGGGCATGCTGGCCAGAGCGGACATGGCGAATCCAGAGACCATTCAAGAGGGCGACCCGGTGACGGCCTTTGTCGTCACGGTCGACGGCCGGGGCATTCAACTGGCCGAGCGTCGTTCGGCAGGTGGGTCTCGAGAAATGCTCGAAGAGGCGCACAAAAAACGAATCCCCATCGAAGGACGCGTCTTGAGTCGAAACCCCGGCGGCTTCACCGTGGATGTTTCTGGCGTACACGCCTTCTGCCCGGCTTCGCAGATTGCTCGGCGCCCCGACCCAAATCCCGACTCCTACGTGGGGGAAACGCTCTTGATGTTCATCACGGAGTTCAAAGAGCGTGATGTGGTTGTGAGCGCCAAAGCCTACGAAGAGGTCGAGGCAGCCGAAGACGCTGAGAATGCCTGGACCACCCTATCGGAGGGCGACACCAAAGAGGGCACGGTGGTCACCGTGTCGGAATTCGGTGTCTTCGTCGACATCGGTGGGGTCCAAGGACTCCTGCACAAGAGCGAACTGGGGAGCGGGGCGGATGTGGAGATGCCGGCAAAGGGTGAGACGCTGCTCGTCCGCGTCAAGTCGATGGACCGGACAAAAGACCGCATCAGCCTGTCCCTCAACGACCCTGCGCCGGGCCCGTGGGCATCCGTCGGAACCGACTTTGTGGAGGGCGAGAAATACACGGGTACGGTCTCCAGGGTTGTGGACTTCGGTGCCTTCGTGACGCTCGCGGAGGGGCTCGAAGGATTGGTTCACGTCTCCCAACTCTCCGACCATCGCGTCGACCACCCCCGGTCCGTGGTGAAGGTGGGTCAATCCGTCGAGGTGGAGATCGTTGAAATCGACGCCGAGCGCAAGCGAATCGGACTCACCATGAAGAAGGACGGCGGGGACGGCCGCAACGACTGGAATCGCCACAAAAGCTCGCAAAAAAAGGCCGCCAAGAGTCAATCCTTGGGCACCTTCGCCGACCTGTTGGGCGACCTGAAACTCGGCTAATCGAGCCGTGCTCGAACGGCCTTGAGGTCATCGAACGCCTCGCGGCGGGCCTCCGAGTTCCCGCGACCGTGCATCGCAAGAATGGCTTCGGGATGGTGACTCACACGCGTCGGCGCGGAACCCCCGTCCCAGTGGAGCGTGTGCCACGATCCCCGGCTCTCTCCCAGAACCGTCGCCTCACCGAACATCGCTTTCGCCGCATGCACACCCAGCACAATCACGATGGAGGGGCTGCGGCCGACGAGCGCCGAGCGAACCCCATTGCCGATGGCTGAAAAATCCCGACCGTCGCGGGCGATGTCCACGACCAGCGCGTCACCGCGGTCAACACCCAAGACGTTGGCGAGCATCTTGGTCAGCATGGTCTCCGCCTCGGTGCTGGACCCAGACCCTCGAATCACAACCAACCGCGCGCCCAGTGGACCAGCCAACGTGTGCGTTGAAGGGCGCTGCATGACTTTTGCCCACTTGCTGGACAACTCCACCGGACCGGGCGCGGGTGTCGGTGGTTCCGGCGCCTGCGCGGGCGCGAGCGGCGTGGGCGCGGCGTCCGGGAGCGAACCGCGAGAAGGGGCATTCTTCGAGGCCACCCTCGGACTCTGTGGCGCCCGACGTGATGGGCGTCCAGACCGGATCGGTGGCCCGGGGGTGCGGTCAACCTTCTCCCGCGGCAACACGTTTGCCCCCAGCATGACTTCCCACTCCAAGTGGTCGCGAAGGTCTGCCGTCAACGCAGCCAGCTCGTCGATGGCGCGACTCACTGCGGCATCCTCCAACCCCGGGCACGCAGGCGGCCCACAACGGCCAACACGGGCAAGCCCACCACATTCAACCAGTCGCCGTCCACGGACTCCACCAACCACGCTCCTCGTCGCTCAACCATGTAGCCGCCAGCACAGCCGCTCGCCTCCCCATGCCGAATATATTGCCGAATCTCTTCATCGCTGACGTCGGCTCGAAGCCGGACGGCAGTCGTCACATGGAAGGCTTCTTCGTCGGCCTCGTCGACCAACGCAACGGCGGTCGTCAACTGGTGGGAGCGACCGCGCATGGACGCAAGCCGAGCGTACCAGTCGGCCTCATCGACGGGCTTGCCAATGGCCTCTCCGTCGAGGTGAACGACTTGGTCGGCGCCGATGACCAACGCGTCGGGGCGCAGGTTGGCGCCCGCGCGGGCCTTGGCAGCAGCCCGCATCTGGGCCGTCTCGACCGGACCGTTCCCCACCAGCAAGGATTCGTCCACACCCGGATCGACCGCCTCGGCGTCCACCCCCGCATCGGCCAAAATTTGACGCCGCCATTGACTCGTTGATGCCAGCACAACCGGTTTCATGGGCTCCCCCTTGAAAAGCCTTCTCTCGCGCGCGGACCATAAGGTGGCAGCCTCGCGGTGTCCTTGGTACGTGCACTAACGCACCCCGTGAACAGAGCTGAACTGAACTCCCCATGACCACACGCGCCGTCGGTATAGACCTCGGAACCACCTACTCCGCCATTGCAGCGGTCAACAAGCATGGCGTGCCCGAGATCCTCGCCAACGCGGAAGGCGATCGCATCACCCCGTCGGTCATCTTGTTCGACGGCGACGACATCGTCGTGGGCAACTATGCCAAGCAAGCAGCCGTCGCCTACCCCGACCAAGTGGTTGATTTCGTGAAGCGCTACATGGGCGATCCCGACTACGGGTTTGCCTATCGGAACGAGGTCTACACGCCCGAGCGGCTCTCCAGCTTCATCTTGTCAAAGCTCAAACACGACGCGGAAGCCCGTCTTGGCCATGAAATCACCGAAGCGGTCATCACCGTGCCGGCGTACTTTGGAGACCAGCAGCGGCGGGCGACCCTCAAGGCGGGTGAACTGGCGGGCCTCAACGTCCTCAAGCTCATCAACGAGCCCACTGCAGCCGCATTCGCATACGGCCTGGCCAACACGGGCCGAGACATGAAGATACTGGTCTTCGATCTCGGCGGGGGAACGTTCGATGTGACCTACGCGTCCATCGAGGGCAAGGACATCAATGTTGTGGCGACCACGGGGGACCACCAGCTTGGTGGCAAAGACTGGGACGAAAAGCTGATCGAACACATCAGCGCCCGATTTCAAGAAAAGCACGGCGTTGATCCGCTCGAGGACGTCGCGGCCTACCACGACCTCCGCCAGAAATGCGTCAGCGCAAAGTTGTCGCTGTCCCGCCGACCCAAGGTAAACCTGTTTTTCGACTACAACGGCGCGGTTCTTCGCGAGGAGATCACGCGTGAGTTGTTCGAAGACCTGACAAAGCCGCTCCTCTCGCGGTGTGAGGCCCTCACGTCCGATGTCTTGATGGACGCGGGAATCACTGGTGATGCGGTGGACGTCGTGTTGCTGGCGGGCGGGTCGACCCGCATGCCCCTGGTGCGCGAGTTGATTCAATCCATGTTTGCCAAGGCCGCAGCGACGGACATCAATCCGGACGAGTGCATTGCGTTGGGGGCTGCACTCACTGCGGCCCTTGAAAGCGCCAAGCTGTCGGGCAGCGCGCCACCCGTGGACATTCGAACCCACGATGTCACCAGTCACTCGCTGGGCATGGTTGTGTTCAAGGATGGCGTCCTGAAAAACTCGCAGATCATCCGTCGGAACACCCGCATCCCCTGCGACCGCACCCGAGACGACTACGTCACGACGCACGACAATCAGTCGACAATGGACCTGTGGCTCGTCCAAGGAGAGTCCACCCAACCCCTCGAGTGCAACGCCCTTGGTCACTTCGAGTTTTACGGTCTTCCCGAGCGGCCGGCGGGCGACACCCGTCTGGCGGTCACGTTTCGATACAACGAAAACGGCATCGTCGAGGTCGAGTGCGTGGACCTGAACAACGGGGCCACGCTCGGTCACCGGCTGAGCAAGTCGGGCTTGTCTCTGGAGGACGTCGGGCGCGGCAGCGTCCCGCTGCACATCGCCTTGCTCATGGATTGTTCGGGATCCATGTACGGGCAAAACATGAGCGAAGCGCGACGCGCAGCCAAGACATTCATCGCGAAGACCCTGGCGAGCAAGCAACCTCGGAAAGTCTCGCTGATCGCGTTCCCCGGTGGTGTAAAGACGGTGGTGACAGGAGACCAGCGGGTGGTGCTCGACGCGGTGGACCAACTCAGCCCCATCGGCTCAACGCCCATGGCGCTCGGCTTGGCGCAGGCGCGGGCGTCGCTCAAAGGGTCAACGGGCGTCCAGAAGGTGTTCGTGGTCCTGACCGACGGGCACCCGGATGACCCGGACGGCACCCTGGACGAATGCCATCGGATTCGGCGAACTGGCGGTCGGATCATCACCGTTGGCGTCGGACGGCAGGTCAAGCAGGACTACCTCCAAAGCATCTGCTCGTCGGCTTCGGACTACCACCACTGCGACCAATCGATCGAGCTCGAGGGCACCTTCATCAACCTGGCGACTGAACTGAGCGATTGAGGCGAACGACATGTCCAATGACACACAAACACCCGCCGACAAAGCGGAGAAATCCCAAGAGTCGGCCCTCTCGTTCGAAGCCCTTGCGAGCGAGGTGTCCGCACTGAAGGATGCCATTGCCGAGCGCCAGAGCGCCGACGCCGCGCAGCAAAAAGCGTTCGACACCTTGTATGCAGAGCTCAAGCAGTACAAGGAAGACTTCGTGTTTCAAAACGAGAAGGCACTGCTGCTCGACCTGCTCTTGTTCTACGACAGCCTCAACTGGTTTCAATCCAGCCTCATCAAGAAAGAGATGAGCCCAGAGGTCATTGCCGACTCGTTTCAGTACCTCATCGACGAAATGGTCGAGTTGCTCTACCGCCGCGATGTCCTGCCGATGGACGCGTCTCCCGCATTCGACCGAAAACGGCAGAAAGTGATCAAGACGGTTCCAGCGGCCACACCCGAAGAGGACTACACCGTGGACGGTGTGTTGAAGCGAGGATTCACCCGTGGCGGCCGCGTACTCCGCGCCGAGGAAGTGGTCGTGCGCCGCTTCCCCAGTGAATAAGGGGGAGTCTGTTTCATGAGTGATGTCATCCTCGGCATTGACCTCGGAACCACGTTCTCAGCGATGGCCGTTGTCGACCAGTTTGGGAAGAGCACTGTCTTGCCAAACGCCGATGGGCACCCCACCACGCCATCCGTGGTGCACTTCTACGAGCAAGGGAGCTGCGTGGTGGGCGAAGAGGCGGTCAAGAGCGTCGTTGCAGACCCCGGCAACTCGATCCGGTTTGTGAAGCGCCTCATGGGCGAAGACATCAAGCTGGATTTCTACGGAGACGAGTACACGCCACAAGCCATCTCCGCGCTGATTCTGAAAAAGCTGAAGGCCGACGCCGAAGAAGCCCTCGGCCACCCGATCGAGAAGGCCGTCATCACCGTGCCGGCCTACTTCAACTCTGCTCAACGGTCGGCCACGGCGGAAGCCGGCCGATTGGCTGGCTTCGATGTGCTCAGCATGATCAATGAACCCACTGCAGCCGCAATCGCACACGGGCTCGAGAAATTTGGCGCTGAGCGCCGAGTCCTCGTGTTTGACTTGGGTGGAGGCACCTTCGACGTCACGATCATGGACATCGGTGGAATCACGTTCAAGACCATCGCAAGCGATGGAAATGCCGAACTGGGTGGGAAGGATTGGGACGACCGCTTGGTCAACCACGTCGCCGAGGCGTTTGCCGCGAAGCACGACGCAGATCCCCGAGACGAACCACAGCCCTACCAAGAGCTCTATGAGCGATGCTTGGCCGCGAAGATTGCGTTGTCATCGAAGCCAAAAGCGGTCATCCCGGTGAACTACAAGGGAAGTCGAGAGGCCATCACGGTGACTCGGGATGAATTTGAGGCCATGACTCAAGACCTCGTCCAGCAATGCGAAGAGACGGCCAATCTATTGTTGGCTGCCCAGGACATGAGTTGGGACGATGTCGATGAGGTGCTGCTGGTCGGCGGTTCCACCAAGATGCCGATGATTCGCGGAATGGTGGAGCGCCTGGCGAGCAAAGCGACCTTCCCCGGCGTCAGTCCCGATGAAGGCGTGGCCGTCGGAGCGAACCTTGCGGGCGTGCTGCGGCATCAACCCAAGCACCCGGCCTTGAAGTCCGTCCGGCAAGCGCTGAAGGAACGCGCCAAAGGCAAGGCTCCGAAGCCACCGGAGCCGCCGCCTGACGCCACTGAAGCCGCCACCGTTTCGCCGCCCACTCCTCCCGGCATCCCGAACGTCGACATTCAAGATTCGTGCACTCACCCGCTGGGGGTGGTCGCCCTCGACGCTGACCTCAACGAGATGATTGTCACACTCATCGACAAATCAACACCGGTGCCGTGCGAATGCCAGGGGCGTTTTGCCTACGCGTACGACGGCATGACCGCAGTCCAAGTGGAAGTCACGGAAGGACAGGGAACGAATCGTGACGAGGTGTTCGTCGTGGGGCAGATCGTGCTCGAAGACCTTCCTCCCCGGCCTCGAGGCACACCCATTGACGTCGTGTATCGCTACAATGTCAACCAGATCCTCGAGGTCGACGTGGTCGACGTCGAAACCCAGAGTTCCTGCAGTGCCCGACTGCACTTGTTGGGCGAACTCCTCGACCTTGAGGCGGCGGAGGACCAAGTCTCAGAGACGCAGGTGCGCTGACCATGGAACCCCAGGCGCTCGATGACATCCATCGCTTCACAGCCTCGGTCGAACATGAGGACCTGTTTTCGTACTTGGGGGTGGAGCGAGACACCGAGAAGAACGCGCTCATTCACGCCTTGCGCGTCCGGCGAAGTTGGGCCCAAGGTCAACAAGCAAACCCCAAGTTTCGCACTGAAGCCCTCTGGCTGATCAAGAACATCGAACTCGTCAAAGACGCCCTCACCACCAACCAACGCGCCTACATCTACGACCTGGAGCAACGCGAAGAGCGGCGGAATTTGGAGACGCTCTCGATGTTCATCAAGGGCACGCTCGCCGACGGCGACCTCACGGTTCGCGGGGAGGAAGCCATCCAACAACAAGGCGAGGCCCTTGGGCTTCCCGAGTCCGTGGTGATCCGAAGAATCGGAGAGATCTTGGCGGAACGGGATGCGGGGACCATCCGCTCCCCCGATCCGCCTCCAGATGCAGCGGTTGAGGTACCAGACACCGACGACCTCTACGCCATTCTGGGCGCCAGCCCAGATGCCACGGAACAAGAACTGGAGGATGCGTACCGCAAACGCTACCGATGGGCTCGTCAACTGCGCGACACCGACAAAAGCAGCCGCGTGTACTCCCTGCTGGATGAGGCCTGGCGCGTGCTTCAGGACCCCGCCCGGCGCGCGGAATACGACAACGCGCGCACTCGAAATGACGCTCGGCCATCGAGCGTTGAACCCAACGATGGCGCCTCTCGGGTCGGGTTTCTTCCGCCACCACCACCGACGAACGCGCTGTCCTTGCCCACACCAAGCGTCGAGAAACACCTGGCCTCGGTCCTCAACCCCGATGAACCCGTCATCGCGACGTCCATCGACAGCCGCGACCGCCCCGCACCACCGCCCCCGACCGTACCTCCGTTGGGAGAGCGGACGCTGGAGGCCGCCGAGGCAAACCCAACGCCGCCGGAGTCCGACGAGGAGCGTCCGCGCGGCCCCATCGTCGAAGACCAACCCATCGAACCACTCCTCGACCCCCTGGTCGACCTCGAGGTGCCCGCTCGGTCCGAACCCTTGGCGGGGCTGGACCTCCAGGAACTGGAGCCCAAAAACCCCGTTTTTGCTGGGTTCAACCTCGACGATCTCGACATGGGGTTCAACGCACCTTCGGACGGCGATGAGGCGGTTCTCTCGCTCGGACCCTCTGCAACGTCGACGGCAGTCGACGCGCTGGACGGGCTGGATGGCGACTTGATGGACAAACCGGGTCTGGCCTCAGACGGCCTGAACATCGGCGATCCGGATGACGCTCTGAGCGCGGGGCAAATCTACAACAACCTCGCCGAACTCCGAGTGGAAGGGCCGCGATTGATTCGGATCCGGACAGGCAACCACCCCTTTCCCGTTCGGATCACCGTGGCCAATGCGGGCGCGGGGTCGATGCCAACCACGGTGCGGTGCGACGCACCATGGGTTCAAATATCACCGCCTTTTTTGGACCCCGACCGCCAGCGTCAAACCATCGAAGCATTGGTGGAACCCGATGGGATGCCCGGCAATGCTGCGAAAGCGACGCTGACGATTGAAGCCGAACACGGCGAGACGGAGACGGTGGTAATCGACGCACTGAAGTACGTGGTGTCGCCATTGACCATGCTGGTGTCCGCAACGGTAACGCTCATTGTGTTCCTGCTGATCGCGGCCGGCCACTTTCTCGGGATGCTGGGGTCAGACATCGGAACGCCCACCAACACAATCCTGGCTGTGAGTGTGAACCCACCGGCGGGCGAGGTGTACATCAACGACGAGTTGGTTGGCAATCAGGGCACCTTGTCGCTGGTCGATTCGTTTCCGACGGACACGCCCCTCCAGGTGCGGGTTGAACTCGACGGGTTCGAGCCCTTCCTGCGTGAAGTGACCCTGAAACGAGGCGAAAGCTTGCGCATTGAGGCCGACCTCGTGCTCCGAGACGCGGTTGCGTTCGTACCAGAGCCCGGAATGGTCGAGGCAGAGCTCGATACGGATGCAGTCGATGCCGCGCTGGCTGCTCGCAAGGAACATTTCGACAACTGCTTTACCCGCAACCTTCGCACCAACACGCCCTTTGGTGCCGAAATCGAGGTGACCTGCACGGTCACCAATCGGGGATTCATCCACGGGGTCTCATTTGGTGCCGCCAACTTCCGCTCACCCGCCGTCCAAGCCTGCCTGCGGCGCCAACTCCGAGCCTTGAAACTCCCGTTAATCCCGGGCGACTACGCTCGCTTCGAGCGTGTATTGGGCGTGGATATCCAGCCACGAACCGCACTAAATGATGAGATCAACCCATGACCGGAACGGTTCACGTTGAAGCGTTGCTCGACCAGGCGGAAGCGGCATTGGATGCTGGTGAACCCGAGGAGGCACTGCGACTCTGCAACTCCGTCTTGAGTCGGTCACCATCGCATCCGGGCGCCCAGTTTGTGAAAGGAGATGCGCTGCGCGTGTTGGGGAACTTGGTCGAAGCTGCGGAAGCCTACCGAACCGCAGCGCTGTCGCGCCCCGACCATGCTTCCTCTTGGGCATCGTTGGCCTTGACCAGCTTCGAACTCTTGGACTTTGATGAAGCGCGGCGCGCGGTTGGACGCAGCGTGCGCGAGGACCCCCGCAACCCAGAGGCTTGGTGGGTGCGGTCGTTGATTCAAGAATGGCGCGGGGATTTTGCGGGAGCCCAACGCAGCCTCGCACACGCCCAGTGGCTGGACCCAGTCGGCTTTCCCATGCCCCCGTTCTTGGAAGACCAAGAAGTTGAGCGGCTGGTCGAGAATGCGGTCCGTCAGCTCCACCCGGACCTGCAGGGATTGCTCGCGAACGTTCCGATCATCTTGGATGAAATGCCATCGCTGGAGACACTGCTTCAGTACCACCCTCCAGCATCGCCGCTCCAACTGTTGGGCTACTTCTCGGGTGCGTCCATCATGGAAAAAAGCATGGACGATGCGTGGAGTCAGATGCCGGCAACAATTGTTCTGTTCCGACGCAACTTGTGCCGAATGTCGGAGGACCGAGACGAGTTGGTCAACCAGCTTCAAATCACGCTGTTTCACGAGATTGGACACTTCTTGGGACTCGACGAAGACGATCTTGCTGAGCGGGGCCTCGAGTGACCCCCGGTGGGCTCACTCGGCGCCGCTCACCACCTCGAACCAAATCCAGCCGTAGCCGTCCTCACGCGCGCGTTCAACAAGCACCGTCTCGCCACTCGCCCATCGCCCACCGTGACGAAGAAATGGTGCAATAACAGGGGCTTGGGTCCACTCTTCTTGGAACCACATCACCCACTCAATGCCTTCCGCCTCAATCCACCGGGCGAACTCGGCCTCCTTGGCCGGAGTCACTGGAACATCAAACCAACTGGTCATGCGGTGTTCATTGGGACGGCGCCTGATCCAGCAGGCTGGAATGTTGTCGACGACCATCGGCGTTCCTTGGGTGACATTGGCCTCGATCCATTGCGCAAGCTCCAGCTGAGGCCGGTACCATGCTTCGGAACGTGTCCGTTGGCGGTCGGACTCCTGCAGATTGCTTGCAACGGCTTGGCTGAGACCGAGGCCAACGAACACAACCGCAGCGGGTGTGCCAACATGCCGGCCGAGCCGGTCGGCCGCGTGCCAGGCGCCGAGCGCACCGAGTGGCAACACGACCGGGATGAGCGGATTCAGCCACTTCCAATACAGGTTGTGACCCAGTTCGTGTTGGCCAACAAATCCGATGCCCGCCCACAAGCCAACCATCAGCAGCGCACAAACGGCCATCGTTCGCCACAGACCATGCGCTTGCCGGATGCCGGTGATGCATGCCCAGAGCAGGCCACCCCACACCAACCAGCCGATGCGCCAAGGCAACACATGACCCACCAGTCCCGCGCTGACCTTCACACCATTCCACCACCAGGACCCCGGCTCTTCCGCCTCCGCACCCAATCCGGTTTCGATGTTGACCGACACCGAATGCGACCAAAACGCGAATGTTCCGTGGTCCACCTTGCAGTACACCGTCCAAACCGCGATGGCCAAACCCAACGGCGCCAGCCCAGCCCACATTCGCCGAACGCGTGCCTCGGTTGGACCCCCGAGTGCATGCACGGAAAGCAACGGCATCATCACCAACGCCAAGTCGAATCGGACAAAGAAGGCCCCGGCAGCGCACAGCCCCGCGACGGCCATCCGCTCCCGAGCCATGGCGGCGAGCGAACCCATCACGAATGCCGCGGCCAGCGGCTCCCGGAGGCTGCTGGCCGCGTACAATGAGAACTCGGGCTGGACCACCAGCAACGCTCCCGCCAACCACCCTGCACGCCGACCACCCAGCTGGATGGCCAACAGTGTCGCGAGCGTCAATGCAACCATTCCGCCGCCGAAACTGACGGTCCGCCCAGCCACCATCGAGTCCTGAACCAGCGCGTGAACCGCGGCGGAAACCGCGTAGTACCCGGGCATGTGATTCATGTCGTAATGGCGAAATCCTCCATCGAGGACGCCCTGGATCATCGCCAGGTTGCCGTAGTCGGACTCCTCCCAACCCGCATAGTTCTCCATTAGCCACAGACGCCACAGCGCGCCGGCCACGACAACCAGCGTGACCGGCAAGAAGCGCCCGTGGGTGAGCTGGCGAATCATTGCGCGCAGGGCATCACCGCAGCGTCACTCAATCCAGTTCGTGGAACAACGGTTCCTTCTCGAGCGTGACCAGCAGCATCTCGATGGTGCGACGAGAGTTGTCGTCCAGGGCTTCGAATTGCACCCCGCACCCGGTGGGATTGCCCTCCCCGTCGGTTCGGTGCCATCGGACAACGCCTTTCACAGGAATGGGATCGCTTCCCTCAACGGCCACCGCCAATTCCACTTCATCTCCAACAGCAGGCGGGCTCAAGGTCGAGACAAAGATTCCCCCTTCCGAGATGTTCTCCGTGAACCCCATGAAAAAGTTGGACTCGCTCTTCATGTTGACCTGCGCATGAAGAATCATCCGCATGGCCGAGCGCTTCTCTGCAGCCAGTCGCTCCGCTTGTTTGCGTGCCAGTTTTTCGGCCGCCTCCATTTCAGCGCGTTCTTTATCCGTTGGCTCGATCCAATCCGACATGCGTATTTCTCCGGTTGTTCGTAAAATCGGCGTGATCCCCTCGCCCGCGATAGCCTTGGGCGATGACCAGCACGCCGAACAATACCACTGCCGAAGGCGGTGGGTCGACCGACAATGTCTTCATTCGCAGCGGCCATGCCATCGCATCCGATGGAGTCCAGTTGTACTGGCGAGCAATCGGCCAAGGGCCCTGGATTGCTTGCTGCAATGGCGTGGGCGTGAGCACGTTCTTTTGGAAGTACCTCGTCGCTCATTTTTCCGACCGATACACGTGCATCGTCTGGGACTACCGGGGCCATGGGCGGAGCGAACGCACGCTCGACCCTCACTCGGCAGACATGAGCATCGAGCGGCACGCCGACGACATGATCGCCGTGTTGCGTGCGGTCGCGGAGGCCGACGGCGCGTCATCGACCACGCCGGCCTTGATCGTGGGACACAGCATGGGATGTCAGGTCGCGCTGGAGACCCGTCGACGCGCTCCAGAGCTCTGCAGTGGCCTGGTGTTGATGTTGGGGACCGCAGGAAAAACCCTGACCACATTCTTTGACTGGCGGCACTCACCGACGGCGTTTCGCTTGGCGCACGCGCTCTTGTTTAAGTCCGGTCCGCGGGCCAACGATGTGATTCGCCCACTGTTGGAGTCGCCCATCGCCTTTCGCTTTGCGACGCAGTTCTCCTTGGTGGACCCGTACTACACGACCGGCGAAGACTTCCTGCCGTATTTGGAGCACCTGGCGACACTGGACTTTCGGCTCTTCATTGAAAACGTCTGCCAGACCAACAACCACGATGCATGGGACTTGTTGCCAGACCTGGACCGACCGCTCCTGGTCGTTGCCGCTGAAAACGACAAGTTCACGCCAATGTGGTGCTCCGAAAAAATTGTGCGCGTCACCCCGGGGGCGGAGATGATGGTCTTGGCGGACGCGAGCCATGCCGCCCTGATCGAGCAACCCGAAACGATCAACCACCGTCTGGAGCGTTTTATTCGGGAACGGATGCCGCCAAACTGGCACCGTGCCGCCGCTCAGCCTCTTCCTTGAATCGGGTGACGGTCTCCGGGAGTGTTCGCTCGACCAGTGTCCGCATGATCGAACTGGGGACAAACATGCCAACTTGAAGGTCGATGAAGTACTCGGCCCGAATCGACGCTCCGTCTCCAACTGCCGTGAGGTCCCAGCCCCCACTGTTCGACTTGAATGCCCCCTCAACAAGCGACCAGCGAATGCTGCGGTCGCTCACCTTTTCAAGGCGAAGCGTGTAACGAATGCGCTTGACCACCTTGACGGTGAACCGAACATCCCACCGGTCGCCTCCGGCCTGCAGGACATCGCACGAATCCATCTCGGGCAGAAACGTTGGGTACCGCTCGAAGTCGGTGATCACGGCCATCATCTCGTCGATGCTCACACCGATGTTCACTTCATGACGAGCCGATGGCATGGACCCTCCTACCTGCGCCGGCGGCGTCTCCGCCGACCCTTCCGTTTGTTTGTAGCATCCGCTGCAGGCCGACGCGAATCCGATTGAATCGCCTCAAAATCCGTCCCAAGCCAAGCGCCCCATCGCTTGCCGACGGCATCGACCATCGACCGGTGCCGACGCATCCCCGGGTCCGACTTTACGATCCGGAAGGCCTCGTCGCGCGCACGCAAGAGCTGCTGGTGATCCAAAACCGGGTCGGCCCAATGAAACCGAGGCGCCTCTTCTGCCGCATCGCCCAACAGCGCAGACCAACCGCGCTCCTTCAGGTCCATTTCGGCGATCTTGTAGCCATCGCGCTCAGCGACCACTTGATTGAGCCGGGCTTTTGCATCATCCGATGGGTTTTCCGACATGAGCAAGATGCACTGACCCGGCTCCGCTCCTTGACCAACGTGACCGCGAAGCCGATGCAGCCGAGCCAACTCATGGTGGTCGGCATGCTCCACAACGACCGCCACTGCGTTGGTCAGCGGCGGAGCCTCTTCGATGTGGGTCGTGGCCACCAAGACGTCGAGCCTCCGATGCCGAAAGTCGTCGAACACGCGCAATCGGTCTTCCCGACTCATCGCGGAGCAATAGACGCCGATGCGAGCGCCATCGAGGGCTTCGGCCTGCAGTCCACTGGCGTACTGCAAGGCTTGCTCCGGCGTCAACAAGTCGCCCGACTCCCCGACTGGAAAGACCACGTAGGCCTGCCGACCCTCCTCCACCGCCGCCCGTACTTCGGCGTAAGCATCCAAGCGATTGGCCTGCTCAAACACGCTTGCCGTGCACCGAACGGGGTAGTCGTTGGCAACGGTCGAGACTTGGTATTCGCCGAATACCGT
>JAYZVA010000212.1:0-34083 GCA_036156175.1 Myxococcota bacterium
GCCCGAGACCAACAACGGATACCAAGACGAGGATGGCTGCCCCGACACCGAACCCGTGCTGGACACCGATGGTGATGGGTACAACGACGATGTGGACCGGTGCCCCTACGACGCCGAGGACTTTGACGAAGTCGAAGACGAGGACGGCTGCCCCGATGAAGACATCCAGCCGGTGGTCATCGAAAAGCGCGTGGTCATCGAGAACAACTTCATCAAAATCACCGAGAAAATCTACTTCGAGTTCGGCAACGCCGACATCCAGCAGCGTTCGGACAGCCTGATCGACGAGATTGCCGAGACCATCGTCGACAACCCCCATCTGAAGAAGATTCGAATTGAGGGCCACACCGACGATGTGGGCTCGGACATTGCAAACCTCAAGCTCAGTCAGTCGCGCGCCAACTCGGTCGCAGACGCCATCGCTTCGCGGGGCGTTGAGCGCAGCCGTCTCGATGCGGTTGGGTTTGGAGAGATGCGTCCCAAGGAGTCCAACGACACCGATGACGGGCGGGCCGCAAACCGTCGGGTGGAGTTCATCATCGTGGACCAAGAATAGCCAAGCGCCGGAGTAGCGCCGCCCCCATGTTGGGGGTGGCGGGCTGTTCCACGTGAAACAGCAAATGTGCGTCTTGCGATTTGTTGAGGTACACTAGCGCATCCACAGGCGCCGCATCACCCCGTGCAGCGGTTCTGGATTCACCGCAGGTTCGCGCTTGGGGCGCGAGCAGTTGCCGGGTTCACGTGTGGTGGGAGTTCAGGTTTTGTTGCTTCGATGGTTCGGGCTGCTCTGCTTGGTGGCATGCACATCTGCTGAAAAGCAGTCGGATTCCGGGTCGTCCGCGGCATCGGATGACGGACCGCCCGGGGCCGTCGCCGATGGGTCGACGACGTCCGATGAAGAAGCGGAAAACATCGATCATTACATGCAGATTCGCGCCCGTGTCCAAGTGGAGCTGTACACCACCAATGAATCGGGAGGACGGGAGTTTTTGAGCTGGGACGATGCGGTCGGACCGGTGGGTGAGTTCCCGTTTGGTTCCGTCTTTGTTGCGGCCTACCGGTCCGATGACGAGGGACTTGAGTCGTACTTTGACCAGCACACGGTGACGCGCCCGCGCGTCACGGGCGACGTGTACCGACTGGACGTGGATCCCGACGCGGTGGACTCCATCAACATCTACGCCACCCTCGATGTCCGGGGAGATGGGGTGGTCGGCTCGGCGGAACCCATGGGCATTCACCCCGACCCCATCGCCGTGGAGGCCTACGGTGAGCTCACGGATGCCGATGTGGTCATCTTGGTCGACTGGGACCGCTGGGGACCCGGCGGTTGGGGTTGGCAGGATGTGGGCGGATACTCGCCGCCGGTGGACACCGATGGCGACGGCATTCCCGATGCGGTGCCGCCGGGTGGATGCGACTTGGTGGCGGTGGCCGGTGACGTGAACATCACGGTCCCCTACGAAGGCGGAAACGGCATGGTCATGTTGCTCGACAATGCTGGCGGCGGTCCCTACCAACAAAAAGAGTTCACCCCCGTACCCACCGGCTCGGGTGCGGTGGCGGACTACGCGATGGGCGTCTGCGTGGATGCCGGCCCCATGCAAATTGTGGCGGCCTACGACTCCAATGGGAACGGGCTCGTGGACCCCGCCGATCTCTGGGGCGCCTACGTCTCCGATCCGGGGCAGAGCGGCAATCCGCTCGTCATCGAAGATTACCGACTGGACAACGTGAACGTGGAAATTCCGATCGGCGGCGGCGGGCCCGCGGTCTCGGTGGTGCCCTTTGTGCACCTGTCCGGCGTTGCCTACCCCGAGGCACTGCCCACCTTTGGCGATTTTAAAACGGAGGACGGAGAAGGCTTGGCGCTGCACGTTGCGGCTCTGAAGTACCCGCCCACCCCCGACTTTGATGTCACCGCGTTTGAGGAGGACGCGTACGATTCAAAAACCTGGGATTCCGACACGCTCGGGGATTTAGAAAGCGTGGACTGGGATCTCGTCGTGCCGGCCAATACGATCGTGTATCTGTTGGCGTTTGTGGATGCGGATGGAGACGGTTTGGTCAATGAGGAACGTGAGCCAGTGGCCTATGGCGGAGTGGGCGGTGCAGCCGCTCTGTCTACAGGGGATGACGGTCACGAAGGCATCGGCCTCAGACTGCGAGTAGTGGAAGAATAACGGCACACGGTCTTCGGACCTTTTCGGGTCGGGCGTTCTCCATCGCCCGGCCCGTTTTTTGTTCCGACGGCATGGTTGCACCGTTTCGATCGCGCGGTCGCCGTGGGCTTGCCGTGCTGGCGGGCGGGCAATTGCGTGCCCATTGGCGTGGTTGAGAACCGTCCATACGGCTCGATGTCCCCAGTTCGCGGGGTTCGAACCCGCTCCGCTTGGGTTGCGATGTTGCGGCGTTGCCGTCCCGCATTGGGTATCCTGATCGCAATGGTGGACACCGAACGACTGATATGGATCCTGGATCTCTTGGTGGAGCGCGGTGCGATTCACATGGGGCAAAAGCAGGACGTGCTCAACCGCGGGCGCGACCAGGCCCGGCACATCCTGCTCGACAAGCGGGCACAGATGCGGCGAATGTTGGGACGTCACCGCGTCGCGTATCGGGTCACTCCCGTGGAGCTGATCGCGAGCTTTCGGTTCCCTCGCCAACAAGAGCCCCTCGAACGGGTCGACGAAGACTTCGTGACCGAGATCGTCGCCGAGGCACTCGATTTGCCCTTTGTGCACCTCGATCCCCTTCAACTGGATTACCGTCTGGTGACCAGCGCCTTTGGGGGCCCGTTTGCGGAGCGTCACCTGATTGTGGCCGTCGAAGAGACCGATCATGCGCTGACCATTGCGATGGCCGACCCATGGGACAACGAGCTTGTCGAGAGCATCGCCCGGGTCAAGAACAAGCGCATCTCGGTGGTCGTGGCCGCCAAGAGCGAGATCCTGGGCATCATCGTCGAGTTTCACGGGTTTCGCCGGTCCATGCGCGCCGCCGAGAAGGACTTCGCATCCGACTTCCCCGACTTGGGAAACCTCGAGCAACTGTACGAACTCACCGACTCGAGCGGCGATCTCGACGCCAATGACAAGCCCATTGTTCGGGCCGTTTGGTACTTGCTGAACTACGCCTTCGAACAGCGCGCGAGCGACATTCACTTGGAACCGAAGCGCGATGAGGGCTGGGTGCGGGTTCGAATCGACGGGGTCCTTCACCGCATCCACCGACTCCCCAAGGTGGTCTTCCCCGCCATGGTTTCGCGCTTCAAGATGCTGGCGCGGATGGACATCGCCGAGCGGAGGCGTCCCCAAGATGGCCGGTTCAAGACGAACTTTCAGGACGAAGAGATCGAGTTGCGGGTGGCCACCATCCCCACGGTGTTTGGCGAGAAAGTCGTTGCTCGGGTCTTTGACCCGGGTGCGCAGCTGCGGGATCTCGAAAACCTGGGGTTCTTTCCCCGAGAGCTGGGTGCTTTCAAGGGAATGCTGGCGCAGAACTCCGGCTTGATTTTGGTGGTGGGGCCCACCGGAAGCGGAAAGACCACCACCTTGTACACGTCGCTGCACCACATTCACTCGCCGCGAGTGAACATTTTGACCCTGGAAGATCCGATCGAAATGGTGCACGAAGAGCTCAACCAGATCGCCATGCAGCCGAAGATCGGTCTGACCTTCGGATCGGCACTGAAAAACGTCTTGCGGCAGGACCCCGATGTGGTGATGGTCGGCGAGATCCGCGACGAAGAAACCGCCCAGAATGCGGTGCAGGCTGCGCTGACGGGGCACTTGGTGATCTCCACTGTGCACACCATTGATGCGGCTTCGGCCATCGGCCGACTGCTCGACCTTGGCGTGCTGCCGTTCTTGTTGAGTTCGGTCTTGACCGGGGTGGTGGCGCAGCGCCTGGTGCGCAAAATTTGCCCGCACTGCGCGGTGGACGATGTGCTGCACGATGATGAAGTGCTGTCGCTGCGCATCCAGGGCGCACGCGGAAAGCGGCTCAAAGTCCGCCGAGGCGTGGGCTGCGTCAAGTGCCGCTACACCGGCTATCGGGGTCGAACGGGGTTGTACGAAGTGATGCCGGTGACCCAGCGAATATCGCGGCTCATTCACGAACAGGCGTCGAGCTCGGAGATCAAGCGCGAGGCCCTCAACGATGGAATGCTCACATTGCGCGAATACGGCATCAAGAAGATCGCGTTCGGCGACACGAGCTTTGAAGAAGTCATGGCCGTCACCGATGACCGCTCGGTTTATTGAGGCGAGACGTACACAAAGGGTGCCACGTACTCCAAGGCATGAAAAAAGAGGGCGGCTCCACCCACCGCCAGTCCGCCGAGGATCAGCGGCGCCATCCACCACCGCCCGCCGCGATTGAGCAGAGCGATGAGTTCACCGAGGGTTGATTTGCGTTCTTCGTCCATGGGGTCAAATTACCACTGCAACTTCGAGTAGGCTTGGTTCATGACGATCGATCGGCAGCGGACGGGACAACTGGTGGTGGGATTGCTCATCGCGAGCGGACTCGCCTTGCTGGCCAAGGGCTTCGGTGCGTTCGACCCGTCCGTTGATGCACCCGCGGTCGAGCAGGCGGCCGTTTCGGGGCCCGCGGGGTTGGGTCCGGCTCCCGGTACGGGACTGGGACCCGTCCAGCCCGGTGCCGGGGTGTACCGGTCCGATGCCCCCTCCGAGACATCCCCGGTGGCGGCAACGGCGGCTTGTCCCGGATGCGATGTGGTTCTCATCACCGTTTGCTCGCTTCGCAAGGACCACCTCGGCGCATTTGGTCATCCCGAAGACCTCTCGCCCAGCATCGATGGCATCGCAAAGACGGGAATCCGCTTTGAGCGCGCCTATGCCGCCTCGAACTTCACGCTGGCATCACTGACGGGCGTGCTGACCGGCCGGTACGGCAGCGCAACCGGTGTCACCGGCTGGGACAAAGGGCTCACCACCGATGTGCCCACCCTTCCCGGCATCTTGGCCCTCTACGGATACACCACCGCGGGATTCACCACCGATGCGCCATCCGGTTTTCGTCCGGACTACGGCTTGGATCGCGGATTTCAGCACATGGAGATCACCCCTCCCCCCCGAAACTCGCCCGATGGGCGGTTTCGCGGTGGCGCCAAGGAACCGCCGGGAACCGCGGCCGATCCCGCTGTCGCTTGGCTCGATGCCCAAGGACCCGACGCGCCCGTGTTCATGATGGTTCACACCCGGACGGCCCACTTTCCCTTCGTGGTGGATGCGCCCGATGAGGGGACGGATCCCACCGGCGTCCGTCGGCTGTTGTGGGAAGCGGGCCAGGCAGAGGCGGTCGCGCGACCCGACCAGGCGATGCCCGGCATGGCCGGTGGCACCGCGCAGGAAGGCATCGTTGAAATTCAGCGGGAAGACCCGCTGCAGACCGCTGTCAACCGCCTGGGCGATGCGGCGGTGGCGGTGTGGAAGGCCGCCTACGAGGAAGGCGTGACGCTGATGGACCACGACGTGGCGCGGGTGCTTGAGGCCGTGGAACGGCGAGGAAAGCCCACCATCGTGGTGCTGGTGGCGGATCACGGGGAGTCGCTCAACGACCATGGGGAGCTGCTCCACGGGGATGCGTTTTTTGACGGCGTGGTCAATGTTCCGTTGATCTTCTCGGTTCCCGGGTTGTCCGACCCCGGGTCGCGGCGAACCGCGCTGGTGAGCCAGGTGGACATCCTGCCGACCATTCTTGACTTGGTCGGCGCGGTCGCCCCGGCGGGCATCGATGGCAAGACCTTGACGCCCTTGCTGAATGGCGTGGACGAGACCCCGCATTCCGTGGTTTTGAGCGAGGGTGGCGTGGCCAAGCAAGAGGGAGAGAACCTCCCGGGTGCGGTCATCAGCGAAGACTGGGTGCTGTTGAAGCAGCGTCGGGGGTGTGGCTTGGCCGGGTCGGGCTTGATGGACCAAGGCATGCCGGTGTGCTTGTACAACGCAAACACCGACCCCAACCAGTCGCGAAACGTGGCCGCAGCCAAGCGCGATGTGGTGGCGACGCTCATGGAGCGATGGAACGGTTATCGCGCCGCCCACGGTCGAATTGGGCAGTCGCGCGAGTTGTCGCCGGAGTTCATCGAGGAGTTGCAGCGGTCGGGCTACGACTTTTCCACGGGCGCACCTTGAACCTTCGCGGCCTGATGGCGGTCCTGTTGGTGGTGCTCGGTGCGTTCGCGGGCCGGCTGGCAGCGCATCAGTTTGGCGGCGTTTTTGCTGTCCCGCAGGCGCCGAACCCGGCGCAGTGGCGAATCATCAGCCCCGGTCTTCAAGAAGGCGTGGGGCCCGCCGGAGCGGGTCGGGTGACCCACGTGCGCGGAGGGATCCTCTCGATCGCGACGCACGTGTTCTTTCGGCCCGACATGGTGGTCCCCCAGTTCCAGGGGGTGGCGAGCACCGTTTTGGTGGAACTGGACCCGGCCAGCGGGACGCTGTGGATTCAGGCTGGAGAAGCCCCAAGTCAGTTTGTTCAACTGCGCCCCGGCGCGATGAAAGGGGGCGCAGCGGGCACCGCTTGGACAGCGACCAACAGCGCCACGTTCGAGCTTCGGATTGACGAAGGTGCGCTGTCCGTTGCCTCGGGGGACACGACCATTGACATTGGCCCATCATCGCCGGGTCGGCTGGAGCTCTCGGCATCGGAGGACTGGCCGATGATCCGCTCGCTTCGGGTGCGGAATGCGGCGGGCGTGGAGTTGTTTTCGTCGGACTTCGGAGACGCCGGAACGCCGGCATCGGTGTTGAATGGCGGCACGGCCTTGGGGGCCGCTGCGGGCCTGATGGCCGGGCTCTTGTTGCTGCCATTTGCGTGGACGGGCTTTGCGGCGTTTGCCGTGGGCATCGCGGCCCCCATCGCGGTGCTCAGCCAGCCTGCTCGAACGTGGTTGTTGGCCGTCGAACGGCTGTACCTGTCTCAGGTTCAACCTTCCCAGTGGGCCCAAGATGTGCTCCTTGCCTCCTTCCTGCCGCTGGCGTGGATGGCGGCCGTGGCGGCCGTGCGCCGCGCATCGGCCTGGCCGGTATCCGTCCCCTTTGCGCCCGGTGTCTGGGTGGTTCTTGGGGCGGCGTCGATGGCCGTTGGGGTTCGCCAATGGAGCCTTGGTCTCGGGGTCATCGCGGTCTGCATGGGCTTTGGGGCACTGCGGCTGGGGCGCCACGCGCCGGCCTCGTGGTGGCTCACGGATGCCTTGGCATGGCTTCCAGTGGCGCTGCTTTCGCCCGCGATGGCGGCCGGCTGGGTTGTGGCTTGGCGGCTTGCGACGTTGGTTGGAATGTCCGGCGATTGGCTGCAACGCGCGCCGCGGCAAGCGGTGGAGAGCCTGTTTGTGGCCGTCATCGCCCTGCCGGTTGCTCTGGAGTGTGCCGCATCGGCATCGGCGGTCGGCCAAGCCTGGCAGATGGGCCGATTGTCTGCGGAGCGTCCCAACGAGCGGGGTTGGGAAAATCCAAGTCCGGGGTGGCAGGCCCACTGCGGCGAGCGCGACCCGGCCGTGACCCGCACGGTCGCGTTTGCCGGCGGCTCCTCGGTGGGCGGTGCGTATCAGTTCGGCGATGAGCCCGAAGCCTTTTTTCCCGCAGTGGCTCATGCTCAGTTGTGCACGATGCTTCCCGACGGAGCGGGCCTGATCACCCAGAATTTTGGCGATGGCGACCTGAACACCTTCACCATCTCGCGCACCCTATCGGAACACCTGCGCGACGCGGATGTGTTGGTGTTGTACGTGGGCGTGAACGATGTCTTGACCCGGCAGAACACCCAGACCCGCAAGCAGCGCGAGGCGGCCCGCTCAGCGCGGAGCCCCGTCGGTGATGGCTTGGCCGGATGGGTTTCCGGTTCGACCATGATGACCGGGCTTTCGTTGTGGACGCGGGGCATCGACGATCCGTCGACCCAAGGCGTGGCCGACGTGCCGCTTGCGGACGCCCGGGAAAATCACGCCGCAATTGTGGCGGCCGCGGCCGCGGAGTCCGCGCACGTCGTGCTGATGACGGAACACGTGCACTCTGGCTTGTTGGGATCGCTCCAGCCGTACCGCCAGATGCAAAAGAGCTTTGTGGCCGACGGCGTGACCTGGGTGGATGCAGCGGCCGCGTTCGCGGGCATGCCGCCCGACTCGATGTTGGTGGACCGAAACCATCTGTCGCGCGAAGGAAACGCCATCTTGGGGCGCCACGTGGCGAATGAGGTGCACCCGTTGCTCTACGGATCGATGCGGTAGATTCGCACGCCATCCGCGTGGTGCACCGGCGTCGACACGATGTCGAGAAAGCGCGCGGTTCGGCCGAACTGCCCGGCTGGGTACGATGCTTCGTGCATCACGATCCATTTTAGGCCGTCTTCGATTGCCGCCTGCCGACCCATCGCCAGGTCGAACCATGGCAGTTGCGCCGGGAGCGTGGCGGTGGCCGAGTACTCCATTTCCACCAAGAAGCGCAGGAAACGGTTGGCTCGCAAGCTCTGAGGCAGGGGATCATTGAGGCCATAGGGGCTGGGCTGGTTGTGTTCGAGCTGGGCGAGGGAGTACTGACTGCGGGCCAACACCGGTCGGCCCACCGGCAGATCGAGAACCGCGCCACCCTCCAGCGCCGCGACCGCTTCGGGGACCGTGGCGTTTGCCACCGGAAAGGGAAAGGGTGCCGGGGAGGCAACGGTGCTTTCGCCGATCCGCAACACCACCACCGCGGCGGCGGCGGCCCAGCCGGGAATTCGACGGCCGTTCATTGAACGAATCGTCCACGCCAGCAACATGCACAGCCCCAAGCTGACGCCCACGCTGAATCGGTACGCATGGCTGATTCGCGAGAACATTGGAACCCCTTTGAAGAGCGCCAAAAACGGCAGGGGGATCCAGCCGCCGAAGGCGGAGACGTAATCGCCCGCCACAAATAAGAACGGGCCGAGCGCCAAGACGAAGTAGCCCAGCGCCAGCCACGCCCAGCTGGTCATGCGCCGTCGAAGGTGCGACCGCAGCCCCCACAGCGCCGGCCACAACAAGGCATGGCCCAGATACACCACCACCAACAAGTCCTCGCCGAAGGCTTCCTTGAGGTCGGGGGAGTAGTGCTTTCCGGGGCGAAAGAAACTGACCACATCGGTCATGTTGTGGAGCACCAAGGTGGCCCAAACAAACTGCGGGTCCCGGGTCACCACGGCGTCGACCGCCGACATGGATGCGCGGAACGCGAGCAGTGCGGGCGCCACCATGGCCACACTCACGGCAAGAAACCACACCGCCAACGAGACGGAACCCCGGGGGGGACGACCCCGAGACCGCCACAACCCCCGAACGGTCAGCCCGATCAACGCAAACCCCGCAAACAGTCCGTAGTACCAGTTTGCAAGAGCGGTCAGTCCAAGCGTGGCGCCCGCGATCACCGCTGTGCGCCGCGAGGGCGAATGAAAGAGCTCGCGAATGGCCAGCAAGGCCAACGGCAAGAAGCCCACCATCAGGGTCTCGGAGATGCCATTGTAGGCCTGACCCATCAGGTGGGGCATGGTCTGAAAAGCGACGCCTGCCGCCCATGCGCCCGCGATGCTCCCCGTGACGCGCCAGGCCAATGCGTACATGCCAACGCCGGCCAAAACCCACTGAATGAGCATGCCGGAGTTGTAGGCGGCGACGGGGCCCGACAACCAGTTGATGGGCAGGGTGATCAGCGCACCCAGCAGGTCGATGAACCACAAGGTTCCGCCGTGGGGCCAGTTGAGTAGATCGGTGTGCATGGGCCACTCGCCGGCAGCGAGAGACTGGGCGACAAAGCCGTATCCCCAGACGTGGTTCCACACGTCGTTGTTGGGGTGACCAATGGCCAGGGTGGTCGGGGCGCCCAACACCGGATGCATGAACCACATGGCCAACAGCACGAAGCTGGCGAAGGCGCCGGCGTGGATGGCGGAGGCTGGAACGTTGCGTGATAGCATGGACGGTGTCGCGGAAGGGGCCAACATGAACATTCGACACCTCATCATCGCAGGTTTGGTGGGTTGCGCGTACCACCCCGATGATTTCAAGCGCCCGATCGAATCCAGCTCCGAGGCCGTCGCTCCCGCCACACCCCCGGCTCCACCCATCGCCGAAGGGGAACCGCTGTACCAGATGTTGTACGCCGATGAGTTCGGGGAGGAGGCCCGAGAATGGGGCCAGCGCGCCCGAATTCTGGGATGGCTGCACACGGTGGAGCTTGACCCCACCCAGCTTGAAGGGTTGATTGCGTTGTCTCGGACGGTGCACGCCGCGGTCGAGTCCGATCGCGAAGAGCGGGCGTTGATGGGGAGCAAAGAACTGGCGGCCTACAAGCCGATCTACGCGCAGCTGATTCGCGCATTTTCCGGTGAAGGGTCGTTGTCTGCCGAAGACCTGACGCAAGCGGCCGCCGATCTGCGGGTCGCGCGGCAGGCGGTGTGGGGGGATGCGGATCCCCACCGCGCCCGCTTTGAGCGGATGCGCGACGTGCTGAAGTCGGTCCAGTCGTGGGTGGCGCTGCTGAGCGAAGACCAGCGCAATGAGCTCGCCAATGCGCGGTTCTTCCTGCGGCGCAGCATGGGCCCGCTCGCCCGCCCTGGGCACTACGAAGCCATGATTGCCGGCACGTGGGATGCCGGAGATTTCGATACGCTCCGGTACGCCGGTCGTTCGCCAACCGAAGCATCGATGGACATCGGCGGGCTGTGGCGGGCGGAGGCGTTTCGCGTGCGCCCCGGCGCGCACTTGACCGCCCTGCAGACGCAAGCAGTGGTCGCCGCCGCCGTGCTCGAACCGGGATTTCAACCCGCGCTGGAGGTGGCCCTCGGGCGACGGGATTCGATGGACTTCAGCCCACCTGCTCCGTCGCAATCCCCCACTCGTTGATGCGCAGCTCGACCCGAGTGTCGCCATCGACGATCGACCAGCCAGCCTCGGTCTTGGTGACGTGCAAGCTGCGCTCGGGTCCGGTGTGCGCGGTGTTTCGGACAAAGACCGTCCCCAGCTCGCCGGGAACGAGGTCGGCGTAGTCGCTGACGATGGATTCCTCCATGCGGGTGGCGTCGACCAACACCGCGACGGGTTGCCCGGGTGCCCGCATCAAGTCGGCGATGGCGTCCGCGACGTGCCCAGCTCGGGGGGTCTTCATCCGGTACACCGGCCCGCCATGCACGACCGGGATGGCATTGGACCCCGGCGCCACCACCACCACACGATGGTGGGCAGCGATGCTGCTCAACAGCAGGGTCATGAATTCGGTGGTGGATGCGGCATCGACCACCCACACCGAGGCCCCATCGGTCAACGCGGGCGTTCCCTCACCCAACAACCCCGGCTCCGGCATGCGGTGCAGCAGGGTGGACGACGGTTCGGTCGCGCCGGCGGTGGTGGACGGTTCGCGGAACCAGAAGAAAGCGACGCCGGCGAGCACCAACAACAAGAGGCCGCCGATCACGTACAGCGTGCTGTCGTTTTGGGGGGTGGTCCCTCCGGCTGTCGATGCGGACCCGGAGGATGGAAAGGTCACGTTGGGGCCCCGAGCCGGTGCGGTGCCGTCGACGGCAGGGTTGGCGACGGGAGCGCCCGTGGCCGATCCGAGGACCGGATCGCCGGCCGGCGAGCCGGGCGCGGTGGGCTCATTGGCGGGTTGCCCGTTGTCGCCGGCACCGGTCTCCAAGGTCACGATTCCGTCGTAGCGAGTGATGACCAAATCGCGTGCCGTCACATCCGCTGACCACGACACCTCGCCCACATCCTCCGCTTCGCCGCCCAGCGACAAGGTCACCTGGAAGGTCTCGCCGTCGATCATGGAGGATGCGGAGTAGTGAAAGTCCCCGGCGTTGACGTCGGGGGATTCGCCGTTGTCGAGGAGGGTGAGGGTGGTCGATGCGCCGGCAGCATTGGTCAGGGTCGCTTGAACCGGGGCATCAACGGATTCGCCGCCGGTGGACAACCGCACCACGATCCCCGTGGATGCGCTCGCAGCGGGCACGGTCAAGAAAAGGGCGCCAACGAGGACCAGGAAACGACAAAACATAAAGGGCTCCATTCTCTCAGAGAGTCCAACCTATCACGGTCGATGATGTATGCTTGCACCAGGAGATGGTCGGCATGAATACCTGGGCAATTTGGGCGGCGTTGGCCGCAGTCGTCGGATGCGGAGAGGACACAAAAGACAGCGGCGAACCCGCAGCTGAATCGCGCTGGGAGGGCCAATACCCGGGCGAATGCGACGATGTGGCCGACAACGATGGCGACGGGTTGTTTGATTGCGATGATCCCGATTGCCAAGGCGCACCCAACTGCGGCGAGGACGCCGACGCCGACGCCGACGCCGACGCCGACGCCGACGCCGACGCAGATGCCGACGCGGATTCGGACGCGGATTCGGACGCCGACGCGGATGCCGACGCGGATGCCGACGCGGATGCGGACGGCACACCCGTGGGCGATCTCAACATGCTGATCTCCGGCACCCTGACCGTGACCGGCTCCATCGACTTCAGCAGCGTTCGTTGCCGGATTTCGACATGGCCATTCGACTCGATTGATCCGGCAACCGGAACGCCGGATTTGGCGGCGGGCGCCGCCATGATCGGAGTGGCGGACATCGATTGTCCCTCCGAGTCGGGAGGGTCCGTGGAGTTTACGGTGGAGATTCCCACCGGCGACACGGGCGACCTCGCAGTGGTCGGTCGGGTCGAGACCGACACGTTCATCAACGAGCGGATGTCATCGGCCAGTCCCGTTGCGGCCGTTGATGGTGGAAGCTCATCGGGTCACGACATCGTGATTGCGGCGACCGCCGGTCCCGATGCGCCCCCCGATGAAGGCGGACCCCCCGACACCGGCATGCCCGAACCCCCGCCGCCCGGATGATTTCCGTCGTCGCATGGATCGGCACGGCCTTGGCGGTGCCCAACTGGGCCATGGAACGCCCGGCCATTGAAGCGGGGTCGGCCACCGCCATCGTGGTCCGCGTGTTGAATGCAGAGCAAGGTCAGGCGCCGATGGTGCACCTGACCCTTGGCAGTCAGTCCCATCAGTTGGGATGCGCAGACGATGGTTCATTCCCCGATACGGCCGCCGATGACGGCGTGTTTCACTGCGGCCATTTGGTGGAGCCCGCTTCGGTGACCGAAACCGATTTCAGCGCCCGGTTTTCGATCCGCGGCGGCAGTGGAGAAGACCAAGTCTTGGGGGCGTTTCAGTACGAACCGGGCGGCGGTTACCGATACGCGACGCTGACAATCGGCAATGCGGATGCAGGTTCCGCGGCGCCGTTTTCGCTTGCGCCCGCCGGTTCGCCGTCGAGCGCTGCGGATTCGGCACCGACTCAATCGAGCCCGGCGAGTGCGCCGCCCGCATCCCCCACTCCGCCATCGGGCCCGGGAGGAAGCGCGGGCGCTGGGCTCCCCGCATGGGGATGGGTGGTCGTCGCAGCGGGCGTGGGTTGGCTGGCCGGTCGGCGGGGGCGTCGCGAGAAGGAACCTCCCGCTGATGCGACGCGCGTGCTGCCGTGCGAGCCCATCGATGGTCGGGGCCCCCAGCCCCCCCGCCCGGCGTTCATCGCGGCGACCGATGCGTCGGCCGCCACCCGGCGGGTTGTGCAGTCGGTGTCCGCTTCGAGACGGGTGGTGCTTGTTGGCTCCGTCCCCGCCGATCTTCGCGTGACGGGCCACGACGTCATGCCTTGTGCCGATCCCGATCCGATTGGCATCGCGACGGCAGTCGATCAGCTTCGCCGCGATGGTGGGGTGCCGCCCGTGGTTGTGGTCGTGGGCCGGGATGCGCTGGTGGACACGAGCGGGGTCAGCACGGATGCGCGGGTTGATCTCATCGGTGCGGTCGCCGAAGCGGCTTGGGTGATCTTCATCGGTGAGGCTTTGGGCTCGCCGGTGGATGGCGCCGATGCGTGGAGTCACGACCCGCAGGCGGGCTGGTCACGGGGATAGCGCAGCGGGGTGCGCCGACCGAATGCCGTCCTCCAGCTGCATGCGCTCCATCTGAAGTTCGAGAAGGTCGTAGGCCCCCTGAAGCAACGCGGGCGCCTGGTCGGCGGTGACAAGCCGATGATGCACCGCGGCCAACACCACCCGCAGGCGGTCTTCTCGGTCGCCGCTCAGCGACGACACCGTCGCCACCGGCAGCGGCTCGCTCCGCGCGCCATACAGTTCGATTGTCCGGCGGATGATCTCGGGCACCATGGGCTCGAAGAATCGCGGGTCCACCGCGTAACGGGGAGCCGGCAGCGCATCCGTTTGGGTCTTGGCTTCGGCGATGACCGCTTCACCCAGCAACGACCAGATTGCAGCAACACGCTCCTCCTCGGCCATCTGCAGCCGGGACAGTGCGGCCATCGATGCCAGCAGTTCGGGGTCCGGTTCCCCGGTATCGGCCGCGATCCGATCCCGAAGGTTTTGAAGCGAGAATGGCGCTGGGCCCTCGAGCGTCGCCGTGGCAATCCGGTGCTCAAGGCGGGGCGCAAGGATGCCAAACCATGCCGCGACCACCGTGCACGCCAGCGCGATGCGGGTGGCCATGGTCATTGGCGCACACTCGCCGCGGTGATGGCCACGTGGGCGGCATCCTCGCCCCGGCCAACCAGGCTCAACCGAGCGGTTCCGCGGGTGTTGGCATCGATGGAGACGTACTGCCAGAAGCCCGGAGTCATGGGAAGCGCGTGTTCTCGAACAACCCCGTCGTCCTCCACGCGGAGGGACACGGCGCTGTGGTCGCGGCGGGGAAGCACCCACGCGTGGAACGCCGCCGCATCGCCCTCGTGAATCGTCACCGACTGCCCCGGCATCAGCACCAGGGGGAAGCCGGTGGTCGCGGGGTCGAACGGCAGATCGAGCGCCCGGTGCTCGCGGCCATCGATGCGGGTGTCGGTCGACGATGCGCGGGTGAGATCGAACAAGACGGATTCCCCGTCATCGATCACCGGGTCACCAAAGGCGGTCGTCAGCAGCTGCCACGCCACGGGACCCAGAAGATCGGCGTGCCCCGAATCTCCAGCCAGTTCAACCTCGTCCGCGGGCACGCGCTTGTGGGCCACCACCCACCGAAAGTCTTGGTCGACCAACGCTTGGACATCCCGGGCATCGATGGCATGCGGGGGCGATGCTCGGCCCAAGTCCACGACGGTGCGGAGGGCGCTGTTGGCCGTCACCATTCCTTGGAAGCGAAGCAAGTCGGGCCATCGAATCAGCTGGTTGGTGTTCAGCAGCGGGTGACCGTGAACGGTCTGGGCGTACTGGGACCGCGCATTGGCATTGGAGACCGGCTGGTAGTGCAGCGGCACTTCGATCACGGCGCCCGGCTCCATGGCCGCCAACGCCGTGTAGACCTCGCTTGTGGATGCATCCGCCAACGGCCGTTGGGCGGGCCGGTCGCCGCTCCAGTGCGGCTGGCTGAACCCGACAATTCCCAGGAGCATCACCCACGCACCCGGTCGCCACAGACGCCCCGAACGAAACAGGGCCGCTCCGCCGATGGCGCCCACAGCGGCGAGCGCGGTCAGCGCGACCACGCCGATTCGGTAAGGGCGGTAGGCTTTGGAGAAAAACGGGATGTACTCGTGCGCCCAATAGTACGGCAGCGGCCATGCCGTGGCCGTTTCGTTGAGCAGCAGGGCCCCCGATGCGTTGAGGAAAGGGCCCAGGCTGAGCACCGTGGCTCCGGCGGCGATGACGCCCCAGCCAACGGTTCGGCGGGTGGCGATCACCAAGCCCATCAAGCCAATGGCATAGGCCAATCGACCCGGCGTGGACTGCAGCGGGTTCGATGCAAAGTCCGCTCGGAGCAAGGATTGGATGCTGGTGGAGTTGAAGTGAACCTGCATGGCGTCCACGCGCTTCAGCATGGCTTCATCGAGCCGATCGATGGGGTGCGATCCGTTGGCGATGGCGCGAACCTCGCGGAAGGCTGCTTCGCTCACAAAGAGGTCAGCGGAGATCGACGGTCGAGCCGGCGTCTCGCGTTTTGCCTCGGAAATGAGTGGAATGTTGGCCGCGGCCGCCACCAATGCCGACAAAACGATCCACCCCGCGGCACGCAGGGACGCGATGCGGGATCGTGCGCGCGCCCACCGGATCACCTGCCAGGCCACCATGGACCCGGTGATCAGTCCGGCGAACAGCGTGTAGTACCAGTTGAACGGACCAATCAACGCCAAGCATGCCGTGCTCTGGAACCAGCGGCTGCGGGAGGGCTGTCGGATCAACCGAACGAGGGTCGCGGTGTACAGCGGCAGCAAGCCGGCCGCCACCAACTCAATGCACCCCGCGCCCGCCTCCGCATACAAATACGGCGATGTCGCAAACGCAACGGCACCCACGGCTGCGGCGCGGTGACTGCGGGTGAGCACCAGGCCCAGGGCGTGCGCCCCGAGGGCGGACGTCCAGATGCCCGCCATCAGCAACACGTTGTAGCTGACGACCAGCGGCACGCCGATCGCGACCAGTGCGCCGCCGATCAGCTGAAGCGCCATGTGCCCGAACGACCACAAGTTGTAGCCCAGCGGATGCAGAATCTCGGTGGTGACGGTCGACCAGTTGCCGTCCGCAATGCGTTCGCCCAAGTGATCGATCAACCACAGCGTGGTCCATGCATCGAACCGATCGCCCCAGATTGCGGTGCCGATCAGGCTGGGCATTGGCCACAGAAAGGCTGTCGTACCGATCAGGTACGCACAGGACGCTAACAACCACGGACGCTGGACCTCGATGGTGACCTCAAATGGAATACTATTCTATGGCACGACCCCGTCCGGGGCGATCGATTGGGAGGACATCACGTGGTCAACGCTTGGCACCGATTGCCCTTGTCGATGCGCTTGATCGTCCTGATCCTCGGGTTGACCGCAGGGGGCTATGGCCTCGAGCAGTGGGCCCAGGCGCAGCGCCCCCAGCTCCCCGGGTGGGGCGGACCGGAAGGCGCGGACGGACTGATGACGAGTCACCCCACGCGATTGTGGGGAATGGCATCGGGGGTGAAGCCGAACGCCGAAGGCAGTCAGGCGTCGATCAATGCGCTGGGATTTCGAGGTCCGATGCCCGAGCAGCCCAAGCCGGACGGGCGGTACCGAATCATCACGCTGGGAGACTCCTCGTTCTACGGCTTCGGCGTCAACGATGCCGAAACCTTTGACGTGCAGCTGACCGCCGCACTCCAAGACGAAGGGCGCGATGTGGACTCGGTGAACGCCGGCGTTGCCGGCTACAGCATCGCGCAGCATCGGGTGGCGATGGACGAGGTCCTGTGGGACTTGGAGCCCGATTTGTTGGTGCTGTGCAACGTCTGGTCGGACAACACCTGGGACACTTTCCACGATGAAGATTTGTTGGTGTCGGCGAAGTTTGCACGGCAAAATCCGCTCACTCGGTCCGCTTTTGTGAAGTTGGTCGCGGCGTGGTGGGGCGAAGTCTCCGGCTCGGAATCGGGAAAGATCATCGTCTGGAACGGCGCGGAAGGGTGGCCCGAAGGCAAGGTCCGTCGGGTGCCGTTGCCCCGATGGATCGCCATGCACCATGCGCTGCTCGAAGAAGCATCCGAGCGCGGGGTCGGCGTGGTGTTTTTGCAGCCCACCAATTCGTTTCTCTTGTCTGAACGCCCCATGGGTCCGCCACCGGCATGGACGCCCTATTTTGACGCCATGAACGCGCTGGGTCAGTTCCACAACGTGCCGGTGGTCGACGTGACCGCGGCCTACACAGCCGCCATGGCCGATGGGGTGGCGGCCACCGACTTGTTGTGGGACAAGATGCACCCCACGGCGCTCGGTCATTCCGTGCTTGCTGCAGCCATTCGGGCGACGTTGAACGACAACGGGTGGCCGTACAACCCCTCCATTCCAACGGGCGGAACGCTGCCCGATTTGGGCATTGACGATGTGCCCAATCCCCAGTGGACCGACGACGCCGGGGCGGGGTCGCCCCAGGTGAAGTTGTTTGAACTGACCCCAGAAGAACAGCAGGCGATGGACGACGCCCGAAAGGCGATGGAGGCCCGAGGGCCGCCGGAGCCCGATGCGGTACAGCCTCGCAATGCGGGGGCGCCCGGTTCGGGAGCAGCGCTCGCGCCCGCGGACGGGCGGTCGGTCGATGGGCTGGATTCGCCGAGTCCCGGCGGTACATGGTCGACCGCCATCGAAATCGCGGGCGGCACACCGCCGTATGCGGTCAAGCTGCTCGATGCAGAAGGACGCATTGTTGGGAGTGCTCGGGTGAAGAGCGCCGCATCGTTTCGCCTCAAGGTCCGTCGGGACATTGCGGAGGTCACCGTGGTGGCGACGGATGCGGCTGGGCGCGAGGCCGAGCAAGGGTCATCGCCGGACGCCCCCGCGGTTTCACTGGTCTTGGGGGGATAAATGGCGCGAGATGGCTTCGGCCAAGGCGATGCCGACCTCCCGATTGCCGAGGGCGTTGAGGTGCCCGTGGTCGAACGGAAAGGTGCGCTCGGACGCGGGGCCGCTGCAGCATGCTCGGAGATCGAAGAGGGGCCGCTGGTTTGCCGCGGACCATTGTTCGGCATCGGCGACTCCAGGACGGGGGGGCTGGGCGCGCGAGTTGGAACCAAAGTCCGCATAGAACGGCAAGAATCCAAGCGAAACGGCGCCGCCCCACTCGGATGCGACCGCTTGCATTCGATCGAGGACCCGGGCGCGTTCCGTCGGCGATACGCGGGCCACCCGGGCTTCAGCGGTGGCTTCGTTGGGCAACAGCTGCGCCTTGTCGGCCAGCGGAAAGAGCCGGCGTCGAAGGACTTCATACAGCGCGACATGGCGCACCAAGAGGCTTCGGACGGAGGCGGTCCAGGTGCGGGCACCGTGGACGCGTTCCACATCCGACAGCAAGCTGCGATTGAAGTCGTGCATGGAGACAAACACGATCGTGAGGTCGGGCTGATAGGCCGCAACGGCTTCTTCAAAGAGCCATCCCGCCATTCCGGTGGAGTAGCCGGGTTGCCCGAAGTTGAGGACTTCGATGGTGGTGGTTCCGGACTCCTCGAGCGCCGCCTGGGCGGTCTCGGCGATTCCCTCATGGTCTTCAACGCCCCACCCAAACACGGTGGAATCCCCCATGACGACGACGCGGGTGCGCGCGTCGGACGGCGCGGCCGCCTCGGCGGTGCGGAATCCATCGGCATTGGTCGAGATGCGGAAGTTGTGGGGTTCGCGCATGCCGGTCATGCGGTGGGACTGGAGGTTGGGCGTCATGCGCCACTGACCCATTGCATTGGGCTTGTAGGCCGGCGTCACCCCTGCCAGGCGCGCACCGACTTCCGCAAGCCCCAGGAGCGCCGCCGCAAAGACGATGCCCAGAACAAAGCGGGTTCGGCGGCGTGGCGGCGTGCGTCCCATGCCCACCACCTTATCAGGACCGCTTTGCTGGCGGTTTTGGTTTGGATCGGGGGGCCTGCGGCACAAGCGGTGTCGCTCACCGTCGAGGTGGCCACGGAGTCGGGCGCCCTGCGGTCCGATGCCGATGGGACGCTGCAGGCCCGAGTCCGGTGGTTCGGTGTGCAGCACGAGGCCGATATGGTCGTGGATGGCGCCGGAGTCTGGCGGGCGTCGTTCACCGGTGAGCAAGCCCGGGCGGTGGGCGTGGAGGTGTGGCGAACCGATGCGACGCCGCCCCGGCGCATTGCGCAGAGCCTGGAAGTCGTGCCCGTGGGCGACGCCACGATCGGGTTTGCGATGTCCACGGGAGGGGATGATGCCGCGTGGCGGCTCAGCCGCTCGGTCACGACCCCGTCGATGCGCGCGTGGCAAGAACGCCTTGGCATGGCCGCCGCCGTGTGGGTGGTGGTGGCGATGATGATCATTCTCACCGTTGGCCGTCGGGCGCTGGCCAAACCCGAGCGGCCAACGGACTCGCCGGGCTGGGCACCGTCCCATGAGCTGGCGGGTTGGTTTGTGGTGGCCGCGATCTGGACATGGCCGGCCGTCCGGATCGGAGGCAACATTGTGGGGCGCCACTTTGATGCACTGGGAACGGTGTGGGTGATCGACTCCGCGGGTCGACTGGGGCTGGGTCTCACCGATTCGTTCAGCGGATGGCCCGAAGGCGTCACCTATTCGGCCATCGACTCGTGGTTGCTGGTGTTGTTTTCGTGGATGAGCCGATCGGTGGACCCCACCGCGGTTCACAGCGGATTGGCCGTGCTTGGCGTGGCCACCAGCGCTTTTGCAGCCTCTCGGTTTGCCCGGTTCATGGGCGCCCGCACCCCCGTTCACGCGATCGCCGGAGTGCTCTTTGCCGGATCGGGACTGGTGGCCTCGGCGATCTTGGAGGGCCACGTGTATCAGGTGGTCAATCCCTGGATGCCCTGGATGGCGATGTTCTTGGTCCGGGCCGCCCAATCCGGTGCGCACTGGGAGCACGGCGCCTTGGCAGGACTGTGTTTTGCCGCCGCCCTGTTCAGCAGCGGGTACATGGGATTGAGCGCCGGGATCGTCGCCCTCGGACTGGGCGGCTACGGGTTGGTTGTGGCCGCCGATCGCCGGCCTTTGCTGGTGGCCGCGGCAGTGGGCATCGCGGTGGCCGCGGTCTTTTTGCAGTTGTTCTCTGCGGTGGCCACGCCCGGAGAGGGGCACGCGACCATGGACACCCTCCGGATGGGCTCGCTGTCGTTGAACAGCGTGGGACCGGCCACCGCAGAGGCGGACCGAGCGCATCACTCGTGGGCACTCGCGCTCTCGGCGACGATGGTGGCACTCGCTGCGGTCGGGTTGCGGGCCGGTGCGCGCTTCGGTGGTGCATTGATCGCGGTGGCCGTTGCGGCTGCCGCCGTCGCCGTCGGGCCGGAATTGGCCCTTGGAATTGCCCCGGATGAAGGGCGAATTCCGTCGATTCTTGCCCCCCTGTGGGAGCTCCCCGAGGTGCGGTTTCTTCGCTTTCCAGGCCGGATCATGTGGGCGGTGATCCTCCCGCTTTCGGTGCTGGCGGCATTGGGGCTTCACGCAATTCGTTCCCGGCTGGGTTGGGCGGCGGCGGCGTGGATTGCGGGGCTGGTCTTGGCGGAGGTCGCGGTCACCGTTCGGCTCCCCATGCGGCAGATGGAGCGCTCCGCTGCGGTGCCGCTCGCTTACCAGTCGGCCCAGGGTGCGGTCTTCGACCTTGTGGGTGAAGGAACGTCGATCAGCCGTGAGGCCGACTCGTGGCTCAACGCGATCCTGTGTCAGTACCAGACCCAACACGGACGGCCCATTGGGGACGACTGCGTCTCGGTGGGTCCCGACGCCAACCCCCGTGTTGGCTTGTCTGTGTGGGTCGCCAATCGGTTGTACGAAGGCGACGTGCCCGCGGTGTTTTCGCGCCTCCGCGAGCTGCGATATTCCGCACTGGCCGTTCACTACGACTGGATCGCCGAGGCCGATGCGCTTCGGTTTCGGTCGGCGCTGCGGGATCAACAAGGCGTCTCGGAAGAACGCCAAGGCGATGGGGTCACCGTGTACCCCATTTCGGAGGACACGCCGGCCCGGGCCCCAGTGACGGGCGCCGCCCGACGCTTTGAAGGTCCACCGGTGGTGCGTCCGTTCGACTGGCCGCTTCGCGTGGACTTGTTGATGGATCGAGCGCAGGAACGGGATCGCTATTTCCTGAGCATCGGGGCCGGGGCGCTGCAGGAACTCAAAGACAAAGGGTCGGTGCCGGGAGCGCAGTATGAGGACGGGCTCTTCACGCTTCGGCAGAACATCGCGGTTGATGCCGACCAAGTGATGCGCCTGATCGCGGTCGATGAAGGGGTGGAGCGGACGCTGTGGTCCGGCTCGGTCACCCCACTCGATCTCGCCGAGGACCGCCTCAGCTTTCGATTGGACACCGAGGGCAACGCGTCGCCCATGCTTCGCTCGATGGACATTCACTCCCCCGAAGTGCGGAGTCGCCGCGGGAAGATCATCGGATTGGGCTGGGCGACCGCATTTGGCTTGATGGGGTTGTGGTGGGTTCGAATTCGCAAAGACCGCGGCGCGGTGGAGGCAGCCCCGTGAACCGAGCGGTGCCCATCGTCGAATGCGCGGTTGTGCTGGTTGTGCTCGGCGCCCTCCACACCGGATGGGCGACCGGGACCATTGGCGGCGGGTTTCACCCGGGGCACGTCTGGGCCGTGGACCACGTGGCCGCCATGATGAGCGGAACCGAGGCGTGGTCGGGCTGGACGCAGCGAATTGGGGCCCCCGAGCCCGTTCATCTGCGGCTGATTGGGTGGGCACCGTTGCTGGTCGCGGCTCCGCTGTCCTGGATCATGGACACCGGGGCGGCGATGTGGGTCGCGATGGCCGCGGGCTTTGCCCTCACCGCCCGGTTCACCGCCCGACTGATCGGCCGGGTCTCGGGCGCATCGCCGTGGACGGCATCGGCGGCGGGCTGGGTGTACACCTTCAGCCCCTTTGCCTTGGGCGTTCTGGCCAATGGGCAGCTGGCCAAGATGCAGCTGTGGTGTTTGCCGTGGGTGTTGTTGACCGCCGACAAGGTGTTGGCGGGCGAGCGTTCGTCACGGCACACGGCGATCCTTGTCATCGCGGCCACGGTCACGGGATTCACCGCCCCGTCGGTGGGGCTTGTGACCCCAATTGCCCTGGGCGTGTGGGTCGTGATTCGGTCCCCGCGTGCCCGTGCGGGGGCACTGCGTGCGTGCGCAGTCCTGGCCGCCGTTGCGCTGGGCATGGCCGTGCCCTGGCTCGTTCACACCATCGACATCGCGGGAACCGCCGGCCTGGTACCGGCTGCGCCCGTACCGGGACTGAATCATCCAGCAGCCCTGAGCCCCGTGGCCACCCCCGCTTCGTTGGCGATGGCCACGGGACCGTGGGACGGCATCCAATCGGCCATCAACAACGTCGCGGGCGTGGGCGCAGTGGCGCTGGCAGCGGGCTTGTTGGCGGCGTTGGTCGCCCGCCGGGCGGCCCTCACGGGGATCGGGCTTGCCGTCGCGGGCACGGTGTTCGCCCTTGGGCCCAGCATCAATGCGGCGGGCTACAAGTGGGTTCTACCCGCCCAGCTGATGGAGTGGTCGGGATACCCCATCGTGCAGAGCGGCATGTATTACCGCTTTTCCCAAGTCGCGTGCTTGGGGCTGGCATTGTTGCTCGCCCGCCTCGCTCGAGCAGCTCCCCGGCACGCGGTGTGGGTCGCTGCGATTGTGGCGGGCGTGAATCTGGCGGAGAACGTTCGAGAGACCGCCACGCTGTGGCCGAGAATGCTCCGCCCCATTCCCCACGCGGAGTTGATGCGCGTGATGGCGAACGACCCCACGCCCGGTGCGGTGGTGGAGCTGCCCCTCGCTCATCTGGACACCGAAGGCGAGCGTCGGCTGCTTGGGCAGCTGATCCATGGGCGAAACACCACGGTTTTGGCGCGAAACATGGTGGTCATTGGGCAGCCGCGGTTGGAGCGCCTCGCCCGGCTGGTCCGTCAGCCCACCGCGCTGCGCGAGGCCGGCTTTCGGTACGTGCTGCTTCACGAACCGAACCGCAATCGCCAACAGTTCGATCAACTGACGGCGGTGTACGGGCCGAGCCAAGGATCCCGACAGTTGGGGATGTGGGTGGTACCGTGACGGTTGGAGGTTCCATGATGTGGATGGCGGCGTTGATCGCGGCGTGCGGCGCGTCGTCCGCTCCCGACTCGGATCGAGCCAAGCCGTCGGCGACGGCGGAGGACACCGCGAGTCCCTCGGGGTCGACCGTTGACACCGGCGGTTCGGACGACACCGGCGAGCCGATGGAATCGACCACGGCCGACGTGCGCATCACCGCGGAATCGGTCGTCTGCGAGAACCCGCAGCTGCGCGCGGTATCGGGACCCATGCGGTCCCATGTTCCGTTCGGTGATTGGCGCGAGCAGAATGGCGCGGAAAACCTCTGGTCGTTGTACGGCGGCGCTGGGCTGGCCATCGCCGATTTTGACTCGAACGGGTGGTACGACATTTTTTTGCCCAACGCAGACGGCGACCAGCTGTACATGGGGCGTTCGGGGGTGATCTTTGAAGACCAGAGCGCGGCGCGACTTCCGCCCGAGTCCGATGTCGGCGTCGGAGCCACGCCGGTCGACGCGGACGGCGACGGGGATCTCGATCTGTTTGTGGCCGTCGCGCTCGGTCCCAACAGGCTGCTCCTCAACGATGGCACCGGCCATTTCTCTGCCGCAGACGGTGCGTGGCTGGCCGCGCAAGGCCGCTTGTCCCACGGCAGTTCATGGGGCGACATTGATGGGGACGGCGATTTGGACGCGTTTGTCGCCAACTACGCCAACTGGGACGAAGGATGGTTGACCACGCCGCCTTCTGCTCCCGTTGGCGCGAGCGCCGATGCGCTGTGGATCAACGCGGGCGACGGGTCCTTTTTCAACGCGGACGAGCGGCTGGGCAGCCTCGACCCCGCAGCTGCATTCACCTTCGCCAGCGGGCTGTGGGATCTCGATGCCGATGGCGATCTCGATCTGCTGGCGGTCAATGACTACCGGTTCGAGTACCCCTGGGCGCAGCCGGTTCGGTACCTGGAGAACCAAGGCGGGCACTTTGTGGACGCCCCCGATGCGGGCTTGGACCTGCCCATCGAGGGGATGGGCCTCGCTGTGGGCGAGATCAACGGCGATGGCGCGCTCGATGTGGTCGTCCAGGCGTGGGCCTCGCACCTGATGCTCTCCGACGGACTGGGCGGGTTTTACGAAGCGGCCGCTTCGCGCGGCATCACCGCTGGGCCCCGGCAGGAGGTTGGATGGGGCGTGGCGCTGGCCGATCTGAACAACGATGGCCGCCTGGACATGCCGGTGGCGTATGGCCTGCTCCCACCCGATGAGGTCGGCATGGGCCCCATGCCGGACATCGTCATTGGCGACGTCTTGAACCTGAACTTCATCCGTCAACCCAACGCCTTGTATGTGCAGGACGAGAGCGGTCAGTTTGACGAAGTGGGTTCGGACTGGGGGCTCAACCACGACGGCATCTCTCGGGGCTTGCTCACCGTCGACCTGAATCGCGACGGCTTTCTCGATCTCGTGCAGCGGGACTTGTGGGGCCCGACGCGCGTGCACTTGAGTCGGTGCGACGACTCCGCATGGCTGATTCTGGCGCTGGAGCAGTCGGGGGCGAACCCGTTTGCCGTGGGCGCGACGGTGACGGTGGTGGTCGGCGACCGCACCCAGATTCGGACCGTGGAAGCCGGTTCGTCGAGCCTCGCGAGCGGTGGACCGCCCGTGGTGCACTTTGGGCTGAACACGGCCGATCGGGTGGATCGCATCGAGATCCGTTGGCCCGACGGGGCCCAATCGGTCGTCGAATCGGTCGCCACCCGCGCCCGGGTGCGGGTGGTTCGCGACTAAGGCAGTCGACGTGCAATCCGCTCGGCGATCAAGCGGTGAGCGGCCGGTCGGGGGTGCACGCCATCGGGGAAGAACCACCGCTGGATGTCGCGCCCCAGCCGGCGGCGAATGTCGTCGGTCTCGATGTACAGCTGCTGGTTGGCGGCACACCAGTCGCGCAAGAGCCGGTCTTCGGTGTGGTCGATGGCGTACAGGGGCTGAATGATCGCGAGCGTGGCCCCAATTGCGCGCGCGGATTGCAACATGGAATCCAGGGCCGCGCGGCGGTCGGCTTCGGGGACCCGCACCGGTCCATTGGGCACGGAGGCGGCCTCGGGAATGGAAGAGGGCATCCGCAGAAAACCGTTTCGCAGGGCGAGGTACAGCCGACTGGCGAAGAGCACGCGCAGCACGGGAGCCAGGGGTCGACGCCGGCGAATCAGCTCGCGGTCGCTGGCCGTCAAGCGGACCAATGGGTTGTGGGTGTCAATGCCGCCGCTCGGCAAGAAGTCGTTGGTCTGGTGGTACACCATCACCACATTGGGTTGGAGCCGGGCGCCCTCTTCAGCCAGGTAGACGGCGGATTGCTGAATGGTGTAGGCCGGGACGCCGGCGTTGATGACGTTCACGGTGCGGCTCGGGGTCGTCAACATGCGCTCCAGCAGCGTCGAGTAGGTGTCCGATTGGCGGACGCCGTGTCCCCAGGTCGAGGACTCGCCAAGGGAGAGAATCCGGTGTTCCCCCCGGGGCTTGGGGATGGTCACGGCCCCGTCGCGCAACCCCAGCGCATTGGTCCGAAGTTCTCCGTGCTCGGGAAGGTTGAAGCGGGCATTGGGGGCCTGAACCCACAGTCGGGTGGGGTGATCGATCAAGTGGGCGTTCTCGGCGCTGAGGCTCAGATCCGCCACCGACCAGATCGCGCGCGACGCGAGCTCGCCAATGGCAACCAGACCCACGAACACCGTGACGCTCATCAGGATCTTTCGAATCATGGTGCATGCTCCCACAACCGGTGGCGATCATCGTACTGCTTGACCAGCCGCCACCCCGACCGCTGCAGGTGCATGGGCTGGGTCTTCGGCAGCTCGGGAAACGATTGTTGCACGAGCCACACCTTGCCCGCAGCGGCCGGCGGTGCTTCCACCCAAGCCGTGCACGCATCATCGGCGCTCACGCCTTCGAGGGTCTCAAAGCGTTCCGGCAACACCACCAGATCGATGTTGAGGGGCACGCAGTCGATCAACAGATCCCCTTCGCCCATTTCGGAAGAGGCCCAGTCGGCCACGGTCCCCGCCACGCTCTCCCAGTCGGTCTTGATGTTGGGACGGTCGGCCCACGGGCCGCTTGCGCCGGGCCAGTGCAGGGCGACCCACGCGCCCGCGCCGACCAGACCCAGTCCGCCGCCGATGCCCCCATGCCCCACCCATCGCCCGAGCCATCCGCCGGCGCGGTGCAGCGCCATCGGCACGAGCAGCACCATCACGGGCAGGAAGGTGATCGCGTATTTTTCGGCGTATGAAGTCCACGCCGCGGCCACCAAGAACGCCCCCAAGGGTCCGCCGAACACGACAACGCTCGCAGCGGTGTCCCGCCAAGAGGGCGTGCGCACCCCGGGCAGCAAGGCGAACGGCAGCAGCCACAGGAGCGTCGATGGGTTGGGTGCGCAGTCTTCGGCTTGCAGGGTCCCGTAGTTGGCGGCGATGAATTGGCGCCCACAGGCGTTGGTCAGCTCGGCGAGATTCAGCGGTTTTGGGACCAAGTCCGTGCAAGAACCGAAGCGTTCCGGGTCGGCTTGTCCGCTGGCGATGCGGTCCAGTTCTTCTCGTCTTCGCTGCAGGACCTGGTCGCCCAGACCCTCTTGGGGGACATTCCAGTGGCTCACCACCCATTGATCGACCGCAACCGCGGCACCGGTCCCTGATCCAAACGTCAACGGAATCAGGACCCACAAGAGGCGATTCGAACGGCCCAGCGCCCCCAGCACGCACAACCCAAGTCCCATGGGGACCGCCACCAACCCCAAGTGATTGATGCGCCAGGCGACGCCCGCCAAGACGCCGGTCGCCAACGCAACAGCGATGGAGGGGCGGCGGTATGCGAGGCTTCCGGCCGCAGTCGCCAGAGCAAAGGCCGCGGCCGCCGGTGGGTACATGTTGGTCCACATCGCCCCCTCCACTGCGCACTGCAGCAAGGGAATGGTCAACGCCGCGATCACCGCCGCGCCGCTGCCGGCCATCAATCGGGCCACGATCGCGCTGGCGGCAATCACCACGAGCATGCTCCCCTGGGCAATCCAGTGGGCCGCGTTGACGTAGCCCAGGGGCTCTCCCAGCGTGGCGAGGAGCAGTGGATACAGCGGCGGTCTCCAGCCGAAATACGCCGCCGTCGGATCCCAGAAATAGTGCGCGGCTTCAAAGTACATGGGCCAGTTGCTGCCCCAAGGGTGATTCAGCGGAGGAATGGCGCTGAATACGGCGGTGCACGCCACCGCCGCGGCGACGACCCAGGGCGCTTCTCGCTGGAGGATTCGGGCGGTGGATTTGGAAAGGCGGGCCACACCACAGCCTACTGGGACAGGGCGGCGATCACCATTCCCAAGTGGAGGATTCCCGCTTCGTCGCCGTGCGAACCGATCAACTGCAGGCCGACGGGCAAGCCATCGACCCGACCGGCGGGGATGCTCAATGCGGGGTGACCGGTCAGGGATGGGGGCGTGGTGTAGATGTCGGATTGGTACATCGCCACCGGATCGCGGGTCTTTTCGCCCAAGGGAAACGCCGTGGTCGGGGCGGTGGGCGTCGCGATCGCATCCACGTCGCTCAGCGCCTCCTCGAGCGCCGCTCGCATGGTGGTCCGCACCCCATTGGCCCGGTGAAACAGGTCGCTGGAGAACCCCTCGGACAACGAGAATGTGCCCAGCAGGATGCGGCGTTGAACCTCCGCGCCAAAGCCCTCAGAGCGCGAGGCGGTCACGGTGTCATTCAGCGCATCGCGCGCTGCGCGTTGGCCGAATCGAAGGCCATCGAAGCGGCTCAAATTCGACGCCGCTTCGGCGCTGGTGAGCAGGTAGTACGCCGGGATGGCCGCCTCAAGGATGGGGAGATCGAGGGGCACGAGCGTCGCGCCATGAGCGGCGAGGCGATCGATGCGTGCCGTCAGGGCGGCGTGCACCGGGGAGTCGTGCGCATCGTCCCAGATTCTTCGCGGCAGCCCAACACGAAGTCCACGAATGCTCCCCCGTTGCGGAACCTCGGGCATCGTCATCGGTGCCGCCAACGTGGTGCTGTCGAGCGGGTCGGGGCCCGCCATGATGGCCGTGACCACCGCGACGTCGGCGACGGAGCGGGCGATCGGTCCAATCTGATCGAGGGAGCTGCCAAAGGCGATGAGCCCCGATCGACTGACCCGCCCGTAGGTCGGCTTGAGGCCAACAACGCCGCAAAAGCTGGCGGGCTGACGGACGCTTCCTCCGGTGTCCGAGCCGAGTGCGATTGGGACCACCCCCGCGGCCACTGCGGCGGCCGACCCGCTGGAGGAGCCGCCGGGGACCCGCGTGGGGTCCAACGGGTTCCGCGTGGGGCGCACGGCCGAGTGTTCGCCGGAGCTGCCCATTCCGAACTCGTCCATGTTGGTGCGGCCAATGACGATGGCGCCTTCGGCTTCGAGACGCGCCAGCGCGGTGGCGGTTTCCGCGGCCACGTGACCGTGGAGCATCCGGCTGGCCGCGGTCAGCGGCTGGCCCCGGTGGGCAATGTTGTCTTTGACGGCAATCGGAACGCCGGCCAGTCGGCCCGGATCGATGCCTCGCGCGACTTGAGCGTCGATCGCCGCGGCCCGTTGCCGGGCATGTTCGGGCATCAGGTGGGTGAATGCGCCCAAGTGATCGGTCGCCTCGGCTCGCTTGAGGGCACCGTCGACCACGTCCACCGCTCGGCGATTGCCCATGCGGACCGCGCCTGCGACGACCAGGGCGTTCATCAACTCTTTCCCTTGATGGGCGGTACGACCACTGCGCCCGTTTCATCGCGGTGCTCGGGTGGCAGCGCTGGCGGCGCCCGTGTCGCCGCATCGGTCGAGTCGACTCGCCGTGGCGCGGCCGGTCGTTCGGTGTCGTGGGTCTGCTCAAAGGCCTCGATTCGCCGCATCAGCGCGACCACGCGATCCATGTCAGCCGCGACGTCCGCCACCCGCTCATCCGGGATCTCCAGTCGAGCCAGCGACGCGATGCGCTGAACCGTCAGCGAGTCAATCGGCACCCGACCTACTTGCGCGAACCGAACAGTCCTGCGAAGAATCCGGACTGGTCTTCTCCGGCCAGCTCCTCGAGTTCACCGGGGTCCAGCAGGACCGCCCCACAGGAGGGGCACCGCTCGATCTCGACGCCCTTGAAGATGGTCGTGTCCATGGGGTGGCCGCACTTTCCACACATGTGGTGGTGCAACTTTTTCGCTGCCGCCGCCGCCTCAGCAGCGCTCTCCAAGGCCGCAATCTCGCGCAGTTTCGCAAGCTGCTCCTGTTGTTGCTTGTGGAAGTACTCCTCCTCAGAGGTGACGCCGTCTTTGTCGAAATCCATGAATGCTCCAATGATGGCCCACACTACCGCTCGCGCAGGCGGCTTTCAAGGGAGCCACCGCGCCCAATGAAAACGGGCGCTCCGAAAAATCGGAGCGCCCGTTGGGCTGAACGGTGCAAGCGCCTACAAGCAGGCGGGATCCTCGTCGCAGTAGAAGTCGTCGCAGTCGGTGAAGCCGTCTTCGTCGTTGTCGATGCCGTCGTCGCAGTCTTCGGCGCACGCGGCGTCATCGGCGCAGTCGTAGTCGTCGCAGTCGATGTAGCTGTCGCCGTCGTTGTCGGCGCCGTCGTCGCAGACTTCATCGCCGGTGCTTCCACCGCTGGAGCCGCCGCACGCGGGGTCGTCTTCGCAGTCCCAGTCGTCGCAATCGATGAAGCTGTCGCCGTCGTTGTCGGCGCCGTCGTCGCAGATCTCGTCGCCGGTGCTTCCGCCGCCGGAGCTGCCGCACGCGGGGTCGTCGTCGCAGTCCCAGTCGTCGCAGTCGATGTAGCCGTCTCCGTCGTTGTCGGTTCCGTCGTCGCAGACCTCGTCGCCGGTGCTCCCGCCGCCGGTGCTCCCGGAGTAGCCCACCAAGTCATCGCTGGTCCGCGGCACAACCGCGTAGATGTCCCAGCCGTAGGTGATGGGGCCGGTGATGCTGGCGTAGGTGGCGCCGTCTTCGGCATCGTAGTTGGTGAACAGGTTGTCCATGCTGCACCCGATGGCCAGGTCCACGGTTCCGTAGTTGTAGAGGTCGGCAGCGTTGGTGATCTCCATGTCGGTGAAGCGCACCATGACGCTCTCGTACATCTCCCAGTTCTCGGGCTCTTCCGTCACATCGGTCACAACGATCTCGGCGCCGGTGTCGGTGACGGTGATCGCGCCGGGCTCGGTCACCTTGAGCTGCGAGTTGCCGTAGTACTCGGTGTATTCACCGGTGATGGAGATCACATCGCCCGGGTTTGGCGCGTACTCCACCTCGTCGTACTTGAAGATGTAGATCCCGTTGTACGCACCGCCTTCCATGCTCTGAATGAAGAACGCGGGGTTGTTTCCATCGGTGAGCTGGGTGGTGACCACCGCGTCATTGATGGTGACGATCGTGCCCTCGGAGTACTCGCCCATCTGCACGTCGTAGATTGTGGCGGCCGATCCGCCGCCGCCGCTGCCGCTGCCGCCGCCGCTGCCGCCACTGCCCGTGCCGCCGCTTGTGGCGGCGCCCGTATCGGACTGATCGGTGGTTGTTTTGATGGAGCATCCGGCGAATACTGCGGCGGATAAGAGGACGGACAGCGTTTTGGACATGACAGTCTCCGTGGCCTAAGCCTGGTGTTGAGGGCGCACGAATACTCGGAGGCAGCGATCGTGGCAAGTGACGCATTGGTCACGAATGAACTTTCCCGTCGATTTGGGCAGCGAGTGGCGTTGGATTCGCTCTCCATCCGGGTGCGTCGGGGCGAGATTTACGGGTTTTTGGGGCCCAATGGTGCGGGCAAGACCACCGCGATCCGCTGCATTTTGGGCCTGATTCGCGCCGACTCTGGAACCACTGCTGTGTTCGGTGAATCCGACCCAGTCCAACGATTGCGCCACATCGGTGCGGTGGTTGAAACGCCTGCATTCCATCCGTTCTTGTCGGGCCGCGAGGCGCTCGAGTTGTCGGCGCGGTACGGCGGAATCTCGGTGCATGCAGTAGACGAGGCGTTGGAGTGGGTCGGGCTGAGCGAGCGGTCCCGCGACCGCGTCTCCACGTACTCCCTGGGCATGCGTCAACGCCTCGGATTGGCCCGAGCGTTGTTGGGGCGTCCCCCGCTGCTGGTGTTGGACGAACCCACCAATGGCATGGACCCGCGGGGCATGGCGGACGTTCGGAATCGCCTGCTGACCATGGCTGCCGACCACGGCACGACGGTGTTCATCTCGTCACACCTGCTTTCTGAGGTTGAAAAACTGTGCGACCGCGTTGGAATTCTCCACCATGGCCGATTGGTTGCAGAGTGTGCCGTCGATGCGGACGTGGAGTCGACATACCTGGCCGCCACCGAGGCGTCGCGATGACGGTCGTGCAGGCGGAGTGGTCGGTGTTGCTGCGCCGCTGGTCGGCTCGGGCGACGCTCGCGCTCTCGGTGCTGCTTCCGTTGCTTGTGTTGGGGATCTTTCGGGCTCTTGGAGCCGAGGATGCCGCGCTGCAATTCAATGGAAAGCCCGTCTCGGAGATCGTGGACCTGACGGCCGCCAATGCGGCGACCGCTGCCCTGGGGGTGCGCAACGCAATCGTCATGCCGGTGCTCTTTTTGTTGCTCGCGGGTCAGGTGATGGCCGGCGAGCGTTCGAGCCATGTGTTGCGCGAGCACCTGGTGCGTCCGATTGGTCGCGGTCGGGTCTTGTGGGGCAAAGTGGCGGCCGTCTGGGGGCTCGGCGCGATCGGCTTGGGGCTGCATGCGGTGGTGACCTTGGGCATCGGATCCCTGGTGTTGGACACGGGCGACGGGTGGCGCTCGGTGCTGGCCGGCCACGCCGCGTCGATGGGTTCAGACCTCGCGCTCGTGGTGTTTGGCTTCTTCCTGGCGTGCCACCTCAAGTCCGCGGTGGGCGTGTTGGCCGTGGGGCTCGGCATGATGGGGGTGGATTGGGTCTTGCGGATTGGATTGTCAGGCCTTCGATTTGTCGGTGTGGAATCCGCGGAATGGGTGCTTCCGATCATGCCGGGGACAGGCCTTGGGTGGTACGACATCGATGGCGCGTCCGTGGCGGTTCCAGCATTGGCCGGCCTGTGCGTTTGGGTGGGTGCAATGGCCGCAATGGCCCACCGCCGCATTCACCGAATGGACGTGCATTGATCGTTGCAAGATCCGTTCGCCATGCGTAATGATCCGAAGGAACCGTGGGGGATCCGTGGCGGACACAGAGTTTGTGACTCAACAAGAAGCGGTGGTGGCGCACCTGTTTTGGGTGACCGGAACCATCGAGGTGGTGTCCGTGGCGGTTGCCGGCCGGTCCGTCTCGGGGCGCATGTTGCCCCCCGACCCCGACCGCCGCGCGGCCATCTTTGAGCCTGCCCCGGGGCAAGCACTCCCCGAACGCGCCCTCCGGAAAGGCAAGGTTGTTCTCGTGAAATACGCGAGCTTGCAGGATGAGTACCAGTTCAAGACCCAGTTGATGGAAGTCACACCGGCGCAGTGGTTGATGGCCATCCCGCGAGACATTCGGCGAACCGACCGTCGGATGACTCACCGCAACAACGTGGCAGGGAACCGCCGCTACACGATTCAGTTGCACAAACCCGATGGGACATTGAGGACCTTGCTGGTGAACGACTTGTCCCCGGCGGGGATCGGGATCGTCTTTGATCCGCAGCTCGATCGATTCTCCGAGGGGCAAGTCATGAAAGGCGAGTTGAGCATCCCGGGCCAGGACCCCCTCTCCGTTCGCCTCGAGGTCCTCAACGTGCGGACCAATGATTCGGTGAGCACCGAGCGCATCGTGGGCGCGCGATTCGTTGGGCTGGGGTTCGTTGGGTGCGAGGCCATTGCGACCGGCCTGAACCGAAACGCGGGCGGTTAGTTCACCAAACGGCTGGCGATCAGGGCCGTCCAAAGGGCCCCCGTGACCACCGCAACGGGGACGGATATTCGGAGCGCCTGCCGGGCGGCCGTTGGGCGCTCTTCGCGCAGTCCCCACCAGATGGCCAGACCCGCAAGGGGGGTCATCACGACGACGAGTGCGGCAATGGCGACCTGTTCTCGGCGGGCGAGGGGCCGAGCGTCGGCGCGGGGTCGGATGTGGGGAAAGGCCAGCGCTTTGAGCGCAGCCGATGGATCGGGCAACTCTCCGTCGCGGACTCGGCTTCCCGCCAAGCGCAGCTCTTCGGGATCCAGGTGTGCACTGGAGAACAGCCACGCCGTCGCCCGTTCTGTTCCAGTGGGCTCAAAACTGCATTGCGGGCACTGAACCAACGGTCCGGCTTTGTCGCCGCCGCACCGATGGCACACGGCGTTCATTCTTCGCCGGCTCCAAACCGAAGGATGTCGCGGTGCCCCCCGGAGAAGGCGCCCGGATCGACGCCATCCACGCCCACGGTCCACAACTGCTCCAGCGGGGCTCGGTCCGATTCCGTCAATGTCGCGGACCACGGGTCGGCGTCGTCCAACCACACGATGTCGACGTTGCGCAAGGTGGCGGTCGCTGCGGCGTGAATCGCTCGGACGCGTGCCGCGCCCAATCGACGGATT
>JAYZVA010000213.1:0-7815 GCA_036156175.1 Myxococcota bacterium
TGGCACGCGGGCGTTTGTGGCTGTGAACACGACCCCCGGTCAGCTGGTTGTCGTGGACATCGACCCGTCGAGTCCCGGCTACCACTCCGTTTTGGAAACCCTGGTGCTCCCCGGGCAGGGCTCGTTGGGCGTGGGCGTGCACCCTTCTGGCACCTTCGCCTACGGCACGACGCAGCGGCCAGCGCCGGGCAGTGTGGCTCGCTACGACATCGCCTCTTGGGCGCCGATGGGCGTCATGACGCCACCCGGCGGCGGTTCGGCAATGGTGCGAGACGTGGTGTTTTCACCCGATGGGTCGCGCGGGTTCGCGTCGGTGTTCCAGAGCAGCGCTGAGCACAACGTGGCCGTCTTCGACGCGGCCAGTCATGCACACCTGCGGTCGATCGACTTGACGTTGCCCCATTCAGGGGGCGGACCCGGCACGATGGTGGCGGTGAATCCCCCGAGTGGACCCACCGTATGGGTGGCCAACAACTCGTGGGATTCCGGCGGTGTCACGGTGATCGATGCGGACACGGAGGCCGTGTTGATGCACGCGGCCGTGGGCAGTGCGGGGGGATCGATCCCCGGGTTGTGTGCGATGCCCGATGACGACGGCGTGGTTGTGGTGGTTGACGGTGCCCCCATCCAAGTCTTTGATTCGACGACTCTTTTGCCATCGCATGAATATGCAACCATTGCCGACCAATACGACTGCATCGCGGCACCCGATGGCGGTGCGCTCTACGTCTCGAGCGACGACGGCCGCATTCACCGGATCGCCATCGCCGACCTGGTTGAACTGGATCCGGAGCCCGCGGTCGACGAGAGTGTGGGGGACGTCACCTCCGGTGAAGGGTTGACGTACAGCTGCAGCGATTGCTTCGCGTGTCCCGAGGAGGACTGGTACATCGCCGACAAGGCGTTCGACGACGACCGGGGGACTTCGGCGAACAGCTGGCACACCGGTTGGACGGGCGGCCCCGAGTGGGTGGCCGTCGACTTTGGGGTTGGCAACGAACAAACCATTCGGCACTACGGGCTGATGGGCGCGGCATTTTCGCCCTCGTATTGCGCCCGGGAGTGGGAGTTGCAGGCGAGTCACGATGGCATCGTGTGGGACACGCTTCATTCGGTGACCGACGCATCGCTCGCGTACGTGATGTGGGGTGGGGAGCCGTTCACGTACTACAGCTTCGCCAACGAGACGGCGTACCGCCATTGGCGAGTGCACGTGACCGACAACATGGGTGGCCATGAGTTGGGCATTGTGGAGATTGAGCTCATGGAAAACTTGGCGGATTAAACGGAGCGGTGCGCGGGTCTGCGCAGGGGGGGGACGCATGCCGGAACCAACGCGCCAGCGCTTCGGCCGGGTCGGAGCGCTGTTGGACAACTGGTCGCGGTCGGCACCCGCGCCCGGGGTGCGGGTCGAGGTGCTCGACCTGGCGGGCGAGATTCGTCGGGCGTTGAAGGACGGCCGCGTTGAAGAGGCCCAGCCGCTTGCGGGCCGAATGCACGCCTTGTCGCAAAACAACGCGTTTCTTCATTGCTATGGCCACTACCTCAACGCCAAAGTCTGCCATCAGAACGGGCAGATGCGTCCCGCGCTCCGGCACGCGTACCTGACGGTCATGGCGCCCTACGGCACCCTTCGACGTCGCATGCGCGGTGCGCGCATCGGGTTTGAAACCGCGTAGATGGGTGCGCCCGCGAGGGCTGTTTGGTGGGGGGTGTAAGGAGGCGAGGATTCCCCCGTTGATGGGGCGGGGTGAGTCATGAAGCTGGTGTCGTTTGTTGTCCGCAGTGGAATCGAGGGGGCGGTGCTCTATGTGAGCTACTACGGGTTTTGCGGCTTTTGGTACGTGGTGTTGAATCCGTATACCGGATCACCCTGACCGCCTCCATTCGGGTCACGGGTGTGGGAAAGGTGTGAAGGCAATGGTCCAAAGATGGGTCGCAATGGTGGGGTGTGCGCTGGTATTGGTTGCCGCGCGACCGCGCGGCAAACCGCCCCCGCCCATCGGCTTCTTTGGGATCCTTGGAACGCTGGCACACCCCCAGACGTCGGCGGCCTGGGACGAGCTGATCTACCCCAGTCGTGCGATGCCCACCGCCACCATCGAGGGTCACGAATTTGGCGTGCGGGTGATGGGCTGTTCCGGTCGCACCATACGGGTGGCCTACGCTCACCGAATCGAAGGGTGCCCGCACGCCAGCGAGAACGGGACAGGGGTCGCGGATGCGATGCGCCGTCAGCTGATGGGGGAGGGTTGGCGGATGGTCGGCACGCACCCCGTGGTGCACCAATACTCGGCGTCCGAGGAAGAAGCCATGGCGTCGGAGCACTGCCAGTGCACGCGGTGCGGGGACGCCAAGGTGGTGGTGGATGGTCTGTGCATCGATCGCACCGACCCGGTGTTTCCAGCGCGGATGCTGTTGGACAACTGCCCGGATGCGCTGACGCGGTACGTGCGGAGCGCGGTGGCCGCGTCGACGGAATGCACGTGTGCTGAACCGTACGAACAAGAGACGTGGGTGCATCCGCATCGCCAAGGTCAAGTGCGCGTACTCGACCCGCGATGGGGGAGGCTGGTCCATCGGTATGCAACCGCTCCGACGTGGTGCAACCCGCTACCGGGTGGTGTCACGGTCCCGGACTGGCGAGACGCACTTGGGGTTCCGCCGGAGGGTCGGGGCAGGCCGGCTTTCCTCCGGTAAACTGTGGTCGGTTGATCCGCGCGGGAGCCGATCGTGGTGGTGGGTGTTGTTTCGAAAACGCTGGTGGCAGTGGTTGCGGTTGTGTGCAGCGCAGCCACGCTTCTGTACGTCTTTCAAGAGCGGCTGATCTTTCATCCGGAAGTGCTGCCAGGCGACTACCGGTTTCGGTTTTCGGCACCGGCTGAAGAGGTGTACATCGAGCGGGACGGGACCCGACTGCACACGCTGCTGTTTGCCCGGCCGGGGGCCAAGGGCGTCATCCTGTATTTTCACGGCAACGCGGGATCGCTGCGCAGCTGGGGAATGGTGCACGAGGACTTTGCCCGCGTTCCTTACGACCTGTGGATCATGGACTACCGAGGATTTGGAAAGAGCGGTGGACAAATCTCTGGGGAGGCAGTGCTGCACGCCGATGCCTTGGCGCTTCATGCAGCGGCCCGCCAGCGGTATCCCGATCAAGCGGTCGTGCTCTATGGCCGGTCCATCGGGACCGGAGTGGCGGCCCAGTTGGCGGCCCAGCACCCGCCGGATCTGCTCATCTTGGAGACCCCGTATTTCAACTTTCCCGACCTGGTTGGTCAGATTGCGCCTTGGGCCCCGAAGTTTTTGCTGCGCTACCGGTTGATGGTCAACGAGGCAATTCGCAACCAGAGCTTCCCCATTCACCTGATCCACGGCGATCGAGACGAGTTGATTCCGATGTCGTCGTCGGTTCGTCTGGCTGAACTGGGCGAAAACATTCGGTTTCACCGCGTCGAAGGTGCCGGGCACAACACCATTCCCGAGACTTCCGAGTACCGCCGCATCGTGAACGACTTGCTCGCGGAGTGAGGGCGCCAGCCGATCAGTAGCGGTAGGTGTAGGCCACCGATGCGACCCGTGCGGAGTCGCCGTCGCCGTCGATTTCTTTGTCGTAAAACAGCTTCAACTTGAGGCGGTGGATTTTGGTCAACCGGAGCCCAACCCCTCCGCCGAGTCGTTGGTCTTGCACCGGTCGGTTGCCCTCACCCGTTGGGTCCACAAACCATTCGCCAAACAGTTCCGGTGTGATGATGGACGGAGTCGCGACCCGCGCCGAGATTCGATGCCGCAGCCGGTTCGCCACGTCGTCTTTTTCGGTGTACGCAGTCCGGTCAAACTGCCCGCGGTAGCGAAGGCTGATGGGGCCGATGTCGGGCGACCTCAGGGTCGCATTGGCGGAGAGGCGCCACGAACGTTCTGTGGACCGCACGAGCTCCCATATTTGGTAGTTCGGTGCGTCGAAGCGCCAAGTGACGCGGCCGCTCGCACCGAGCGAGAGCCAACGGGCGACCGTTCCGTTCAACTCGAGTTCGGGGATTGCCCGCCGATACGCCTCGCCGTGCAGGCTCGTTCGAAGGTGCTGGGTGAGGTTTGCATCGATCGCGTCGGTGAGGGGAATGTTTGCCCCTGCACTGACGCGAAGCCGGTGATCGCGGTTGGCGTCCGCCAGAGCCGTACCGGTGATCGAGAGGCCGAGGGCGGCCCCAAGTGCAACGAACAACCGCACGGTCAGCCCTCGCGATGAACGTGGAGCGTGAGCCGAGCCGTGTCCCTCAGCAGATCAATCTCATCGACGGACACCCGCTCGATGCGCAGTCCTGTGCGCGCGCGAAGGTCTTCAAGCAGCGCCTCTTTGTTGCCGCGCACCAACTCCATGTCGTCGTAAATGAGCCGGAGTCGCTGACCCCGGCTGAACCACGTGACGTGTTCGAGTGTGGCCGTGAGGCCCACAATCGCAGCATTGGTGACCACCACTTCCAGCACCGACACGTTGCCGGGCACGATGGCGTTCAGGATGCCAAGGCCGATGACAATGAACAAATAGGTCAGTTCGTGGATTCGGATGGGTTCAGTGCGGTACCGCAAGATTCCAAAGACCGCGAACAACCCAAGCGCAAAGCCAAGCTCAACGGGCGTGTTTCGCAGAAGGAAGCAGAGGACGAAGGTGATGAAGTTGAACATCACGTACGTGAATACGTATTCGTTTCGTCCGTGCCGCCGCGCATACACCAAGAACACCACGAGACTGGTGAACGCGAAGTTCAATCCCATGTAGGTCAAAAACGTGGTCATTGGTGAATTCTCCTGGCAATTCGCCGCATTCGGCCTCGGTAACGGTTGAGTCGAATGGACGGCCACAAACTGTGGGCCCCGGTGATGTATTTGCTGAATCGGATGGGGGTGGCGCCGGCCCCTCGCAGGGCCAACATGACTGGACTGCGGGCCGCATATCGCGCTTGCTTGACTTCGACGATCATTGCGTCGGCCATTGCGCCTTCTCGACTCGAATCTCGAAACCACAGCGCGTGGTCGATCGTCACGCGCTCTTCGCGCTGTTCGCCCAGAAACATGTACCGCTGAAATCCGATCCTCATGGCCGGCTCGAGGTCGTCGCCGTACAGGTGAGGGCGGTTCGCGAGGAGGGCTCTTGCTTCCTCGTCGAGGCTTTCCGTCCGAAACGGCAGCTCGTGTCGCTGCTTTAAAGTCGCGTCGCTGGGCTGTTTTTGTTTGATCTCAAAGAACGTCAGGCCGCGCGTCAGGTGGTGCCGAATGCGCACCTTGTGACGGGGGCGCCGACCCCGGTGGTGGTCCTTCAGCAACTGCCGGTTGGGCGTATCCAAATAGATGGACTCGTAGTCGAAGCCCTCTTTGCCGTCATGCCGCGCGACGGCGTAGTCGTCCGGGGCGAGCCGCCGCAAGAAATCGCCGAACTCGGACCGATGCATCAAAAACTTGGTGTCGACTCGAGACAAGAGTCCGCGGGCGACAAACAGTTCGGGCGATGCGGTCGGGAATCGCGAAAGTTCACTCACCCTTCGAACTCCTCCCAGGTGTAGACAGCCGAAGAAAGGAACCCGGTAACCGGTTCTCCAGGGATGGGACTGGCTTCATCGAACTGCAGGACGCCGTCCCAGAACTCGGCGATCTGGATGGGCGCGCCCTCGGTGGTTTCGTCGATGAAGTACAAGGCGCCCGAGCCCCACTCCATCTCGATCGCCAACTCATCCATCAGTGCGGGTTGCTCGAAGCGCACGAGGGGCAGGACAAGGGCAGTGCCATTTTCGCCTTCGAACTGGCCCCCCAACAACACTCGGCCGTATTCTCCGTCTTCGTCGATCGGACCGGCGAACGCGCCGGCGTTGTCGATCGGGATTTCGGTGCCGTCCCAGGTCAGGCGCATGTCGGTTGTGCCGCCGGTCATGAGGGTCGCAATGTCATCGAGGGGCGATTCGGACCAGGTGGTGGTGAAGTCGGCGTCGATGTCGCCCACGCGGTTCAGGCAGTACGGATTGCCAAACTCGTCCCACTCGGGGCCCGCCATCGCCCGCTCGACGGCCTCTGCTCTGCCAGCGATGAATGCTCGGATGTCGGCGAGCGCGTCCGGGTCGATGGACGCCCCTGCGTCCGTGGAGAGCAGTTCCGTCCATCGGTTCACGTCATCGAGCAATCGTTCGGTGCGCCAGGCGGAACCGTTGAGGGAGCGGATCGCGTCAAACCAGCGCTGGGACAACGTGGGGTCGGCGAGAATGCGCTGGACCAGGAACCCGCTGGTCGGAAACCAGGGTTCGTCTTCGTTGTTCATCCACGTCCAGAAGGTGCCGTCGACTCCCCAAGGCAACAGGCTCATGTTGTCGGTTTCCGGATTCCGATAGACGTAGAAGTTGTTTTGATTGCCGGCGTATCCATCGACGTGCCCAATCCAGACCTCGACCGCCAGGTACGTGAGCAACTCATCGAGGTCGAAGTGCCGACTCAGCACGGTCTCGGTGTCTTGTTCCTCGTCCGCCAAGTCGTCGGCGAGCTCGGCAATGCGGGTCAGCTCGGCATCGGTGTCGTCGGTCTTTGGTTCGAATGTGGTCATCCACGACCGTGTGAAGTCGGTGATGGTGCCCTCGTACAGGTCGCCGTCGGCATTTCCGATGGACTCCCGCAGGAACTTTTTCTTGATTGGCTCCACATTCACGTACACGCCCAGCGGGTCGCCGTTGATGGCGACCGTAGCGAAGTTGCAGCGCGGTGCCGGGATGCCGGCCGCTCGGAACACGGAATAGCTCAAGCACTGGCGGATGAGTGCCGGGTCTTGGACGGCGTTGTTCAAGGTGATGTTGTCGGTGCAGAACAGTTTGGCTCGGTCGTAGTATTCATCGATGTTGAGGCGCAGGGATGGCTTTTCATCGCTCTGCGACCCAATGAAGCCCTTCTTGCGCGCGCCGATCCGACCGACCGACTCCCCGTCGATGGTGATGGAGGCCGGAAAGTAGGTGTACGACGACTCGAACGGCCCGCTCCGGCAATCCCCACTGAACTCGGTTGGAATCGAGCGGCTCTCGGCCCGCAGCGCGGTCCAGTCGTCCTCATCGATTGTCAGGTTGACCGCAAGGACTTCGGAATCGTCGAAGAAGCTTGCATCGTCGCAGGGCGTCTCCTCGTAGGGTTTGGTGACGACGCACGAAAGCGCGACCAGCGGTGCCAACAGCACGGTGGGAATGTGGCTCATGGATGCTCCTCACCATCAATGTAAGCGAAGCGCGGGTCACCAACCACGCCGCTTGGCGAAAAGCACAGCATTTAAGCCGCAGACCCGGCGCGTTCGGGACCGTCCCGAGGGTGTCCTTCGGTGGTTGTTTGTTGCCCGGGTAAGCGGCGCCCCATCACTTGATGATGATGGAGCCGCCTTCATCCTCCGGTGGGTACCACACGTCGGGGCAATCGGAAACGTCGCACCACATCGAGCCATCGGGGCACTCGTACGTGGCACCCGGCCCATCGCAGACCCCGCACTCATCAACGGTCGCGTATCCGCCGCACGTGCCGGTGCAGTCGGTGGAGATGGTGCACTCGCCTTCGCAGTTGTAGGGCCACGACATGTATGTGCAGGAGCCGTCGCTGTGGGTGGCGGCGCTGTTGTAGTTGCACGCCGTGGAGTCGGTGCACCCGTAGACGGGTTCAGCCGAGCAGTCCGAAGCGCTGCAGACGCTGGCGCCGTCCCAGCAGGTGACGGTGGCTCCAGGACCGCCGCAGACGCCGCAGGAATCGACCGCGGCCGAGCCGCCGCAGGTTCCGGCGCAGTCGACGCTGGCGATGCAGCTTCCG
>JAYZVA010000214.1:0-5399 GCA_036156175.1 Myxococcota bacterium
AAACGTTTAGGTATTCTCTGTTCACTTCTACTGTCGCGTCGAGGCCGCTGGATATGACCAATCGCGCCGAAGCACTGTTGGTGACGGCAGCCCGGGTTCGGGAGCCCGGAAGACTGGACTCTGTGTGGCAGAGCCCCGGCCCGGAACCCGCCCTGAGCGCACTCCTGCAACTCGCACCGGACCCCACGCCCTCCCTGGTTTTGGGCGGCGGAGAGCCCACGCTTCGGAGTGACTTTCCGGAGCTCATCGAACACTTTGGTCCCCGTTCGACCTTGGCGACCGATGGGCTTGCCCTCCACAATGAGTCCACCGTTGCCATGCTCGCCGATCGGGGCTTGACCACAGTTCGAATCCCCATCCACAGCGCAAGGGCCGACGCGCACGACTGGCTCGTCGGCATACCCGGAGCTCACCGGCGCGTGCGGCGAGCCATCAACAGCCTTCAAGGCGCTGGCGTTCAGGTTCGGGCGGAGGTGGCGCTCGCCCGTCCAACGGTGCCGTATTTGGCCGAAACCGTTGCCTTCTTGGTCAAAAGCGGCATTCGTCAGATACGATTTCGCACGATCCGCCGACTCGGCCCCACGGACCAAAACTTTGTGACCACGGCCGCTCGGTACGGACTGATGCAGCCATCGCTTGAAGCGGCCATTCGGACCGCCTACCGGTCCGATGCGGTCGTCGAGATTCTTGGTGTTCCAACCTGCGCCATTCCCGGATTCGACGATTTGCATGTCGCCGATCCGACTTGGCTCATTCCCGATGGGCTGCACCCCCTGGTGCGCAATCCAGGTGAGCGGGTGGGGTTGTGCCGGTGTGAATGGACCCATTGCCTGGGCCCCCCGCGCGACTACAGCGCCGCCTTCGGATGGTCCGAGTTCTCTTCGGAATCCGCACTGGGGCCCTCCGCGATTGAACCGACGCCTCGCCCCAAGTCGGGCGACGCCGCCACCCCTCCTCCCCCTCGCGCGGGGCGCCAACCGTCCACTCGCATCTCGGACATTGTTCGATTGAGCGGGCGGGACAACGTCGGCGGAAACCCTGTGGCCGGACGCCAAGCCCAAGCCACTCGGTCCGTGATCGCTGTCCGGTTCCCCCCGAAAGAAGACACCCGAAGCATCAAGCTGCGCCTCGTGCATGCGGCCCAGCAAGGGGCAAACACCTTGCAGATCGCCGGCGCCCTGCATCACCCGGACGCCCTCGAGTTGATCCGGGAGTCTTTGCGCTTGTCGTTCCCGCGAGTTGTGGTCACTGGAGACCTGTCGGCGCTCGCATCTGCGGCGGACACGAAACTGTTTCAACTGCGGGGTTTGGCCCAGGTCTGGAGCCCAACCACTTCGGATAGTTCCGCGGTTGCTCGTCGGCTAAAGGACAACGCAAAGGTAGACTTCCGGCTGATCGCGGCACCAAGCGATCACGAACCGGTCGCCTTGTACGCACCACCGGGCTCACCGGCCGCCTCATTCGACAATGGCGATTCCTGGCCGCAATGGTCTCCAAACGCAGTAGACTGTCTGGCATGAGCACCAACCGCAGCCAACGCAGAAACCTCGATGAAATGCTCCATCGGGAAGAGATCGCCAATCGCAAAAAGCACTGGGTCCGTGCGGTCACCGCTTGCAACAGCAAGTGCCTGTTTTGTCTCGATGCAGACACCCCGCGAAACGTCTACCTGGACGAAGAAGTTGTGAAGGCAGATCTCCGGAAAGGCATTGAAGAAAAAGGTGCCGACAAAGTGATCATCTCGGGCGGTGAAGCGTCACTGCACCCGCTGTTTCCAGAGTTCATCCGTTACGCCAAGGAGATTGGATACGACCGGGTCCAGACGGTGACAAATGGCACTCAATACGCCAACAAAGCGTTCTACGAACGATGCGTCCAGGCGGGATTGGGCGAGATCACCTACTCGCTGCACGGGCACACGCCCAAACTGCACGACTACCTGACCCAGACGCCGGGGTGCTTCAACAAGCTGATGAAAGCGTTGATCCGTTCGGTTCGAGATCGGCGGATGATCACGAGCGTCGACGTCGTCATCAACAAGCAAAACGTCGGCGTCCTCGACAAGATCGTCGAACTTGCGATTTCGGTCGGGGTGACCGAGTTCGACCTCCTGCATGTGATCCCGCAGTCCAACGCGTACCGCAATCGCGACGAAATGTTCTACGACGTTCGCGAATACCTTCCCATCTTGCAGAAGGTGTTTCGGCTCAACCGACATCCACGGTTTTACGTGTGGACCAACCGGTTCCCGGTCAGCTACCTGGAAGGGCTCGAAGACCTCATTCAAGACCCTCACAAGATGCTGGATGAGGTCAACGGGCGCCGCTTCCAAGTTCGTCGGTATTTGGACGAGGGCAAGGCCCTGGACTGCCGCGAGCCGGACCGCTGCCAACATTGCTTCATCGAGCCCTTCTGCAACACCGTCGACAACACGGTGGAGGCGCAACACGAGGGTCGCTTCGATACGTGGTGGGTCGCCGATGTGGAAGCGGCAAAGGCGACCGTCTCGACCCTGCCGTTTGGGTGCACCCGCGTGGGCTTTCCCATTGAGTCGGCCGATCAACTTGGGGACCACGACGCGTTGTTGGACGCGGCGATGGTGGTTCGGCCGTCGGACGCCGGGCTGCCCCCCGAGACGCTCACTGGACCCATCGTGCTTGTGGCCCACTCTGCTGAACAGCTTGAATCCTGGATGCCGGTCGCCGGGCTCTGCCTCCGCATTGAACTGAACCGGGACACCGCCGAATGGATGAAGCAGCACAAATCGGACGTGGCCGCTCGAATGCATGACCTGCACATTCACCAACCGAGCCACGAAAAAATGCTCGCCGCCGTTGAGCGCGACGTGCGCGACCCGGTCACGTTTTTTGAAGCGTTGAACCTGCCGGTGCGCGTGAGCGGCTTGCCCGCCTGCATGGCACCAGGGGCAACGCTTGTGGATGACCCCGCTGACCTGCCCGCGCACCTGTTCGACGAGGCCACTGGCCGACTCGACATTCGGCCCCTCGCACGCCACCACATAGCGAACAAGTACCGCGGAAAATCGGTGCGCTGCGCGGACTGTCGGGTCACGGACCGTTGCGAAGGCATCCACATCAACATGGTGCGCGACCAAGGACTCCGACAAGCCCAGCCCCTCATCGAGGGCGCATGGGCCGACGAAGCCGAACGCCACCTGACCGCGCGTTGGCCCGAACCCCCGGTTCGGGTTCACCACGGTCGGAACGCGCAACCCGCGTCGCCGAGCCTACCCGGCTTTGCCCAGCCCGATGCCGCCCCTGCGGATCCGCTCGCAGTGATCGCTCGCGAGGTTGCCCAGAAAGCTGCGGCACGAAAGGCCAAGCGGGCCGCGATGCGAAAGAAGCTCGAGGCCGGCTCCTGAATGGCAAACCTCGGCTACCTGCAGCTCACTCGCAACTGCTACCAGCGGTGTCGCTTCTGCAGCAATCCACCGACCGGGGTGGACTTGTCCATCGAAGAAATGCGTTCCGTCATCGATGGCCTTGCTGACATGGACTACGACGGCGTGATCCTCACGGGCGGCGAACCCACCATGTCGCCGCTCTTGAAACCGGCCCTGCAGTACGCAACGGAGAAGGGCCTCTTCTCTCGAATGATCACCAATGGGCAGCTTTTGGCCGATCGCTCCTTCTTTCAAGAAGTCGTCGACGCAGGCCTGACCCACATCCATGTGTCGCTGCACAGCTACCGGCCCGAGGTTCACGACTTCATCACGGCCTATCCCAATGCATGGTCCACTTTGGTGGAGTGTTTGGGTCACGTACCGGACATGGGCATCACCGCCGACATCAACACCGTGATCAACACCTACAATGCGGACCATTTGCACGAAACCGTGATCTGGCTTTGTGATCGGTTCCCCTTCATCCGGCACTTCGTGTGGAACAACATGGACCCGGATGGGAACCGCGCGGAAGAGAACCCGGACTGCATCCCACAGCATCGGGACTTCCAGGTGTCCCTCGAGCTGGCCATGGAGTACCTCTCCCGAACCGGCCGCACATTCCGAGCCGAACGAGTGCCGCTCTGCTTCATGCGCCGGTTTGCGCATTGCTCAACGGAGACCCGAAAAATCGTCAAGGAAGAAGAGCGGTGCATCAAGTTCCTCGACCAAAAGGGGTTCGGTCACCAACTCGAATTCGTGCATGGCAAGGGATCGGCGTGCGATGCGTGCCGGTGGGATTCCATTTGCGCGGGGATGTATTCCATGGCGAAGACCTTCGATGAGCGAGAGTTGAGCCCGGTTTTCGAGGACCCGTCATCCGTCATCCGGGCGGTCCTTGGCCGCGAGCCCACCCCGGACTTGGTCGAGCGCATCGAGCAGCGGGCGGGCCGGCGTTCACGGACGGAACAACCCGACGACGCGATGCGCGCCGAAAAACGACGGACTGTTCTGTAATTTTAGGCCGTTCACCCTTGCAGCCGGACGGCTGCGTACGTACAGTGTTTAGTGCAAGACACTCACCGGGGATACCATGGCGAACCCAAACTCTTTCGTTTCGACCCACTGGGCCATCTGCGCGGTGGCCGCGTTTGCCGTTGCGTGCCAGCAAGACACGAAGATCGGGATTCGCCACGAACCGCCCTCCGTGCAAATCATCGAGCCGTCGAACGAGAGCACGCACGATTCGTTCGCCACCGTGAGGTTTGTTGCGCAGGTGGAGACTTATGACGGCTCGGATCTCACCACCATCCAGCACACTTGGGTGACCGGGTCCGACGTGGCCTGCGATTGGGAGGCGGTGCCGTCGGATGGCATGGCCGTCTGCTCGATGAGCTTTGAGGAGCCGGGCCCGCACACCGTCACCGTGACGGTGAAGAACGAGCGGCTGGACACCGCCACGTCCACGATTTCGGTCAACATTGGCGGGAACGACAGCCCCACCATCAACATTACAGCTCCAGAGGACGGCGCATTCTACACCCCTGGTGAGGTGGTGACACTGGAAGCCACCGTGAGCGATGGCGAAGACAGCCCGGACACCCTCACCGTTGTGGGTTTGTCCAGCCTCGATAGCGACCTGGGTCTCACCGCCACGCCCACATCGAGCGGCGCTTGGTCCACCAGCCTCGACGCCCTCTCACCCGGGGAGCACTTCATCACGCTGACGGTTTATGACACCACTGGACTCAGCGACCAAGACACGGTGAGCGTTGTGATCAACGAGTCGCCATCGGCGCCCGTTGTGGAAATCTCTCCGGACCCGGCCATCTCCGGCACCCAGCTCACCGCGACAATTACGGCGGAATCCGTCGACCCCGAGGGCGACCCCATCGTCTACGACTACCAGTGGTACGTCAACGGAATCGCATCGCCAGGGGCCACCACACCGGTCGTTCCTGCGGGCACCACACGGCGGGATGACTTCTGGGAAATC
>JAYZVA010000215.1:0-6933 GCA_036156175.1 Myxococcota bacterium
GTGGCTGCCGCGGAAGACGTCCGTGACGAAATCGACGGCACCATCGTGGCCAACTTCATCAACGGCGGCTGGGTGTCGGATGCAACCGGCCTCAGCATCTACCTGCCGGTAAACGGCGCGGATGCCGAGTATCGGGCCGGCTCATGGAACGACCTCACCGAGTGGACCGCCATGCTGGATGCGGTCGCCGATTAATCCCCGCTGAGCCGACGCCAGCGCCGTGCCAGCGCGTCGTCCTCGGCGAGCAGGGACTGCATCTGGCGCCGTTCTCCAACGCGAGCCCACAGCTTCAGAACCTTGACGCCCGTCGCGGTGCGGTCCCCCGGTACCCGGTACGCACGCAACATCAGCTCAGCGGCACGGGCCAGCCGGCCCCGCCGCTCTTCGATTGCGGCGCCAAGCCGCAACATGGGAAACGAGTCTGGAAAGTCCCGCAAGACCGCATCGACTTGCTCCGCCGCCTCGGGAAGCCGGCCTTCTTTCATCAGCGCAATCGCCAACCATCGGCGCGCGGACCAATCGCCCGGGTTTGCCGCAACCGCCCGCTCATACAGCCTGCGGGCCGTCATCATGTCGCCATCGGCGACCGCGAGGTTGGCTTCGGTGTGGTCGCACCATGCCGGGTCCATCTCGGTTCGCGCGTCGATGGGAAGCATCGGGATGCACCCGACCAACCCCACCCCAAGCGCCGCACGCCAGTCGCGGCTCCGCCACCATCGCCCAAGAGCGGAAAGCCCCAGTGGAGCCAGGAGGCACACGATGGGCCAACTGGCCAACCGATAGCGGTCCGAAACGATGAAGAGAATGAGCGGCAGGTGAAGCCCCGCCCAGAGCGGCAGCCATCGCCTCCGGGTCCGCGGCTCGGCAACCAGCGCGACCACAGCCAAGACCCAAACCCAGCCGTACTGCACCGGCATCCAAGCGAGCCACGCCAACGGACCGCGCTCGGTTCGGCAACGATGGTCTTCGTTTCGGGGAATCTCCACGTTGTTGACCGACCATACGGCGCGGGTGCCCATTGCGGCGAGCCACCGGTGGGGTGCGGCAGCGATGCTGGACCACGCCCGCGAGGACCAGTAGTCGTTCCGCTCGAACGAGTCCCTTCGGTGCGGCTCCGCTTCCAAGGCGAGCTGCCGAAACCTCAGCCCGGCCCGGATGAACGTGGTCTCCTTCCAGTCTTGGTTGTTCCCAATGTAGAAGTTGATTCCCGCATTGTTGGACCCGGTCTGCCAGACCCCGAATCGCTCCACATTTGCGCTTGTCATGGGCAGCAATCCAAGGCCGAGGGCCACGACGCATCCGCGCACACCCGCACCCTGGAGGATGGCAACGCCCACGACCGAGAACGCCACCAACAGCATCGAGGGGTGAATCGCGGCGGACAACGCGGCCAACCCCGCTGCCATCGCGAACCGGTGCGAGTTGGCATCCATCAACAAGTAGGCAATCCCCGCCACAGCAAGCCCCACCCAGGCGGGCGTCAGCAGGTCGAGTTCAAACATCAGCGCCGGTGGATAGAGTCCGTACAGAAGGCCCACCACAGCCCCAGCCCAAGGTCGCCGTCCGACCCGGCGGCCCACGCGCATCAAGAGGACAACGGTCAGCAGGCCGCACAGCTGTTGGATCACCCTGGGAGCCATCAGCCCGTCGCCAAATGCGGACTGAATGAACGACAAAATCAGCGGGTACCCCGGGGGCTGGTAGAACCCGTCGACGAACGGATCTTGTCCGCCGACCATGGCGGCAGCCTGCGACCAATAGGTGTGGGCATCGACCAACACGTGCCGCGCGTGGCGCGTCTGCATCAACGATGCATGGGCTGCGATGCGAGCCAGTGCGGCGACCAGCAACGCGAGCCATTCGAAACGGTTGAACTTCATCATCAACAGGTCATGCCACGGAAGCGACACCTCGGCCACCGGGCTACGCTACGCCGATGAAGGAAATCGCGATCATCGACCTGTTCGACGGGGCAAGCAGAACCTCGGTCGCCGCGATCGAAGCCCACGCGTTTGCGAGTCGAATTCCCGTGCGAATGTTCGACGGCATCGGTGGGCGCCTACCGAAACCGCGCACATTTTGTGCGTACATCGTGACCAATGGCGACGCCGACCCAACGGTGGCGGCACCGTGGCGTGTGCGCCTCCACGCGGCGTTGCCCGACTATGCGAAGACCCGCCCTGTGCTGGGGATTGGTCTTGGCTTCACCCTTCTGGCGGCCGCCTTCGGGTGGCCCGTTCGCGCCATTGAAACCGCACGGCGCGGCACGTTCCCAGTGACCCCAACCCCATCGGGCTGGACGGACCCGCTGATGAAGGATCTCGCCAATGCAACGCCCGTGGTTGAGCACCGCTCCTGGGCGGTATTGCCCCCGCCCGCAGCCACGCGAACCGGGGCAAGCGTGCTTGCCTACTCATCGGCTGGAGACGTGGCCGCCGCCCGGTTCACTCCCCACGCTGCGGGCACCATCTTCGAACCCGAGCGCGCAACCGACGGCGCCGCGTCCACGGTCCTCGGGCACTTCTTGCGCCGAGCGGCGGAGGCGCCATGAACCGCCTGGAACTGACGCCCGACACCCTCGCCCCGCTCCGCCGAGGGCACCCATGGGTCTACCGTTCGGGGGTCCGTGACCTGACGGAACTTCCGCCCCCAGGCCACACCGTCCAGCTGCTCGATGCCAAGGGAAGACCCGCCGCCTTTGGGTTGGCGGATGCCGGCCCGATCGCCGTGCGAGTACTGGGACGGCATGCCGAGCCCATCGATGAACTGATTGCCCGTCGAATCGGACATGCCGCTGCCCTCCGCCCCGCTTTGGTCCCACCGCAGACCAACGCATACCGAGTCGTGAACGGCGAAGGCGATGGCCTCCCCGGCTTGATCGTGGACCGTTACGACCACACCGCCGTTGTTCGCGTGTACGGCGCCTGCTGGGAACCACACCTCCCCGCCATCGTGTCTGCCGCGGCCGCCATCGACGGCGTCGCCACCGTTCTGCGGCGGTTCGGCGTCCGACGCGTGGACGGGCGGCAAGGCGCCGAAGTGCTCTCTGGACCCGAGCCCGGCGACGCCATCGTTGTTGTCGAGCAGGGCCTGAAGTTCATCTCACGCCCCTACACGGGCCAAAAGACGGGTCTGTTTCTCGATCAGCGTGAGCATCGCATCCGAATGGCGATGCACAGCGCCGACAAGACCGTCATCAACCTCTTCGCCTACAACGGTGGCTTCTCCGTTCATGCCGCCGCGCGAGGGGCCCGCAGGGTCATCTCGGTCGACATTGCGTCCGCAGCACTCGACGACGCCCGCGAAAACTTTCGACTGAATGGCTTGGACCCCGGGGTCCACGAGTTCGTGGCCACCGACGCCTTCAAATGGCAACCGGACTCGCCTGCGGATGTGGTGATCTGCGACCCGCCGAGCCTGACGCACGGCAAAGAATCGGATGCCGCCGCGCGGCGGGCTTACCGCGACCTGGCGGCCCTGTCCGGGGCCATGGTGCGACCGGGAGGCCTGCTCGCATCGGCGAGCTGCACGGCGCGATTGAACTGGGACCGCTGGGAGCAGTCGGTGCGCGAAGGCGTCGCCAAGACCGGTCGATGGTCGTGGTTGTGGCGAGCGGCCGAACCGCCGGACCACCCGGTGGCACTGGGTCACCCGGAAGGCCGCTATCTCAAGTTTGCTCTGCTTGGCCGCCACCGAGCGCGTTTCGACTAAAACCGTGCCACGCGACGGCATTGTATGCCAACGAAACCCCGGGGGTCGGGTTGACGGGAGGGCCGTGCCGTGCCATAGTTCGGTTCAAGGTTGCGCCCCGCTGCGCCCAAGATTTTTTTTCATGCTTCACGTATTTCCTCATGGGGAAGTCCCGCACTTCCCCGCCATTCATCCGGCCGCGCGTCAGGCGCTCGCCACTGCACTGCTACCGGGCTCCACCGACACGACCGTCGATGTTGAGCGCGCGAGTGCCTCGGCGTCCGACAAACCGCGCGGCCACTGGAGTCTATTTTGGGTACCGAAATCATTGTCAACAAGACCGGGAGGGAAACACGATTTGCCCTGATGGAAGACGGCCGACTGGCTGAAATTCACATCGATCGGGGCAGTTCCGAGAGCTACGTTGGAAACGTTTACCTCGGACGAGTCGTGCGCGTCCTCCCCGGCATGCAAGCCGCCTTCGTCGAAATCGGACTCGAGCGCGCCGCCTTCCTGTACGCCGGGGACATCTACCCCGAGTTCGCCGAGAAAGACGACGAACTCGAAATCGACGACAACCCGGATGCGACCATCGCCGAGTCCGTGCCTCGGTCGCGCCCACGAAACGGCCATCCCCCCATCCAAGACCTGATCAAGGAGGGGCAGGAAATCCTTGTGCAGATTGCGAAAGATCCCATCAGCACCAAGGGCGCGCGGGTGACCACGCACATCACGCTCCCCGGTCGGTACATGGTCTACATGCCCACCGTCAATCACCTCGGCATCTCACGCCGCATTGGACGAGACCGCGAGCGCCGCAAGCTGCGCGACTTCGTCAAGAAGCACCGCCCAAAGGGCGCCGGGTTCATTGTTCGGACCGTCTGCGCCGGAAAGCCGACCAGCGCCTTGAAGCAGGACATGGACTACCTCATTGATTTGTGGGAACAGATCAAGGCAACCAAAGCCGAGAAGAAGGCGCCCGCATGCATCCACCGTGAGCACAACTTGGTGGTTCGCCTGGTTCGCGACGGCTTTACGGATGAGGTCGAGCGCATGGTCATCGACGACAAAAAAGTGTTCGATGAAGTGTCCGGATTTGTGGGACGGCTCATGCCGGACCTCAAAGACCGGGTGCAACTCTACCGCGGACCCGACCCCATCTACGACACCTTTGGCGTCGAAGTCGAGATCAACAAATGCACCGCTCAGAAGGTCTGGCTGAAGAGCGGAGGGTACCTGATCATCGACCAAGCGGAGGCGCTCACCGCCATCGATGTCAACTCTGGAAAGTTTGTTGGCTCCAAGTCGTTGGAAGACACCACCACCCAGTGCAACCTCGAAGCGGCTGAAGAGATCGTCCACCAGCTCCGCCTGCGCAACATTGGCGGACTGATCGTCCTCGACTTCATCGACATGGAAAAAGCGTCGAACCGGGACCGGGTGAACAAGGCCCTGGAGAAAGCCTTGAAGGCCGACCGGGCGCGCACCAATGTGCTGAAGATTTCCGAGCTGGGCTTGGTGGAGATGACCCGCAAGCGCGTGCAAGAAGACCTCGTGCGGTCCATCTCTGAACAGTGCGATTACTGCGGGGGGACGGGCCACACCCGTTCCCGTCACACCGTGGTGTACGACATCCTTCGCGAGATCAAGCGAGAGACGGCCCGGGCGAAGAACAAAGACACCGTGTATGTGAACGCGAACCCCCGGGTGGCCGACTTGATGTACGGCGAAGAGTTGCACAGCATTGAGTCGCTGGAAGACGAAATCAAGAAGAGCATCGTCGTGCGAGCGCTCGGTCACTACCACATCGAGCGGTACGAAGTTTACAGTCGATAGATGAACGAACCCACCAATCGAATCGAAGGCGAACTGCTCGGGTTCACGTTTCGGACCGAAGACGGTGGGTTTTCAGTGGCCCGGATCCGCACAGACGATCAGCGACGCATCATCGCGGTCGGGCCCATCGGTCACGTCACCGAAGGGCAACACCTGATTTTGAAAGGCTCGTGGGTCACCCACGCCAGTCACGGGCGGCAGTTCAAGGTCAAAACGGTCCTGGTCGAAGACCCCAGAACGGACCGCGGACTGATTCGGTACCTGAGCTCGGGCGCGGTCACGGGCCTGGGCAAGGAATTCGCGAAGCGGGTGGTCGACGCCTTCGGCGTCGATACGCTGCGGATCATCGAAGAGGAACCCGAGCGGCTTCGGGAAGTCCCCGGGATTGGCAAGAAACGGATGGAGACCATTCGGGACCACTGGGCCCTCGATCAGTCGAACCGAGAGGTGTACGCCACCTTGCACGGGTATGGAATTGGACGAGCCCTCGCCAATCGCATCGTCGAGCGGTTTGGCGAAAAAGCACCGTCCATCATCCACAATCAACCCTATTTGCTCGCCGAACACATCGCTGGGGTGGGTTTTCGCACCGCCGATCGCATTGCGACCGAGAACGGCATCGAAGCAAATCATCCCGACCGGGCCGACGCTGCCGTCCGCCACTTGCTGCGGGAAGCCGAAGGACAGGGCCACTGCTTTCTCCCGCGCCGCGAGTTGATGGAACGTGCCGTCAATCTGAACATTGCCGCTGACAACTGCGAAGCCGCGATTGCTCGATTGGTGCTCAACGGCAAACTGACTGCGCCACCGACCGTCGACGCCCAGAGTCAACCGCTGTACGCCCCGGCGCTCGAACGCGCCGAGCGGCAGGTGGCTCGGCGGCTCCTCGAACTGGCTCTTGCCCACCGGGATGCGCCGCCGGCCAGTCCACCGATGCTGAGCCGCGTCGAAGCGAGCGCTCGGCTGACGCTCAACGAGGACCAACGCCGCGCGGTGCTGACAGCCCTGACCGGCGGGGTCACGGTGATCACGGGGGGACCCGGAACCGGCAAGACCACCATCGTACGCTTGCTCCTGCACGTGGCGCGCACCCGAAAAGAACGCTGGGTGTTGGCCGCCCCGACGGGCCGCGCCAGCCGCCGGCTCGCCGAAGCAACGGACTCGGAAGCCAAGACCATTCACCGACTGCTGGAGTTCAATGGACGAACCGGCCAGTTCCAGCGGAACACGACCAACCCGCTCAACGCGGACGGGGTCTTGGTCGATGAAGCCTCCATGGTGGACATTCGACTGATGACCTCGTTGCTCGCGGCCGTTCCGATCGGGTGCCGTCTGGTGCTTGTGGGCGACGCGGACCAGCTGCCCAGCGTCGGTGCCGGTCGCGTGCTGGGCGACATCATTCAGGCG
>JAYZVA010000216.1:0-15819 GCA_036156175.1 Myxococcota bacterium
GATGCCGCGACCGTTGATTTCAAAAACAACATTGCTTGGTCGGGGCAGGACGGCGGCGGGATCCATGCGACCGACGCGGCCTCGGCAACCAGTTCTGATTTTTACTACTCCGATGTGGGGAACAACTCCGGCGGCGACTACACCGGCTCGCTGACCGCGCCCTCGGGAAGTGGAAACATCAGCATCGATCCCATGTTTCGGTCATACGGAATCGATGGTGACGAGGACAACGACAACCTGTACCTGATCGTCGGCAGTCCGTGCATCGACTCCGGCGATCCTTCCATTGTGGATGTGGATGGCACGCGGTCTGACATGGGCGCGTATGGCGGTCCCGATGCCGATGCCGATGATGGCGACGGCGATGGCCATTACGACATCACCGACTGCAACGACGACGACGCGGGCATTTATCCGGGGGCAGTGGAGCTTCCCTACGATGGTGTGGACCAAGACTGCGATGGCAGCGACCTATCTGACGTCGATGGTGATGGGTTCGATGCGGCGGACGTTGGCGGGACGGATTGCGACGACACCGCCCCCGATGTGTATCCGGGGGCCGAAGAGGTTTGGTACGACGGAATCGATGGCGACTGCGACGGCGGTTCGGACTACGACGCCGACGGCGATAGCTTCGATTGGGACGTGTATTCGGGGCTCGACTGCGACGACACAAACGCCTCCATCCGTCCCGGTGTGAGCGATTCGGTGGGCGACGGCATCGATCAAAACTGCGACGGAGTGGATGGCATCGATGCCGATGGGGATGGCTTTGCATCGATGGGCACGGGTGGCGACGATTGCGACGACACCGACCCCGCCATTCACCCAGGCGCACCCGAGATTCCATACGATGGGATTGACCAAGATTGCGACGGGTTCGATCTTCGCGATGCCGACGGCGATGGGTACGACGCGAGCACGGCAGGCGGAACGGACTGCAACGACGACGATGCCTCCGTGTTTCCCGGTGCCGATGAAATTTTCTATGATGGGATCGACCAAGACTGCAACGGGTTGAGTGACTACGATCAGGACCTGGATGGATACGATGTCGTCGCCTTCGGGGGCGCGGATTGCGACGACCTCGACGCCTCGGTCAACCCGGACGCGGTCGAGACTTGGTACGACGGAGTCGACCAGAACTGCGACGGCGCGTCGGACTTCGACAAGGACGGCGATGGCCGAGATTCGGCGACATACGGGTACGACGATTGCGACGATGATGACCCCGCGGTGCTGCCGGGCGCCACGGAGGTTCCTTACGATGGCGTGGACCAAGACTGCGATGGGTTCGACCTGACCGATGTGGACGGGGACGGATTTGATGGTGGCGCGTTTGGACCCGACTGCGATGATGCGGATCCGACCGTTTACCCTGGCGCTGAGGATCCGTTTTACGACGGGGTCGACCAAAACTGCGATGGGGCATCGGACTACGACCGCGATGCCGATGGCTACGACTCGGACTTGTTCGGTGGCGATGATTGCGACGACGACGATGAAACCGTCAATCCGGGCGTCGACGAGGTTTGGTATGACGAGGTCGACGACAACTGCGACGGCAATCGGTACGACCACGAGGGGGACGGCTACGAGGCGTAAGGCGCTGTCGCCGGCGGCAACGACTGCAACGACGTCAACGCATCCGTCTACCCGGGTGCGACCGAGGTCGAAGATGGGCTCGACAACGACTGCGACGGCTACACCGAGATGGACGACCGAGACAACGATGGCCTCGCCGATTGGTACGAATGGCTGTATGGAACGGACGCCGAAGACCCCGACTCCGACAACGACGGGTGGTTTGATGGAGACGAGGTCGGCGACCTGGAGGAGCCCGCGGACACCGATGGGGATGGCCTGATCAATCCGTTGGACGACGACGATGACGGAGACAAGATCCCAACGCTCAGAGAACAGAGCGAAGACCCGACCGGTGACGGGACTCCGGACGCCGATGTGGACGGCGATGGCATTCCAAACGGGCTGGATTCGGACTCCGATGGAGACGGCATCCCGGACCTGCGTGAGGGAATCCGAGACGCTGATGGCGATGGCATTGCCGACTACGTGGACTACCAAGGGGGCCTTATTGGCGGCGGCTGTACTGGATGTCAGGCATCGGGTGGTGCCCCGACACCCTATTGGGCTTTGGTCATGCTCCTGTTGGTGGCCATGCGCCGCCGGAACGGCGACGCGACTCCGTTCACGGTGGTTGCACCATCCGCCGTGGCCCTCGGACTGCTCGCGCTTCCCGCCGACGCGGTGGCCCAGGACCTGGAACTCCCCCGGGTGGATGCTCGCGGGTTCTGGGTGGCGGACACGGCGGGCGACCCGCGGCGTTCGGTCCGCCTGCTGTACCCCGCTGTTGGCGACGACTGGGGTGCGGGAATGCTCATCGACTACGCGAACAGCCCGTTGCGGGAACGGCAGCCGGGCGGCTCGCATGTGTTGGTCGATACCATGATCACGACGCACATCTATGGCGCAGTGGACCGGGGGCCGTTCCGCTTCGACATGGCCTATCCGTTCACGGCCTACGGCCACGATCAGGCGGGTGGTTTCGTGTCCTCGGGCGATACGCGACTGGGTGCGATGTGGGCGTTCATGCCTCCCGAGAACGGACGTCCGGGGGTTGCCGCTCAAGTGCTTGGGTGGCTCCCGAGCGGGTCAAGTGGTCGCTGGGGCGGTTCACCCGGGATTGCAACGGGTGCGGTGATCGCGCTTGCGCAAGAGATTGGCCGGTTTGGGTACATCGTAAACGGTGGCATGCGGGTGGGGATGAATCGACCCGCACGCGACGTGGAAGCGGGATCGAGCCCGATTGGTGGGGTTGAATTGCACTATGTGCTTCCGTTTTTGGATGACATGATGGCGGTCGGTGCGGAGCTGGCGGTGCAGGGTGCAACGGGATTTGAATCCTTTCCAATGGAGCCCGGAATTCGGTTTCGGGCTCGCTTGCCAACCGGTTCGTTCTTGACCGCCGGAGCGGGAACGGGTCTCGGCGAGGGCGTGGGCGCCACAGCGTGGCGTGCCCAGATTGGCATCGGGTACGGCGGAATCCCGCCGGAACCGAAGCCAGAACCGGCTCAGGTGGTGGTGCCCGTGATCCTCGAGCGCATCGAGCGAGCTGCCCAATCGGGGCCGCTTGCTGAACTGGTGGAAGACCGAATTGTGATTCGGGAACAGGTCTTCTTCCGAGAGGCAAAAGCCGAACTGCTCGAAGCATCCAACCCCGTTTTGCAGGCGGTGTTGAAGGTGCTGCAGGACAACCCAGACATCGAGCACTTGCTCGTGGAGGGGCACACCAACTCGCGGGCCAGCCGCCTGTACAACCGACGCTTGAGCCAAGCGCGAGCCGAGGCTGTGGCCGCGTGGTTGGAACTCAACGGCATCGCGGGCAACCGGTTGATTCCGAAAGGCTTTGGCGAGGACCGACCCTTGGTGAAAGACAGTCACCCCGACGCAATGATCATCAACCGGCGCGTCGAGTTTACGGTGCTGCGCTCGGATGAGCAGGGCGAACGCAGTGGCGCGCCGGATGTGCAGTCGTTGCCCAAAGAGGTTCAAGAAGACCGATAACGGTGGTGGCCAGCAGAGAAAAGTTGGTCGGGCAGCTAAAGGTTTCCACGGTGTGACCGAAGGGGCGTCGAACGTGGGAGTTCCTCGTGGCGACGTCTGCTACCCAAAACATCGGCTTTATTGAACGTCTAAAGAAACAGGGTGACCTGTTCACGGCAATGGCATTGATGGCCTTCATGGTCATCATGGTTGTCCCGCTGCCCCCGCTGGCCATGGACATGTTTCTGGCCTTGTCCATCACGGCATCGCTCCTTGTGTTGCTGGTGACGTTCTACGTCGCGAATCCAATCCAGTTCTCGATTTTTCCAACACTGCTTTTGGCGACGACGCTGTTCCGACTCTCCCTGAATGTGGCCACCACCCGCCTCATCTTGATGGGCGGGCACGGTGGCGCGGATGCGGCCGGAAGCATCATTCAAACCTTTGGCCACGTGGTGGTCGGCGGCAACTACGTCGTCGGACTGGTCGTGTTTTCCATCCTGGTCGTCATCAACTTTGTGGTGATCACCAAAGGTGCGGGTCGGGTCGCAGAGGTCGCCGCGCGTTTCACATTGGATGCAATGCCCGGCAAGCAGATGGCCATCGATGCCGAGCTCAATGCGGGCCACATCGATGAGCGAACGGCACGCCGCCGGCGCGACGCGGTGATGAAGGAGGCCGACTTCTACGGTGCGATGGACGGTGCGTCGAAGTTCATTCGAGGCGATGCCATCGCGGGAATTCTGATCACCCTCATCAACATTGTGGGTGGGATCATCATCGGCGTCGTTCAGAACGGACTCGATATCGGAACGGCACTCGAAAACTATACGGTGCTGACGATCGGCGACGGGCTGGTCGGGCAGATTCCCGCGCTCGTGATTTCGGCTGCCGCCGGTATGTTGGTGACCCGTGTGCCCGACTCAGACAGCCAAGGTCTGCACGGGCAGTTCGGATCTCAGTTGTTCAGCTCTCCCCGGGCGCTGATGTTGCTCTCCGGATCCCTCTTCATGTTTGTGTTGATTCCGGGTCTTCGGCTTCCGTTCTTCGTATTGGGCTCGATTGTCGCGGTCGTCGCTTGGCAGAACCGGGACAACGAAGGGTTCTTTTCGGACGGTGGGCCGGCAGGGTCACCCGCGAACAACGCGGCTGGTGATGCCGTGGACGGCGAAGACCCTCAGGATGCGGAGTCGGCTGAAGAAGCCACGCTCGAGAGCCTGATGACAGTCGAAGCGCTGGCGATTGAACTCGGCGTCGACCTCATTGGATTGGTGGATGAAACCAAGGGGGGCAACCTGGTTGAGCGGATCACCCGGATCCGGCGTCAAATGGCCAGCGACCTGGGTCTCATTGTTCCCAGTGTGCACCTGCGCGACAACCTTCGTCTGGAAGGCGGGGAGTACCGGATCATGATGCGCGGCGAGGAGATTGGACGGGGTCGTGTTGTGCCGCGCCAGCACCTCGCCATCAACCCTGGAGATGCCGAGGGCGGCCTCAAGGGCATCAAGACCATGGACCCCGTCTTCGGGCTGGAAGCCTGGTGGATTGCCGAATCCACGCGCCTGGATGCGCAGGCAAAGGGCTACACCGTTGTGGATGTCCCTACCGTGGTCACCACACACTTGACGGAGATCCTTCAGCAATACGGCCACGAGCTCTACAGTCGAAATCAGCTGAACAACATGCTGGAGCGCGTTGCAGAGGCGAACCCGCAGTTGGTCGAGGAACTGGTGCCCGAGCAATTGCCGCGCTCGAGTGTCCTTCGGGTCTTCCGGAACCTGTTGAAGGAAGGCGTGAGTGTTCGCGATGCGACGACGATCGTTGAAGCGTTGGCGGAGCATGCACCACGGCTGAAGGACCCCAACAGCTTGACCGAGTTTGTGCGTCAGCGTTTGGCACGCCACCTGACCCATCGGTACGCCACCGAGGATGGGACGCTGCACTACATTGCATTGGCTGCCGATACCGAAGAGACCATCAGCCGCGCGCTTCACACCTCCGAATCGGGGTCAATGAGCCTCGCGCTCGACCCAGAGGCAGCCCGCAGGTTGTTGACCGGCCTGCGCGACGCGGCGGAAGCGTGGAACGGCCCCGGTGATGTGGTGGTCTTGTGCCCGCCTTTGGCGCGCGGTCCACTGCGGAATCTGTCCAGCAAAGTCATTCCCCGGGTGGCCATCGTCTCGGCCGCAGAACTCTTGCCAACGGTTCGACTGCAGCGGGTTGCGGCGGTGTCGCTGAGCAGTGGAGTTTCGCTCGGAAACCAGAAAGACCTCAAGTCTGAAACACCCCGGCCGAATGGGGATCGAACCCCCGTTGAACGGGCTGGGTGAAGGGAGCTGAATCGTGTATCCAACACATCTACACAGCTTTAATGAACGTCGAATCGAGGGCTTGTCCCGTGAGGAGACCTGCCGGAAGTACCAACGGAAGATTCTGTTGCTCTCGCGGCGAATCGCAGAGCGACTGCCACCCGGTTGTGAGATCGGGCCCGAGGACCTTGCATCGTTCGGTGCCATCGGGTTGCTCGAGGCATTCGACAGGTTCGATGAAGGTCGTGACATCTTGTTCACGACGTTCGCGGAGTATCGGATCCGAGGCGCGATGATGGATGCCCTGCGCGCAACGGACACCTTCACCCGTCACCGCCGACAGGTCTCGAAGGAAATCATCGATGCAGAGCGACGCCTGACGGGTGAGCTCGGCCGACCGCCCGAGGCCATGGAGGTCGCCCAACGCTTGGGCATGGATCTCGACACGTACTGGCGCACAATGGACCGCGTGAAGCCGGTCAGTCACGTCAACCTTGATGACCGGGATGGACCCGACGGGTCAGGGGATGGGCGCACCTTCGCCGAAACCATCAGCGACGACCGATTCCGTTCTGCATTCTCCGCGATCATGGGGGACCAGGCCAAGGGCGCGCTCCGGCAGGCCATCGAGGGCCTCTCTGAACGGAAGAGAGAGTGCATTCTGCTGTACTACGGTCGGGACCTCAACCTGATGGAGGTTGCCGAGACGTTCAACGTGACTCCTTCGCGCATTTCGCAGATCCTCTCGGAAGCCCGCGCAGACCTTCGGAAGCAGCTGGATGGAATTGTTGGCGCCGGCGATCTCGAGTTCAGGGAGGCCCTGTGAGTCACAGCATCTACCCAGCATTGTCGGGCGCCAAGGTCGTCTGGCAGCAAATGGAGATGGTCAGCAACAATCTGGCCAATGTGACGAGCGACGGCTTTAAGCAGCACCGCATGGCGCTGACCAGCGCCCGGGTGAATCGCAACTCTCTCGGCAACTCGTATGTCAAGGTCGCGGAAACCGTTCACGACATGCGCGACGGGAACCTCGAAACGACCAACGTGGACACCCACCTCGCGCTTCGCGGTCGGGCGTTTTTTATGGTTCAAGGAGACGACGGACCCATTCTCCAACGAAGCGGCAACTTCAAGGTCAACGACGAAGGCCAGCTCGTGAATCACCGTGGGCAGCTCCTCCTGGGTGAGGGCGGCCCCATCGAAATCCCGGATCGGGAACGCATGGTGATCGACAAGCGGGGTGTGGTTCGGACGGAGGAGGGCGGCGAAGTGGGGCGCATTCGGCTTGTGAACGCCGAGTTCGCAACCCCGATGGGCCACAGTCAGTGGCGTGCCGACGGCGCGCTTCTTCCGGTCGATGATTCGGTCAGCGTGATCCAGGGGTCGTTGGAGAAGTCCAATGTGGACCCCATCAAGGGAATGGTCGAGCTGGTTGAAGCCAGTCGGTATTTCGAGGCCTACCAAAAGACGATGCAGACATCGGATGACTTGGACGGAAAGGCCAATGAACTCATGAGGAGCAAGTAATGAAGGCATTGTTTAGCGCTGCAACCGGCATGGCCGCGCAGCAGATTCAAATCGACACGATCGCCAACAACTTGGCCAACGTTTCGACCAACGGCTTCAAGAAAACCCGGGTCGCATTTGAGGACTTGGTGTACGAAAACATTCGGACCGGTGAAGCCAGTGCGGACGCGAAACGTCCCGGGCAGCTCGAGATCGGATCCGGTTCGCGCGTCGTGGCCACGCAACGGGACTTCACGCCCGGTTCGATCAGCCAAACCAATGCTCCGCTGGACGTCGCGATTCAAGGCCGTGGGTTTTTTGTGGTTCAGACACCAGATGGCGCCGAACGCTACACTCGCGTCGGATCGTTCAACGTGAACCAAGATGCGGAACTGGTCACCCAACAAGGGTACCCGGTGGCGCCTGGCATTCAGATTCCCACCGATGCCGAGGAAGTCATCATCGCAGAGGATGGCACCGTCCAGGTCCGCTACAGCGATTCGACGGATGCCGTGACGGTGGGTGCGATGGACGTCATGGATTTCACCAACCCCAATGGACTGAAGGCTCTCGGCGGAAACCTGTTTGCGGCCACCGCGGAGTCGGGCGAGCCCATTCCCATTGAGGCCGCCGATGGCCTGATTCTGAAGCAAGGCTTCATCGAAGGGTCCAACGTCGACATCGCAGAGGAGCTCGTGAACATGATCATGGCTCAGCGATCGTTTGAAGTCACGTCGAAGGCGGTCGAGTCCGCGGACGAGACCATGCAAATCGTCAATCAAATGAAGCGATAGATTCATGATTTTCTTGACGACAATCATCGGAAGCGCCTTCGCCGCAGGTGCGGCAGTGGACTTGCAGTCGCTTGTGTCACAGAACATTCGAGCGCACGTGGCTGAGGTTCGGATGATGGACGTCGAGGATGTGGAGGTGGGCGTATTGGGCATGCAGTTGCCGAACCTCTGCGTGGGAGACCACTCGGTTGCGGTGTCTTCCATGCCCGGAGAGCAATTTCGCGGATTGACCCGGCTTCGAATCGAGATCAGCGCGGACGGGAAGGTCTGCGAACGCTTCACTCTCACGCCAAGGATCGATCTGTACGCCGAGATTCCAGTGGCCAAGCGTGCCTACGAAGCAGGCGAGCGAGTGGCGTTTGACTCTCGCCGAATGGCGATGGCATCCATTCGGGGAACCGTCGTCGATCCGGCTGCGGGGACCTACATTGCCACCCGGCCCATCTTGGCGGGCGAGCCGTTGACTCACCGTCGTGTGAAGCGCGAACCGGCTGCGGCCACGGGTCAAGGAGTCGACATCATCATTTCGGTTGGTGCGATCACCGTCAAAGCCGAGGGCCGCATGTTGGCTGATGCCAATCTGGGCGACCGGGTGCGGGTTGCGAACCTTGCGACCGATACGGTGGTTCAAGGAATTCTTTTGGAGCCCAACCTTGTTCGGGCAGGAGGTCGCCAGTGACGCGTGTTCTTCCACTATTGATGCTGGTGGCTGCGGTAACCCATTCGTTCAAAGCGGTTGCGATGGACGGTTCCCGACCCATTCCGCCTGCCGTTTCTGCATCGCCGCCACCCGCCCCGGTGAGTTTCCCGGGCAGCCTGTGGACCGAAGTTGGTGCACGCTCTTTGGTTGGCATGAACGGCAACGCCAGGCGAGTGGGGGATCTCATCACGATCTACATCGATGAGAAGACCATCACTGAGCTTTCGGCTGAAACGGGTACGCAGCGCAAGTCCGGCATGCAGGGCAAGCTGGGCAGCTTCTTTGGGCTGGGCAAACAGATCACGAGCAACAACCAGGGGAACGTCGGCGGTGGGCTCGGCTACGAGACCGAGTCGAAGCACGACTTTGACGGCCAAGGCAAGACGGCTCGGGCCGGAACCCTGCAGGGCCGCCTGACCTGCCGCGTGATCGAGGTCATGCCAAATGGAAACCTCCGTGTTTGGGGCTACAAGCAAGTTCGCTCCAACCGCGAGACCCAGTTCTTGGTCGTCGAAGGTCTGGCGCGCCCGCTCGACATCCAAGCCGACAACACGATTCAGTCGAGCCTGCTCGCTGAAGCGAAGATCGAGTTCAAGGGTGCGGGTGTGCTCGGAGACAAGCAGGGCCCGGGCGTTGTGCAACGGGGGATGGACCACGCCTGGCCATTCTGACCTGTTCATCCATATGGAGCGGCGCGGCCCCTTTTAGGTGGGCGCGCCGCTCTGCGTTTTTGCGACACCGGAAAGGCGAGGAGCATTTTATTCAAGGTTTGAATGCGGTGTCCGATGGTGAGCAGAGCCCAGGTCTCTGGAGGCACAAGATGTTTCGATTTTTAATGGTCGCCCTGCTGGGACTGGGTGCCGATGCGCACGCTGCCCGCGTAAAAGACATCGCCAGTATTTACGGTGTCCGAGACAACGCGGTGTTTGGCTACGGGTTGGTGACCGGTCTCAATCGCACGGGCGATTCCCGCCGGAATGAGGCGACCATCCGAACCCTCGCGAATCGTCTCCAAGGGCTCGGCGTGACGCTGCAGACCGACGACATCATTTCGCGCAACGTCGCGGTGGTCATGGTGACGGCCCGCATTCCGTCGACGTCTCGGCCTGGGCACAAGCTCGACATTGAGGTCAGCTCCACTGGAGATGCCAAAAGCCTTGAGGGCGGCGTGCTTCAGTTGACGCCGTTGTATGCCTCAAACGGCAAAGCATACGCGTCCTCTCAAGGGCCCATCGTAATCGGGGGCTTCTCTGCGGAGTCGGGCGGAGAGTCAACCCGAAAAAACCATCCCACAACCGGCCGGATTCCAAGGGGAGCGACCGTAGAAGTCGACAATCCCAACCGACTGGACCTCGCCACAGTTGAGTACATCGATTGGTTGATTCACGACCCGGACTTCACCACGGCCAAGCGGATGGCGGACGCAATCAACGAATCGCTCGGCGACAAGCTCGCGGCAGCCCACGACGACGGCATGGTCCGCATGGCTGTGCCGCGCACGGAAGACGCCACTACGATTGACGTGCTGGCTCAGATTGAGCTGGTGGAATTGGAAGTGGATGCTCCTGCAAGAGTTGTGGTGAACGAACGCACAGGAACCGTGGTGATGGGCGCAAACGTCATGGTGGCGCCGGTGGCCGTCGCGCACGGTGGCCTCTCCATTGAAGTGCAGCAAGACACCGAGATCAGCCAACCGGGCGCGCTATCGGGTGGAGAAACCGTGGTCACCCGCGATTCCCGAATTGTTGCAGAAGAAGAAGAGGGTCGCCTCACCATGCTTGAGGGAGTCACCATCGGCCAACTCGTGGGCGCCCTCAACTCGATGGGTGTGAAGCCGCGCGACCTGATCCAGATCATGTTGACGATCAAGGCTGCGGGCGCCCTCCAAGCGGAGATTGCAAGCCTGTGAGCATCAAGACGCTAAACGGCGCCGATGCGCTCGCGTTGCATCAACTCAGCGCGCCCGAAAGGGAGCCGATTCGAATGTCCAAAGACCAGCAAGAGGCGTCGCGGGCATTCGAGGGCTACATGGTTGAGATGATGGTCAAGGAAATGCGCAAGACGGTTCCAGACGGCATGTTTTCCGGGGGATCGGCTGAGATTTTCTCCAACCTGTTTGACCAAGAGATTGCCGCGCGGATCGCTGAAAATGGCGGGTTTGGATTCGGCGATATGTTGGCCGACCAGATGGTGTCGGGTCCAGTGGACGGGTCGGCTCCCAGCTTCCTGCGCATCTCGGGCACAGAAAAGGCGACGGCACCGTCACGCGCAGAGCTGCCTGTCGATGTTGGCGTCGTCACCAGTCACTTCGGCTTCCGTGCCGACCCATTCCATGGCAAACAACGGCGTCACAATGGACTGGACATTGCCGCTCCAACCGGCACGCCCATTCAGCCGATCCGACCCGGCATCGTCGCCAGTGTCGGGACCCGCGGCGGGTACGGCAATGTCATCGTGGTGGACCACGAGGATGGGACCACCAGTCTGTACGCGCACTGCGATGAGCTAAAGGCCGTCAAGGGCCAACGGGTTGGGCGAGGGGACGTCATCGCCACGGTGGGGTCGACAGGTCGGTCGACCGGCCCCCACCTCCACCTGGAGGTCCACAGGAACGGCGCCGCCGTGAACCCCATGGCCGAGCTGGAACACGCGATCGAAGATCTGGGCCCCATTCGCGCTCACGACCACGACCACGACCACGACCACGACCACGCTCATGACGGCGTCTCGGAGTCCGGCGTGCCTGTGGCGGTCCGGAATTAAAATGAAACTTTTTCTTCAGGAATGGCCGGGTTCGGCCGAAGAGAGAATGCGGAGGGATGGCTCATGAAAATTCAGGGCTCGCATCCGCTGTACCGTCTGACGTCAGTCAATGACGCCAAGTCGGCTCAGCGAACCAACCAGAAATCGTCGGTGCAAAACGAGACCGTTCAAATCAGTGGCGAAGGCCAGTGGTTGTCCGAGTTGAAGGGTGCATTCGCCGAAATCCCGGAGGTTCGCGTCGACGAAGTCAATCGTGCTCGGCAAGACATCGCCAATGGCGAGCTTGGGAGTGCGGAGGACTTCGACAATGCAGTCAATGCCTTGATGCATGAGATCTGATGGAACGGTCTCTCGCTTCTGTGCTGACGGAGACGTTGGAGGCTGCGCAGGCGCAGCTCGATGCGGCTCGGCAACTCGATCCGGAACGGCTGGCGGATGCAACCGCGAGTCGGGCCGACCTCCAGTTCGAGTTGGAAGTCATTGGAAGCGACGAATCGCTCCGGGTTGACCAGGAGATTGCGGACACCGTTCGCACGCTCCGGGAAACGGATCGACGGTTGATGAGCGTATTGGGCGCAGCGGGCTCCGTATTTCGGAGTGTGCTTGAGCCAAATCGCTCGCCTACCTACGGAGCGTCGGGGCGATTCCGTGAGCGCTAACCATGTCGTCCATCAACACCCTGCACATTGGCCGGACGGGCCTTAAGACCGCGTCCTACGGTGTCGAAGTCGCCGGTCAGAACGTCACCAACGCCAGTACGGAAGGGTACGTCAGGCGCCGGTTGGTGAGTCAAACGCGGGTCCCGCACCGAACCGCTGATGGCGTGTACAAGGGACAAGGGGTCACGGTCGCTGCGGTGGCTCGCGACATTGACCGGTTTGCGACCGAGCGCGCGTTCGAGGCGATGGGCGATGAATCCATGGCTTCGACGGCGTCCGAGACGCTGAAGATCGCGGAGGCAAACTTTAGGGAAGGGGATACGTCGAGCATCTCCGATCGCCTCGACAAGTTCTTCGACTCGCTCACTGAATTGACCAGCGAACCCAGTGACCACGGCCTGCGGTCGGCAGCGCGCGATTCGGGTCAGGACTTGGTTGATGCGGTCAACCGCGGGGGTGCGGCGTTGTTGGACTCGATTCGTCGCGCCGAGGACCGGATCACCGATGAACTGAACAGCGTGAACAAGATTCTGGACGAAATCCGGGTGCTCAACAAACGGATCTCGGACTCGGACGCCATCAACGGTCCCGCCGATCTCATGGATGCCCGGGATGGGCTTGTTGAAACGCTGGCCCAAAAGGTTGGCGTCGATGTCGACTACAAAGCCAACGGCCAAATCTCATTGTTTGTCGGTGGACACGCGCTCGTACAAGACGTTCATGTGCGGAACTTTGTGACGGATACCGACCCGACCACGGGCCGTCTGAGTGTTCAAATTACGGCGTCGGGCGATGCGGCCATAACGGTGGACGCATTCATGAGCGGCGAAATCGGGGGGTTGATCGCCGCACGGGATCAGTCTCAGAGCTCGCTGGACAGCCTCGATGAGTTCACCGAGGAATTTGTTGACGAAATCAACGCGCAGCATTCATCCGGTTTCGATGCCTACGGAAGCCCAGGCCTCGATTTCTTCACGCTGCCAGGCGGGTTCACCAACGCATCGACATCGATGGCATTGGACAGTGTATTGGCGACCGACATCAACCTGATCGCGGCTGCTGGAGCGCCAAGTGCGGAAGTTGGAGACGGAGACAACCTGACCAACGTCATCGACGTCGAAAACACCAAGCTGTTCGGCGGCGGAACACAGAACTCGCGGGAGTTCGTTGCGTCCATCTATGCGGATCTCGGAAATGCAATTGTGGGGTTCGAGGTCGATGCCACGACTCATGGAGCAATCATGTCCGACCTAAATTCCCTAAAGGAATCAACCTCGAAGGTCGATTTGGATGAGGAAGCTGTGAGCCTGATGCAGTATCAGGCGGCCTACCAGGCGGCGGCTCGGGTGGTCACGGCTGCCGATGACCTCCTCAACGAACTCATGCAGACGGTCCGATAAATGATTCGAACAACATGGCACGGTCGGATGGAAGCAATGCGGCAGACCGCATCTTCCATGGGTGGAAGGGTTGCAGAGCTGAACGAGCAGGTCTCGACCGGAAAGCGAATCAACCGGCCGAGCGACGATCCGGGGAGGATTTCACAGCTGCACAACATTCGGCAGCAACTCTCCAATCAGGACGTGTATCAGACGAACTCGACGCAGGCCGAGCAGCTTCTCAACGTGGCCGATCAGTCACTGCGCGACATTCACGCCACGTTGACCGAAGCGCGCGAGCTCGCCGTGCAGTTCGCAAACGAGTCCTACAACGCCGACCAGCGTTCGGAGGCCGCGAACGTGACCGACAGCCTGTTCGAACGGGCTCTGAGTTCGGCCAACGTGAAGTTCAATGAACGCTACATCTTTGCAGGAACCGCGTACGATGGCGCAGCCTACGGCGACGATGGTTCGTATACCGGATCAACAGACCATCCGGAGGTCATTGTGGGCGACGGTATCACGGTGAAGACTGGCTTTGACGGCAGTGCTTCACTGACCAGCTCATCCGACATGTTTGCAGCGATCGACGGCTTGCAGGATGCGCTGAATGCAAACGACACCGCGGGCATCATTGCGTCCCTCGATGACATCGACTTGGCGTTGAGGGAAATCGAGAACACGCGGGTCGAGGTTGGGGGAGAAATGCGCCGGTCGATGGATGCAACCGACTTGGCCAGCAACCTCGAAGTCGAGCTCACCCAAGCCAAAGCCAGCATTGAAGAAACCAATGTGGTGGACGCATACTCGAAGTTGGTGCAACTGCAAACAAACTTTGATGCGGCGATGCAGGTCGCTTCGATGCAGCGCTACTCAGGGTTGTTCACGCGCATTTGATGGGCGATGGTTCGCCAGTAAAGCAGTTCAAAGGAACATTATTAAAAAATTCATGTTTTTTCATAAAGTTTTTTTTCAACCGTCCGTAGAGAGAAGTTGAGAAAAAGTTTGAGAAAAAACTAAAGCGCACCGGAAACCGTCCGAAGAGGTCAGTCGAGATCTCCTGAGCTTCGGTTCGGCGGGTCTCTAAACCCGAACAGACAGGTGCAAAGATGGCCCTTACTGTAAATACCAATGTCACTGCCATGAGTGCAGCAAACACGCTGAACAACACTCAAGGCGCCTTGAGCCAAACCTTGGCTCGCGTTTCGTCTGGAATGCGAATCACTCGCGCTGCAGACGATGCTGCAGGTGCTGCCGTTGCGCAGAACCTTTCAACTGAAGCCCGATCGGGACGTCAGGCAATCCGAAACGCCAATGATGGCATTTCGGTGGTTCAGACTGCCGAGGCAGCCACCAAGGAAGTGTTGAGCATTCTCGACCGACTTCGCGAACTGGCGGTTCAAAGCAGTTCGGACACTCTGGCGACCACAGAGCGTGGCTACATCCAGACCGAAACGGCGCAGCTCACTGCTGAAATCGATCGCATTGCCGACTCGAGCGAGTTCAATGGGCTCCAGTTGAGCGATGGAAGCAACACCACACTGTCCGTCCAAGTTGGCGTGACCAGCGGGGCAAGTTCGCGAATCGACATCACCTTGGGAGACCTGACCGATTCGGGACTCGGGGTGAATGGTTTGTCGCTGGCTGCTGCCTCAAGTGCGCGAACTGCCATCGGTACGGTCGACACGGCGATCAACTCCGTCAACAGCATTCGCGCCGCGTATGGAGCAACGCAGAATCGACTCGATTCAGCGGTGAACAACATGAGCAGCTATGTCGAAGCCTTGTCTGCAGCGGCAAGTCAGATCCAAGACGCGGATTATGCGCACGAGACGGCTGAGATGACGCGGTTGCAGGTCATGCAACAGGCGGGAGTGGCAGCCCTGGGGCAAGCACGTTCGATGAACTCGAGTGTCATTGGGCTGCTTGGCTAGTGTCGAAGCGGCGGTAACGGCGCTGTACCGCGGAATCATCGCCGTTATCGCCTCCTCAACAAAAGGCCGGCCCCAAATGGGCCGGTTTTTTTCTTTAGTTTGGGTTTGTGCGTCCGTACCGGGTGGATCAAAATTTTTTTGATTTTGTTCTAAACCATTTGGCTGAACCGTTCGAAGGGTTGGGGGAGGACGGGAGTAACAGCCCTTCCTC
>JAYZVA010000217.1:0-16417 GCA_036156175.1 Myxococcota bacterium
CCTTGAACCTCCAGCTCGCCGGTGGTCCCATCTGCATTGTTCTTCCATGCAACGCCGGTCACCTCGTTTTCCCCGAGCACATCGGTCATTTCGGTGTTCCAATGAACCGTGATCTTGGGATTGGCAAGCGCGCGGTCCGCCATGATCTTCGAAGCGCGGAACGCGTCGCGGCGGACAAACATGTGCACCTCCGAAGCAAACCGGGTCAGGAAGGTCGCTTCTTCGCACGCCGAGTCTCCCCCACCAACGCCCACGACTTTCTGCTCGCGGAAGAAAAATCCATCGCATGTCGCGCACGCGCTCACGCCGTACCCGCGGAGGCGGAGTTCGTTGTCGAGGCCAAGGTATTTGGCGCTGGCTCCAGTCGCGATGATCAGCGTCTTGGTGCGGCCTTCCTTGCCCATGCTCGTCTTGAACGCGTATGGCCAAGAGCTCAGGTCGACTTCCTCGATTTCATCCATTTCCAAGCGCGCCCCAAACCGGGTGACTTGGGCCTTCATTTTTTCCATCAGTTCGGGGCCCATGACACCGTCGGGGAACCCAGGAAAGTTCTCCACGTCGGTGGTCGTCGTGAGCTGGCCGCCGGGCTCCATGCCTTCAAAGACGACGGGCGAAAGGTTCGCGCGCGCCGAATACAATGCTGCCGTCAGGCCCGCGGGGCCTGTTCCAGCAATGACGACGTTTTCGACTTCGGTGACGGATTCAGACACGGACTCTCCTGAGGTTGCGGTTTCGGACCAAGCGGTCGCATTAAGGCATTAGCTTAATGTAGACACCCGACCATCACCAACCATTCTTGTGCAACCGCAAAGCTGTTGACATGTCAATACATAACACAGATCCGCTCATCGTGGAAAACTGCATTCGGGACGAGGCCGCCCAGCATGGCTTCGATGCGACCAAGTTTGCCCGCGCGACCCCTGCAGCGGGCATCGAGGACTATGACCGGTTCCTCGCCAAAGGATTGCATGGCACCATGGATTGGATGGTGAACAGCCGGGCCCCTCGGGCCGATCCGAGGAAGCTGCTCCCGACCGTCGAAACAGTGGTCGTCCTGGGCATGCGCTACGAGCATCCGCGTCCGCCCGACCCGGGTGGGTTGACGGGTAAAGTCGCTTGTTACGCCTGGGGACGGGATTACCACAACCTGATCGGAAAGTGGCTTCGACGGATGACACGCAACTTGCGGCGCGCCCTTCCCGGCCTCGAGACCTACGCTGGTGTGGACTCGCGGCCGGTCATTGAGCGGGCCTGGGCGCAGCGAGCCGGCATGGGCTTTCCAGGGAAAAACGCTCTGGCCATTCTACCGGGGACCAGCAGCTACCTGTTTCTGGCCAGCATCCTGATCAACGCATCGGTGACGCCAACCCCCCCGCTGGCCGACCACTGCGGCACGTGTCGCCGATGCTTGGACGGTTGCCCGACGGACGCATTCTTGGGACCGGGGCAGCTCGATGCGCGCCGGTGCATTTCGTACTTGACCATCGAACACAAAGGACCCATTCCCCATTCGTTGATGGACCGAGCCGGACGCTGGGTATTTGGGTGCGACGACTGCCAAGAGGTATGCCCCCACAACCCTGCCAGCCCCCCGTCAGCCGACTCGGACTTTGCGCCTCGGCCCGGCCATGCGTGGATGGATCTCGAGTGGGTGCTCACGAGTTCCGACAGCAACCTGATGAAGCACTTTCAGGGCTCCCCCATTCGCCGAGCCGGCGCTGCCGGGTTGAAACGAAACGCCGCGATGGTCATCGGCAACCTCCAGGACCGAGCCGGCCGCACGGCACTGCTTTCCGCGAGCAACCATCCCGACCCCGGTGTTCAACACGCAATCGCCTGGGCGCTTGACCGCATCGGATGACCGGTGCGCTACGCGATGAAGCTCACGTCGAAGGCGCGCTGGCGAATGATTTCAAGACGTTCTTCTGTGAGAATTCCCGCCTCCTCGATGATGGCGAACTCCCGCTGAAGGTTTGTGTTGCACAGGTAGGTTCCGTCCGTGTTGATCGTGAGCGGCACGCCGTGATCAACAAATGCGTTGAGGATGAATCGAAACTCATCGAGCGACTCAACTGCGCGCGTGTGGAGGTTTGAGGTGGGGCAGATCTCCAGGGTGGTCTGGGTCTCGGCCAACAACGCCATTGCTTCCTCGTTGTAGGCTGCACGGACGCCGTGGCCGATGCGGTCGGGCTTGATGTGCTTCAGCACCGCAATGACTCCTTCGCCGCTGGTCGCTTGGGTCTCCCCGGTGTGAATGGTGGTTCCCAATCCCGCGTCCCGCGCCATTGTGAACATGTCGGCGTACTGCCCGACCGATTCACCCAGTTCAATGGTGTTTGACTCGGTCCCGGCCAGGTCAATTCCAACAATTCCGCGGCTCTTGTACTGGATTGCTTTGCGGACAATTTTTGCATTCGTCTCCGCATCAAATTCACGGGCGAGGCACAGAATGAGGCCCGCCCGAACCCCGTACTCCAAACACGCCCGGTCCATGCCGCGCAATGCGGCGTGAATGATGTGGTCCAGGTCGCGACGGCCCTTCTGGTTGCGCTTCATTGGATTGAAGCGGAGTTCGATTTGTTCGACCCGGCTCCCTCGGTACTCTTTGCCGATGATTTCGTAGACGCTTCGCTCAACCGCGGCCGGCGAGCTCTGGATGCGCTCGGTCCATTCATGGAGGATCTTGAGGTAGTCATCCAAGCCTTTGCACTGGCTCGGGTCGACCGTAATCATCTCTTTGAACTCCCAGAAGTCCTTGACCGGCAGTTTAAACCCTTGAGAGTGTGCAATGGACCACATCACATGCGGAGCGACGGACGCACCCAGGTGAATGTGAAGGTCGCACAGCGGGGGGGAATGCATGCGCGCGCTCATGTGCCGTTGGGGTCGCCCGCAATCGAGTCGTAGTCGAACAACTCGAGGACGCTCACAATGCCCCCAGGACCATTGATTCGGCAGTAGCAAGACAACCGAGTTCGCTCGTTGGCCGGTGGCCCGGGTTCGCGTTCTCGCCCCTCATGGGGCTCGCCGGCAACATGGGCATCGATGGTCGTTTGTTCGCGGTCTGTCTTGCTGGACAGTCCCGTCTCATCGATGACCTCAACGCGGCAGAGGCCGCAGCCGCCATCGGGGCATGGCCCGCCTGCTCTGCGGCCCGTACTGATGGGCGATGGCAGGTCCTGTGACGCCATGAGCAAGTTGTAGCCCTCCTCTGCCCGCACCACCTGGAACGAACCATCCGGTAGTTCAAAACGCACCGGATGCCGAACGACCTCCTGCGGTCCACCGTCCAGCATTTTCTTCAGTCGGTTGCGGATTCCAAAACGACTCATCTCACCCCTCCTCGTCCTGCTCAATGGCAGTCAAGCGACTCACAACGTACTCGAAAGCTTCGTCGACCGAGTCGGTCACCATAAACAGGTCTGTGTCCCCTGGACTAATTGTGCCCTCTTCCACCATTGCATCCAAGTTCAACACACGGTTCCAGTATGAGCCACCAAACAATACCAGCGGAAGTGGCCGACTGATCTTGCCCGTCTGGATGAGCGTGAGGGTTTCAAAAAACTCATCCAAGGTCCCGAATCCACCGGGACAGATGATCACCGCCTTGGCCATGTACAGGAACCAGAGCTTGCGCATAAAAAAGTAATGAAACTCAAATGCCAGATGCTCGGGGGTGTATTCATTCACTCCAGCCTCAAATGGAAGCGAAATCCCCAGCCCCACGCTCTGCCCACCCGGCACCAGACTGGCCCCGCGGTTCGCAGCCTCCATGATGCCGGGTCCGCCCCCAGAGCAAATGTGGTAGGCCGGGCCGTCGCGCTCCATGCTCCACGCGGTCAGCCGCTGCGCCAACTCCACGGTTTGCTCGTAGAATCGGGCGAGCCGAAGCCGCTTGCGGGCTGTCTCCACGGCGTCCAGGGATCCGCTGCCGTTCGACGCGGCACGCTCGGCGTCCGCAAGCGCCGCTGCGGCATCGGACTCGGACCGGATGCGGGCCGAACCAAACATCACAATGGTGTTTTCAATCCCGGCGTTGGCGAGGCGCGCCTTCGGTTCCTCGTACTCGCACAAGATTCGAACCGTTCGGGCACTCTTCGAGTTCAGAAAGTCGATGTTCTTGTAGGCTTTTTTGGGCTTTGGCATTCGGTTCAAATCTCGGTCTGGAAAAACAGCGTGGTCCACCGCTGCATCGGAAACCTGCTGTGAAAGGCTAATGCACGGCACGGGTCATCGCACCGCCAAACGCTCCATTGCAGCCGCGGCCGCGCCCACCAAGGCCGGAAACGGGTGCACGATCACACCCACTGGAAGCCCCGCTTCTTTCGCCGCAGCGAAGAGGTCCCTTCGCCCCTCCACCACGCCGCCCATCAGCAGAATGGCGCGCGGATTGCACCGCCGAATGAGGCGACGCAATGCCATGTCAAAGGCCAATGGCACCACCGCGCTCACATCAATGCCTTGCTGCTCCATGTCGCGGATGGCCATCCCCGAAACCACTTCTTCAACCGTCACTTCGCGGCCAAGGGGCTCGAAATGGCCCAGGGAGTCATGCCCCGGCTCCATCGACTGAACCCCATTCGTGGTCCACAACGCGCCACCAAAGCCGGTACCAATGCCCAGGCACAACACGGATTCGTCCAACGACGAGGCCGCTGTGAGCCACTCAACATCCGTCGAAGCCAGCGCCGGGACGGCCAGAGCCACAGCCTCAAGGTCGTTGACCAAGGCCACCGGAATGCCCAGGTCGCCTTCGGCGCCACTCCAGTCGGCATTGGTCAGGCGCACTCGCCCATCCCGAACGGGTCCAGCCACGGCCACGCCGCAAGCGGCAGCGCCGGCCACGCGCCCCTTTACCGCGTCGGCGAGGCCCCGACTGTCGCAGGTCCGAACGATCGAGACAGGGCCCAACTCGCCGCTGAATGTGGCCCAGCGCGAGTGGGTTCCACCAACGTCACCGACCAATACCGCTCTCGTCATCGTCCCAGGCCTCTAAACTAAAGAGTTGAACATTCGCGACGGCCACTATCTCGTTCGGGGAGGAACCTGAAATGATCCCGCGTAAAGTGTTGAAGTATCGCAAGTGCAGTTCGCGTATGCGTTCGAAATCCGACCGAGACGCCGAGAACACAACAAACGAAAACTGACCCGGGGCGCCCGATTCAACTCGATCCGCGGCCTCCCGGCCCCAGTGGGCCTTGAGGCGCTGCCCTATCTCGGGTCGTCCGCGCGTGTCGACGGCAACCGTGTTGCTCCGGTAGCGAAGGCCATCCCAGCTGACCTGTCCGGCTTCAAGCAGAAAGTTCAAACACTGCGCCTCGGTTTCCATGTCGATGCGAAGCCGCCGGCCAATCCAACCCGGTTCATGCGCTGGAAGGTCCTGATAATCCTGCAACTCCAGCGCACGAAGCACGCCCTGCGTCCAAGGAAAGCGGTACGCGCCATCCCGGCGCAACTCCGCAAGCTTTACCTGCTCCTTCACCGTCGGAATGTCATCGGCGTTGGCCAGCACCGAAACCAAGTCGATCAAGCGGGTCGAGCTGGCTTCGAACAGATGAAAAAAATCCGGCAGCTTGGGCTCCGTCTGTCCGCTCAACCATCGCGAAATGGCAAATCGGCTAAACCCGGTCTTCCGCGCCAACTCGACGATGGGCGTGTCGCCGCGCACCTCGTCCAGCAAATGCGCAACGGCCGTCGAGGTCGACAGGTTGAGCCGATCCAGCCACTCCGGCCGCGCCATTCCAAAAAACTGAGCCATGGCAACCCGAAGGTCTGTTCCATTGCGCTCAGAAGCGCGGAACGCCTCCGCAGCAGTGGGCCAGCGGCGGCCCTTCTCCCAGGAATACGCGACGTTGCTTCGGTAGCCAAGCCGCCGCGACCAGGCGACCTGGGAACGGTTTCCCCGCAATGCGCGAAGAAACTCACGGGCCAAGTCGGAACATTCCATGCGCGCCGGCTAACGCGCAGATGCACACCGTTCGACCTATTTCTGAGCGGTTTGGCCAGACTTGACCACGGCCTCCACCTCATCGATCGCCTTGGGCGCGGCCGCCGTCAGGACGCGATTGCCCCCCGGCGTGATCAGCACGTCATCTTCGATCCGAATTCCGATGCCGCGGTACTGCGGTGGCGCGTCGTCATCGTCCTCGGGGACATACAGCCCTGGCTCAATCGTCAACACCATTCCGGGAACCAGCGGCCGGCTCTCGCCGCCCCTGTAGTACGCGCCAACGTCGTGCACGTCGAGGCCCAGCCAATGCCCCGTGCCATGCATGTAGTACTTTTTGTACCCCTCATCGGCGATGAGTTCCTCGACGTTACCCTGGAGCAATCCCAAGTCGACCATCCCCTTGGTGAGCACCCGCACAGACGCCCGATGAATTGCCCTCATGGTGCCGCCCTCGACTGCGACAGCGATGGACGCCTCCTGGGCTCTCAAGACGACCTCATACAGTTCCCGCTGGGGCGCCGTAAATGTGCCATTGACCGGCCAAGTGCGGGTGACATCCCCGGTGTAGAACCCGTATTCGCAGCCCGCATCGATGCAGACCAAGTCCCCATCGTTCAAGACCGCATCGTTTTCGATGTAGTGGAGAATCGTCGCGTTTGCGCCACCGCCCACGATGGTTGTGTAGCCGGGGCCCGTGCCTCCACCGAGGCGAAAAGTGTGCTCAATCACGCTCTCGAGTTCGTATTCAGTCACGCCGGGTTTGGTCGCCTTCATCGCGGCCACATGCCCTGCAACCGTCAAATCTGCGGCCCGTTGCAGCGTCGCGATTTCCGACTCGTCCTTCACCAACCGAAGCTCATGCAGCACCCGAGACGGGTCGATGAACGCATCGGGAACGTCCAATCCGTTGCGCCGCGCCTTCCGGCGGGCGGCCTTGAGCGCCCCCATCAAGAGTTGGTCACGGTCGGGGTCTTCGGCGACTCGGTAGTGCAGATTTCGATACCCTTGCAACAAATCTGGGAGCCGCTCTGCAAGCTCCCCAAATGGGAACGCCTCATCCGCTCCAAACCGAGTCTTCGCGCCTTCGGGCCCCCAACGCCTCCCGGTCCACAACTCCATCGCGGGGTTTCGGTCGGCCACAAACATCACGAAGGGGTGTTCGGCTCCCGGTCGAAGCAACAATGCAACCTCGGGCGCGTCCCAGCCGCTCAGGTAAAACACATCCGAGTCGGGCCGGTAGCGATACTCTGCGTCGCCATTCCGGACGTGGTGCGGTGCTCCAAACAAAAGACAGGCATCGTCATCGCCGAGTTGCGTAATGAACGCTGCTCGGTGCGCTGCGTAGACATCGGGGTTCCATTCTGGTCTCATTCTTGCCGATTAACGCGTTTAGTCATGCCTTTCTTTGCGGCGAATGGTATGAGTAGGAAGATGAATCGAGGGGGAAGCATGGCAGATACGCCCGTCAGTGTATTCGATGGACCCGTGGTCATCGTCGGCGCCGGCGTTGCAGGGTTGGTCACCGCACACCTCTTGGCCGAAGCAGGAGCGGAGGTCGTGGTCATCGAAAAACTGCCCATCGTGGGCGGCTTGGCCCGTTCGTTTCACTACGACGATTTTGTGTTCGATTGCGGCCCTCACCGGTTCTACACCGCGAATCCCAACGTCTCCAACTACCTTGACCGCGTGTTGAGTCGTCACGGGACGTTCTTCCCTCGCAAGTCGGAGGTTTACTTCAAGGGCAAATACTACGGGTGGCCAATCAAGCCGCAAAACCTCGTGCAACTGCCCCCCGCCTTGGCCGGCAAGAGCTTCATTGACCTGACCATCAACGGGTTCAAGGAGTACGGCGACCTCACATTTGAAGACTACATTCTGCGACAGTACGGACCCACGCTCTACGAACATTTCTTCCGCGGCTACTCCGAGAAGTTTCTCGGCATCCATCCCCGCGAGACCCACTCCGACTGGGCGAAAGTGGGCATCAATCGAGCGATCATTGACGACAAGGCACAGATGCAAAATCTGTTTCACCTCCTCAAGACAACGCTCTTGGAGGGCAATGCCGAGCCGCCGAGGTTTTTGTATCCGAAGGCGGGAATGCAAGAGGCTTGGATTCAGGTATCGGAGTTGTTCGAGGCCCTCGGTGGCCGAATCATCACCGGCACTGGCGCGCGGCTCGAAGCCGAAGGCGACACGATCAGCGCGGTGTACGCGGGCGACGAGCGGATCGAGCCATCGATGGTGGTTTGGACGGCTCCCATCACGCTCGCTTGCGAACAACTCAACCTCCGCCGTCCAGACCTCAACTACCTCGGATTGCTGCTGTACAACGTGATGGTCAACGAAGAGCCTGTCCGCGACTACCAGTGGTGCTACTACGGGTCGAGCAAGCTGCTCATCAATCGGGTCAGTGTGCCGAAATTCTTCTCTCCCGACACTGCACCGCCCGGCACCGGCGGGTACTGCTGCGAAGTCACCTGCATGAAGGACGACACGCGTTGGCAAAACGCCGAGCGGCTCACCGATTGGGTGATCGACGACTTGGTGTCGGTGGGAATGATTCGCAACCGCGCCAATGTGATCGACGTTCGGATCGAGAAGTTGAACGATAGCTACCCGATTTACCGCAAGGACTACCCCGAGCAACTGGACATCGCGCGCCAGCAGCTCTCACGGTTCAAGAACTTCCAACTCGCGGGCAGGACGGGTCTGTTTTGGTACAACAACATGGACCACTCCATGGAGAACGCCATGCAGCTCACCAAACGATTGCTGCGCGACTCCGGGCACGCCGAAGCCGAAGAAGCAGCAATCGCTGCCGGCCTCCCGATGGGGGCCTGAGCTTCGTTACATCGCGAGGCGGATGGACATCCGGTGCAACGTGCTTCCTTGGTCGGATGACCACAAGCCAACGCAGGCGTAGCTGAGGTCGAACGATTCACTGGCAATCCCGAAACCAGTGGTGAGCATCTGGCGCTGACTGATGCCGTTTTGGGTCCACCCCACACGGATCGGAACCATCTCGTGCAGCCATGCCTCAGCACCCGCCATGGGCGTGAACCGAACTTCGCCCTCAACCGTTCCAAGGTCCGTGAGCGTGTCCACCGCCACAGCAAAGCGCCTCGAAGGCTGCCAGCGAGTGCCTGTCCCGATGGCCAGCGGCGCCTCGGAGAACTCGAGCGGAAGCGGGTTTTCCACCGTCAGCGACAGCACCCATTGCTCGGCAACCACGCCGGCAATGGATGGCGCGACATTGAACCCCCGCTCCGCCCCCCCGAGCGTGCTTTCCCGGTAGTAGTACCGAAGACCGAGCCCCAAGCCGAACAGGTGGTTGACACCACCGGCGCCAATGGTCGCCGAGATCACGGACGATTCCACGTCGTTGTTGAAGGTTTGGCCCTTGCGTTTCCACCCCGGCAATTCGTCCAGCGTTGGGGAAACTTCTTTCCGGTCCGACAACCACTGCACGCCCAACCCAACCGAGCTGGTCTGGCCGTCGTGGGCACCAACAAACACGCTTCGAGTGCCATCGGTGGACATTGCCCCACCCGCCCCGAGTTCGAACCGCTCCCCAATCCAGACGAGTGCCGGGGCTGCATAAATTGCACCCGGCTCCAGGTGGTTGGACCGCGTTGTGTTCCCCATCCCTGCCGACGTGGCTTGGGATGGTTCAAGGGCAAACGCTCGCCCGCCCATCAATGCCAACAGACCAACGACACCGGCCATCATGGGTGATTTTCTGCGCATTGTTGACCTTTCCGTTTGCATTGCGGGTGTGCATCGAACCGCTTAGTAAACCGACCTGTTTTGAGGGGCAAGCCCCCCGAAGCGCTGGACCACCGGACCAAATTTCCACCAATCTGAGGCTGTGTCATGGAAACTGAACGTTTGGAATTCTTCAAAGGCATTCTTCAAGAGCGCTTGGAACGCCTGCTGCAAGAGGCGGGCGAGACACTGGGAGACTTGACGGAGGACAAAGAAGCACTGGCAGACGCATTGGACATCGCGACGATGGAGTCCAACCGCGATTTCCAACTTCGAATCCGGGACCGCGAGCGCGTCTACATTCGGAAGATTCAGCAAGCCCTCCAACAAATCGAGGAAGGCGAATATGGTTACTGCACCGTTTGCGGCGAAGAGATTGGCGAACAACGTCTGATTGCCCGCATTGTCGCCACCCACTGCATCGACTGCAAAACTGAAGCGGAACAACTCGAACGCCGCTCGCGTTCGTACTGAGCGGGTCCCGATGGCCCCCAACAACGTTCGCGCTGCGGTATTCCCGGTCGCAGGCCGTGGGACACGCTTCTTGCCGGTCACCAAAACAGTGCCCAAAGAAGTGCTGCCAATCGTCGACCGGCCGTGCATCGAGTATGTCGTGGCCGAGGCCGTTTCAGCCGGCATCGAGCACATGGTTTTCGTCACGTCGAAAGGCAAAGATGCGCTTGTCGACTACTTCCTGCCGGACGCCGACCTCGAAGCGTTCTTGGCGGCGAACGGGAAACAGGACCTTCTTGATGAGGTGCGTCGAGTGGTCGCCATGGCAGACGTCATCGCAGTCCGGCAGGACGAAGCACTGGGTCTCGGGCACGCGGTTTTGCAGGCGCGGGAGGCCATTGGCAACCAGGATTTTGCCGTGCTGCTGGGCGATGACATCATCGACGCACCGATTCCTGCGATTGCCCAATTGATGGCGGACCGGCCCGCGGGCAATGCCGTTGTGGCCCTGATGGAAGTCCCGCGAGAAGATACGGCTCGGTACGGCATTTGTGCGGGCCCCATGACGGCGACCAACCGCATGGCGGTGCGCGCCATGATCGAAAAGCCAGACCCCGCAGACGCGCCCAGCAACTTCGCCATTGTCGGTCGCTACATTTTGCCCGCCGACATCTGGGACCGCCTGGCGAATACGGCACCGGGTCGGGGCGGTGAGATCCAGCTCACCGACGCGATTGCAAGCTTGGCGGCCGATGGACGGGTCGACGGTGCCGTCTTTGATGGAACCCGCTTCGATACGGGCAATGTGGTCGGCCTCCTGCGCGCGTCGCTGCACTATGCGCTCAAGCGCCCAGACCTCGAAGACTCGGTCCGAGCGGTGCTCGCGGAGATGAGCGCTCGGTGAGCTTCGCCCACGTCGCCGTCGCCCGGCCCGTTCGGGGATTGTTCACGTACTCCGTTCCCGATGGAATGACCCTGCAAATGGGTCATCCGGTGCTGGTGCCGTTCGGACGCCAACGGATCACGGGCTACGTGATCGACGTTGCCGAGACAACCGATGTCAAGCGCACCAAGCCCGTTCATCGGTTGCTGGATCCCACACCGGTTTTTGACGCCGACCAGTTGCGGTTTTTCCGATGGATCAGCGCGTATTACTTTGCCGCACTGGGCGAAGTCATCTCCACGGCTCTGCCCAACCGCATCAAGGCGAAAGTTCGGCGGGTGTACATCCCCACTGACGAGGGAATCGAGGCCCTCGCTGTTGACGATCTTGATGCCCTCTCGCCACAAGCCATGGCGTTGAGGGAGGTCATCGCGAATCCGGGGCGGACGCGGGGAAGCTACGCCAGGAAGCTCGAGGGCGAAGTCGATGGTGCCGCATTGGGCCGAACGCTCGAAGCGCTCGTCCGAAAACAATGGGTCGCCATTGAAGAACGCGAACTCGGCACGCGCTCAGGCCGCATACGAACCGTGACGCTGAACGTCGCACCACAGTCCATTCCCATCGAAGGCGGCGTGCGCATGCGGGGCGTACTGGCTCGCCTCGCCGAGGCGGGCGGCGTGCTGGATTTGGTCACCATTGTGCAACTCGAAGGCGCTTCCGCCCGGGACGCCGTCCGGAGGCTGGCCGAAAAAGGCCTTGTCACGGTTGGTGAACGCGAGGACCGCGGTGCAGCCTTTGGTGGAGAACTTGAAGACTCGGGGGCTCCACCGGCACTCAATCCCGACCAACAGCAGGCGCTCGACGCGATTTTGGAAGGGACAGGGGACGTCTTCCTCCTCCACGGCGTGACGGGCTCTGGAAAAACCGAAGTTTACCTTCGAGCCAGCCGCGCAGTCCTCGACGCCGGCGACCAAGTGTTGGTTTTGGTTCCGGAAATCGCCCTGACACCCCAGTTGGTCGGTCGCTTCCGCGCCCGTTTCGGGGACCGCATCGCCGTGCTGCACTCCGGCCTCACCGACGCCGAACGATTGCGCGAGTGGCGCAGAATTCGAGCCCGTGAAGCCGACGTTGCCATCGGCGCCCGCTCCGCCCTGTTTGCCCCGTTCACCCGCCTCGGGTTGATTGTCGTCGACGAAGAACACGACGGCTCCTACAAACAGGACGACGGCGTTCGGTACCACGCACGAGACCTCGCGGTCGTCCGGGGCAAGCTCGCGAAATGCACCGTCGTGTTGGGTTCGGCAACACCCAGCATCGAAACCTGGCAGAACGCCGAGGAGGGCCGCTACCGCTCGCTCACCTTGCCGCGCCGGGCCACGCCCCGACCCGTCCCTTCCGTTGAACTGGTCGACATGCGCGGCCGCCCACCGGGAACACCGCTTTCAGGCGAGTTGATCGATGCGCTGAAAGAAACCGTGAGCGCCGGAGAACAAGCCATCATTCTGTACAACCGCCGCGGGTATGCTCCGGTGGTGGAGTGCAGTGGGTGCGGCGCAACGTACCAGTGCCCTTCCTGTGGAATCGGAAGCCTTGTCTTGCACCAGAGACAAGGAAGGCTCCGGTGCCACTATTGCGGGTTTCGCAGGGATTATGAACGCACTTGTCCAGCATGCCAGACCGAATTGAGCGTCGTGGGATACGGCACGGAACGTGTAGAGGAGGCCATATCCGAAGCGCTGCCCGGCGTATCCGTGACGCGGATGGATGCGGACACCACCAAAGGCAAGGGCGCCCATGAGCGCATCCTGAGGGCATTCAAGGCCGGCGAATCGCAAGTCCTCGTGGGCACGCAGTTGGTCGCCAAGGGGCACGACTTCCCGGGCGTCACGCTCGCCGCAGTGGTGGGCGTCGACCACGTGTTGTTGATGCCGGACTTCCGCAGCGCCGAGCGCACCTACGCCCTGGTGACCCAGCTTGCAGGTCGGGCGGGACGGGGCGAACGCCCGGGTCGCGTGATGCTGCAAACGCGTCAGTCCGACCATTTTGTGTTTTCGCACATCGCAGCGGATGCGCCACTCGATGCATTCTATGAAGACGAGGTCAAGCAACGCGCGATCCTGAGCCACCCACCGTTTGCGCGCGTCGTGTTGGTCCGGCTGGAGTCTGCCGACATGAATCAAGCCCAGCAAGCCGGCATGGCGATGGTGGGGGCGCTGCGTTCGCTTGCAGACGGCGAAGCCGTTCAAATATTTGGACCCACGCTTGCCCCGCTATCGAAGCTCGTTGGGCGGTGGCGGTTTCAGATTGTGCTGCGCGGACGTGACGTTCCCCGGTTCCGCCGGTGGCTGGATTCGGCGACTCCGGTGTTGTTTGGCAAGCCGGCTCGCGGCGTTCGCACCTCGGTCGATGTCGACCCGCGAAACTTGCTTTAGTCACCCCATCGGCAAGGCATCATCGGACCAGTCGGATGCATCCACAAGGCCCATCAGAACTTCGTGAACCGACTGCAGGCCGCCGAGGACTCGTGCACCCATTGCCGTCGGCTCTGCGGTATTCCGGACCACAGCGAGCCCTCCGGCGTTTCCAGCCATGACTTCGGCACGGCGCTCGGCGAAGCGACGGGTCTGGGCCAATGCGTGGTTCGCAGCCGCGAGTCGGGCGTGGAGCGCTGCGACCGGGACAAAGGCGTGCACCGCCAGAAACACCCCCATGATGGGCCGCAGGTCCGGACGCACCGGTGACGCGCTCCAGGATGTGTACGCATTGTGCAGCACCGGGTCGAGCCACGTGAGCAGGTTCAGCTTTCCATGCTGCGTTTCGTGCACCAATGCCTCCGCCATCGTCAACGGGTCGGGGTGCAGCGTTAGATAAACAACGCCCGGAGCCTCTCTGTAAGACGCAGACAGATGCATCTCGGGCTCATAGCCGACGGGCAGCACGCGCACCGTGGTGTCGCGCAGCTCTTCGTACCACTCCGGAAGCCCCAATCGAATCAGTTCGAGTGCTTCATTGAGTGCCGCAAGCCATGCGTCGAGGGACTTGTCACCCAACGTCACCGTGTTGCCATCCTTATCGGGGTGCGCCTCCTCCAACGCCAAAGGATTCGAGTCGTGGAGCGACAAATGAACGTCGAGGTGACGGGGGCCAATGGCCACAAACCGGTGCCCGACACGCACCCCAGCAGCATCGATGCCATCGAACTCATTTATATCGATGCGCTGACCATCGGCGAGTTCGACCGCCAACCCGGCAGGATCCACCAGCAACGCTTTGGCCGGTGGTTCAAACTCCAGCGTCCCCTCTCTCGGAACTGGCAGGGTCCCCACCGGCTCTTCCCACACGAGCGCTTCCTCGAGTGGAACGGATTCAGCCGCGAGTGACGCGAACAACGCGACCATCATGTCGGGCGCGACATCGAGTGGCGCCCGAAGCCCCGCAGCCATCGACAACAGCGGCACCATCACGTCGGGGCTGCCCACGGCAGCCAACACCGCGGCAGAATCCTGTTTGAGAGAACGCTGCAACACGGACTGCATTCGCCGAATCGATTCATCCGTTCGAGGGCCGAGGGCGCTCCCGGAGAAGGTCAACAACTCCTTCAGCGCAACCAATCGGACCTTCCGGCGCAAAACCCTCGCCGTCGAGCCGTTGCGCGTGGGTAGGGTCAGGAATGCGGTTGGGAGTTCAAGCACGACGCCAAAAGGGTACACTCATACCGAACCAATGGCGAATCAAGACCGATCCCAACCCTCTGACCACAATGCGGAACAGAGCCATGCAACCAAAGGCCTGCTGCGCCTCACCATGGCGTGCAACGAGCGCTGCCCGTTCTGCAATGTGCCCGCCGAGGACTACGCGACACTCAGCCCCCCCATGGAAGACATCTTTCAGGAGTTGCAGGGGTTCATTGACCGCGGCGACAAGACCCTGACGATATCGGGGGGCGAGCCCACGTTGAACCGCGAGCGGCTTGTGGGGCTTGTGCGCGCCGCAAAACAAGGCGGAATCGAGTTCATCGAGGTTCAAACCAACGCCATCCTCATCAGCCCAGCATACGCAGTCGAGTTGGCCGAAAGCGGCGTGACCAGTGCCTTCGTTTCATTGTTGGCGCATACGGCCGGTCTGCACGACCACCTCGCGGGTCTTTCCGGTGCATTTGCAAAATGCCTGGCGGGCATCGATGCGTTGCTGGATGCCGGAATCCGCGTGGCCCTCAACCCCGTCACGGCCTCGACAACCCAAGACCACCTGCCAGACTACATTGCATTCGTCGCCAAGCGATTTCCGCGCATCCGTTCCGTGTCGCTGTCCGCCGTACAACCCCACGGACGGGGAGCGCGAAACACGGACTTGATGCCCGACTACAGCCGCCTGCACGATGCCGTGAACCGCGCTCAAGGCGTGGCCAAGACCAACCAAATCGACCTGCTGAACCCCTACTGCGGATTGCCGCTCTGCGTGGGCTGGCAAGACAATCTCGACAACAGCGTCGAAGCGATCGAGGCACTCGCCCCACCCAATCCTCACGGTGTCGACAATCAGGGGAACAAACGTCACGGGCCATCCTGCGTCGACTGCGGTCTTCGGTCGCGGTGCGGCGGCGCATGGCACGCGTACTGGGACGTTCGGTCGGGGCGCGGACTGGGCGCGCCGTGGACGGTTCTTCCTCCATGGCACTCTGACGAGCGGCCAGGACAAGAGATCATCGATGTGCGCGGCAAAGATGCCAATGCCATTCTTCGCGAGACGCCTCCGCCCGCGCTTCCCGTTCGATGGCTGTGGGTCGACGCCGTCGACTCTCGTGGCGTCCAGGGATTCCGCCGCTCCGGTGTCACGCACATCGCGTTCGACATCCGACTGGATGCGATCCGGTCAACCCTGCGCAGCCTGCGCCGGATCCAGCAGACCAATCAACTGGTCAGCCCGCAACGCCGGATTCAGGCTCACGGCCGGATCGTATCGCCGCTTCACGACCTCAGTCGACACCGCATTCAAGACCTTCTGCGCGTACTCCAGGCGGTGGATATGACCCGAGTTTCCGCCACCCAACCCGGCCCCCACCGCGGGCTCTTCCTGCCGGAAGAAAGCTAAGCCATGATGACCACTTTTCCATTCAACTTCAATGGCTTAGACATCGTTTACCCTCCCCTCTTGTTGCGTAGAGTTTGTTAGGTATGCCCAATCACGCCGAAGCACTGTTGGTGACCGCAGCCCGGGTTCGGGAGCCGGGAAGACTGGACTCTGTGTGGCAGATCCCCGGCCCGGAACCCGCCCTGAGGGCACTCCTTCAACTTGCACCGGACCCAACGCCCTCCCTCGTTTTGGGCGGCGGAGAGCCCACGCTTCGGAGTGACTTTCCGGAG
>JAYZVA010000218.1:0-5052 GCA_036156175.1 Myxococcota bacterium
AGCTGGGCGATGGGTCGGAGAGGGGTCATCCTTGAATCAACAGCCGCCCTACTCGGCGGCACCGTCGTTGATCCAGGTGTAGACATCGACGATTCGATCGATGACGACACCGCCATCCGGTGGCATTCGCCCTTCGCTGGCCGAGCTGGTCATGCGGTCGTACATCTCGCTCGATGAGGAGTCGCCTGGGGTGACATACCCATCGAGCAGGTTGTCATAGGCCTCGGACTCGGTCGACAGAGCCAGCCCACCTGCTGGGGAGGAGCCGCTGTGGCAGCCCGTGCAGGAGGGGCGAACCACGAGGGACCAGATGGTCGAGAACCGGATGCTGGGTTCATCGGTGTCTGTGTCTGTGTCTGTGTCTGTGTCTGTGTCTGTGTCTGTGTCGGCGTCGGCGTCGGCGTCGGCGTCGGCGTCGGCGTCAGCGTCGGCGTCGGCATCGGCGTCGGCGTCGGCATCGGCATCCGCATCGGCATCGGCATCCGCATCGGCGTCGGCGTCGGCATCCGCGTCCGCGTCCGCGTCGGTGTTGGCATCCACATCGGCGTCCGCGTCAGCATCCGCATCCGCATCCGCAGCGGCAGACGGGAGGCCCGTGTCATCCGATTTGTCTCCGCACCCCGCGAGCACAACCATCCACAACCCAAGTCCAACCCGATGCCGCATGGTTCCTCCTGAGCGGCCAGTGTACTCCAGGCCGATCCCCCGGGCTCAATGAATCGCCGAAATGGGCGCGGAACAGTTACGCAAGACCCCACAGACGGGAGCGTGCAGACCACCCATGCCAAACATCGACGCCACCATCATTGGAAGCGGTCCCAACGGGTTGGCAGCCGCCATTCGACTCGCGGAAGCCGGCCGGCGCGTTCAGGTGTTGGAGGCGGCCGATACCGTTGGGGGCGGGGCGCGCACCGCCGAGCTCACCGAACCGGGATACCGCCACGCGGTGTGCTCGGCCATCCACCCCATGGCGATCAGCAGCCCGTTTTTCCGGAGTCTGGAGCTCGGCGACCACGGACTCGAGTGGGTCCATCCGGACGCGCCGTTGGCCCACCCGCTCGACGGGGGACCGGCCGCCATGCTGTTTCAAGACGTCGACGCCACGGCGGCAACGCTGGGTGAGGACGGACCGCGCTGGGCCAAGTGGATGAACACGTGGGCGCCGCGATGGGAAGGCCTGTGCGCGGATGCCCTGGGACCGCTCGGCATTCCGTCGCACCCCTTCTGGATGGCCAGTTTTGGGCTGAGCGCGTTTCAGCCGGCCACGCGCCTCGCCTCGAGCATGTTTCGGGGTGCAGAAGCCCAAGCGCTCTTTGCCGGTCTGGCCGGTCACTCGGTGCTGCCGATCGACATGGCGCCGTCATCCGCCATCGGCATGATGCTGGGCATCGCCGGCCATGCGGTGGGGTGGCCCATGCCAAAAGGGGGCTCTCAGTCGATTGCTGACGCGCTGGTCAAGCACTTGGAATCCCTCGGTGGCACCGTTCAGACGGGCGTCTGCGTGACCGACATTGGCGAGCTGCCCGCCGATGGCCCGCTGTTGTTCGAGGTCGCCCCGGCGCGCCTCGCGGACATCGCTGGAGATGCCTTGCCGCTGGCCTACCGCCGCACGCTGCAAGCCTACCGCCACGGTCCCGGCGCCTGCAAAGTCGACTACGCGCTGAGCGACCCGATCCCGTGGGCCGACCCGAACGTGGGGAAAGCCGGGACGGTGCACTTGGGCGGAACCATGGAAGAGATCGCCGCGAGCGAACGCGCCTGCTGGGACGGCAAGCACAGCGAGGCCCCCTACGTGCTCGTGGCCCAGCAGAGTCGGTTCGATGCCACCCGGGCACCGGCCGGCAAGCACACGGGCTGGGCCTACTGCCACGTGCCATCCGGCTCCACCACCGACATGACGGACGCCATCGAAGCCCAGATCGAGCGCTTCGCCCCCGGGTTCAAAGACACGATCATCGCGCGCCACACCACCACCGCCGCGGCCTTCGAGGCCTACAACCCAAACTACATCGGCGGCGACGTCAACGGCGGCGAGCCCACCATCGACCAGCTGTTCACGCGACCCACCTGGCGGACCTACCGAACGCCGAACAAGCGCATCTATTTGTGCTCAGCCGCGACCCCACCCGGCGGCGGAATCCACGGCATGTGCGGCCACTTTGCCGCCGAGGCCGCCCTCAACGACTGGCCGGGCTGAGGTACACTCGGCCGTCATGACGCCCCAGACCTCCACGCGCCTGGCCTTGATTGGCGGACCCGCCTTGGGCGCCGCGCTCTTTGCCGTGGTCACGGCCGTGGGCCTCTCCACCGACGCGGCCTGGACGGCGGCCATCACGGCGGTGTGCGCGACGTGGTGGGTGACCGAGCCCATTCCGATCCCGGCCACCTCCATCATCCCGTTTGCCGCCTTTCCGTTGACCGGCGTGCTGACCCACAAAGAAATCGCCACCGCCTACGGCCACACGCTGATCCTGCTGCTGTTGGGCGGGTTCATCTTGTCGACGGCGATGGCGTCATCGGGTGCACACAAGCGACTGGCGGTGGGAATGGTCCGCTTGGTCGGTGGCGCCGGCGGTCGAACGTTGGTGCTGGGCTTCATGCTGGCCACCGCTGTCTGCAGCATGTGGATCAGCAACACGGCCACCACGCTGATGCTCCTGCCCGTGGCCTTGGCCGTGCTGGAGCAAGACGAGGCGGCCGGCGGCGGCGACACCCTCAAGGTTCCCCTGTTGTTGGGCATTGCCTATGCGGCCAGCATTGGCGGCATGGGCACCCCCGTGGGAACGCCCCCAAACGTGATCTTTATGGGCATCTACACCGAAGCCACGGGCACCGAAATTGCGTTCTTTGATTGGATGCTGATCGGCATCCCCACCGTGGCGATCTTGCTCCCCATCGTGTGGCTGTACCTGACCCGGAACCTGACGCAGAGCCGCGATCTGGTGCTGCCCAATCTCGGACCGTGGGCCGCATCCGAACGGCGCGTGTTGATCGTGTTTCTCATCACGGCCGCGGCCTGGGTGACCCGCACCACCCCGTTCGGCGGCTGGGCGCGGTGGCTGGACCTGCCGGGGGCGGGCGACAGCACGGTCGCCTTGGCCGCCGTGGTCGCGCTGTTCTTGATTCCAAACGGCAAGGGCGGTCGCATGCTGGACTGGGAGACAGCATCCAAGATTCCCTGGGGTCTGTTGATCTTGTTTGGCGGCGGCATCGGCATTGCCCGGGGATTCGAAGCGTCCGGGTTGTCCACCGCCATGGGGAGCTGGCTCGCCAACGACCTGGGCATCACCGCATGGCCGGTGATTGGCATGACCCTCACCATCTGCGTCGCCGTCACGTTCCTCACCGAGGTCACCAGCAACACGGCGACCACCACGCTCTTGATGCCGGTGCTGGCCGCCGCAGGAATCGCCGCGGGGATCGATCCGGCGCTGTTGATGATTCCCGCGGCGTTGTCGGCCAGCTGCGCCTTCATGCTGCCCGTGGCCACCGCACCGAATGCGATCATGTTTGGCACCAACATGATCGCCACCAAGACCATGGCCCGGGAAGGGTTTGCGTTGAACCTGGTGGGCGCGGTGGCGATCACCGCGGTCGCCGCGACGATGATGTGAGGACGCAATGAGCGGTAACCAGACCGACCGACTGAAAGAATTCATGGAACAGGGCATTCCCTTCAATGCCTTTATGGGGATGACGGTCACTCGCATGGGGGACGGGGAGGCCGAGATGGCGATCCCGGCGCGACCCGAACTGACCGGAGACCCCTTCCGACCCGCCCTCCACGGCGGCGTGGTGTCCGCGCTTGCGGACACCGTGGGCGGGTTGGCGGTGTTCACGCGGGCCGGTCGATCCCGCAGCGCGTCCACCGTGGACCTTCGCGTCGACTACCTCCGGCCGGGCGCCGTGGACAAGCCCCTGTTCGCGCGCGCCCGGGTCTTGCGGCTCGGCAACCGTGTCGCCGCCACGCACACAGTGGTCTATCAAGACTCCATCGACGAACCGATCGCCACCGCGAATGCTGTGTACAACATGGTCACAACCGACCGCACGCCGCAGTCGCCAAACGGCGAGTGATTCACTGGGCCACGCAGGTCCGGTTGGTGCGGGTGCAGTGCAAGGTCACCGTCTGCCGGGGCGCGATGTCGATGGTTCCAGCGGGCGCCGCGGCCGCTCCCGGAAACGTGGCGTGAATGGTGTAGGGGCCCGGTGGCACCGGGCCTGCCTCGTACCGCTTGGTCTCGCCGAACAACCGAACGCGGGTCGCATCGCCGGTGACCTCAACCATCGCTTGGTCCGCTCGCCGCTGCGCCCGATCGGCTTCCCGTTGTGCGGATTCGGCCACAGCATCCGCCCGTTGACTGGCCCAAACCCCGAGCACGGTGCCTCCCCCGAGGACGACCACGAGGAACGCGCTGATCGCGGCCGAGACGACCGTGACCGACTTCGCAGATTGGGGGGTGATGGTCATCGGGCTCCTTCGGTCTCCCCGCTGTATCCAGACACTTCACTGCGCGCCGATTTATTCATCGAGCCGCGCCGCCCGGCGAACCGTGTCCACAAATCCCCGCGGATCATCGGGCGAGACCGCCCAGCGACCGGACTCGAAGGTGAGCAGCACGCACCGCTCGCGCGAGTCGGTGGCGACTGCTCGGAACCATCCATGGGACCGACTCAGAAACCATCCCGAAAAGGAGAACAAGCCCCCGTTGCCGACGCGAAGCGCTCCCCGGAAGAGGCCGGGGGCAACGGTCGCGCTCTGCAGCGTCGAGAGATCGATCACGTGACCGTAGGCCAATCGATCAATGCGCAGCCGCTGCCCCTCGACGGAATACCCGCGGACGTGGCCCGCGAGGCACGCCAACCAGAGCGCACCCAACGCCTGCGCACCCGCCCAAGCGCCGCTGTCGAACAGCCCATAGGCCGAGCCCAGAATGACCGCCGACGCCACCGCGGTGAGCACACTGAGCCGCGTCGACCACGGCGCCGAGAACCGCTGGGCGGTCATTCGAGCTGCCCACGGGCCGCTGCGCGCGCCAGCAAGAGCCACCC
>JAYZVA010000219.1:0-5309 GCA_036156175.1 Myxococcota bacterium
TCCGCTGCCGCAGTATTGACCGTTCGCGATGAAGGCGCTGAACAACTCTTCTTGCCACTCCACGGTCCCATCCGGTTGCTCAATGGACAACGACACGGGCCGGGGGGTGTACCGCATCATCGTTTTCAGCGATGCACTGACAAACGATGCGGTCCCACCAAAGCGCTTCGAGCTGCGGTTGGTTCGAGCGGCGACCTCGCCATTGGCGCCAAAACCCGCGGCGTTCACGAACACTTCACTCACCTCGCCATCGTCGGTGGTCACCGTGGCCAGACCCAGGTCGCACTTCCTTGAAAGCCCACTCGCTGCAATCTGCAACGCATCATCGGTGCGGTTTGGGATCCCCAAGCTCCGCACAAGGTCGGAGCCGGTGCCAAACGGGATTGCAGTGAACGCGGTTTTTTGGCGGATCGCCGACCGCTCATGGATCATCCCGTTCACGACCTCGTGACACGTCCCATCTCCGCCGACCGCGGCGACGATGCCGACGCCTTTCTCGGTCGCTTCGCGCGCGAGGTGCGTGGCGTGTCCGGGCGCCTCGGTCGTCATGATTTCCCACTGTTCGAAGTGCCGTTCGGTCAGGCGCTTCAGGGCGTCGATTTGGGTTCCCGCTCGACCCGCACCCGCACGGGGGTTGACGATGAGTCGAATCGATTCCCGAGTGTTCCGCTCCGGGGAGGGTGCGGTCGGTCGGTTGAACACGCCGTTGGCCATGATGGTCTCGTTGTTCCATGAGGAAGTGTGGGCGGTGCCAAGTTCGGCGCCCGCAGGACAAGACGCGACGTCTAATTGAGGGGCAGCGCTCCATCCAGTCAGCGGCGAATTTGCCGACCTTTCGCGTCGCTCGCGCTTCGGTAGCGCAATTAAAAACACCCGGCGGGGCCGGGTGTTTCGTGCGGTGAAGAACGAGGGGGCTTTGTCCCGCCGGTTCTGCACAGCGTCTCCGCGGCAGGTTTATGCACGTTCCATGCCAGAAAAACAAGTTAATAGAAAAAACAACAAAACCAATAACTTATGAATGTACGCGGTGTTCACCCGCTCTGGGCCGACCAAAAAAAACCGAAATTCACGACATTTGTGTCGTGGTCGCGGACTTTGCGGTCCAGCTGGCCACCCGGTCCGCAAGCTCCCACGGTCGTTCCACAGGATGAAGCATGCGGCCTCCCGGGATCGGGTCGGCGCTTACCCAACCATCGAAAGAATTGATGAAGTTGTCGTGATTGCTGCAGGTTAGCGGGTCGGTATCGCCTTGGCAGAGGAGCACTTTGGTGCCGTTCTTTGGTGCGGTCCATTTGATGGAGGCGAGGTAGCGTGCCATGCACCGTCGGCGGTGTCTGTCTTCGATGACTGGCCCACAGACCGCGACAGTGGTGTCGCGGTCCATGACGTAGGGATTGACCACCAAACGGCGCAATCCGACGGAGGAACGCAACCACGCCATGGTCAAGGGCCTCGGGGTCTTGCTGACCCAGTGCACGACTCTTGTCCATGGGCCGGGCTGGCTCAATGGACCATTGGTGAGCACAATGCCCGAGACATTCCCCGCAATGGTTGCAGCGATGACCAGTGGATTCGCCAGGCCGTGACCCACCAGCACCACCGGCCCTTCCACGCGAGCGACGTGGGCCACCAACGCGGCGAGTTCAGCATCGAACGTGCCCGTGTCGGTCCCGAACAACGACCAACTCTCGGTGTTCACGCCGTTCGTCTTCAGGCGCTTTTCCACGTGAGCCCACATCGTCGAATGGAAGGGCGGGCCGCTGACACAAATGATGGTCGTCATGGTGGCTGACATAGCTGAAAATGTGGACGCAGGCTCCAAAGTGGATACCAGATAGCCCCAAAAGCAGGGTTTGAACATGTACGACATCATCATTCGGGATGGAACGATTGTCCGCTCGACCGGTCGCTTGGTCGCGGACATTGCCATTGAGGGTGGAAAGATTGCGTACGTGGGTGGCAATCCTGCCGGCCGCGCGCGCGAAGAAGTTTCGGCCATCGGGCGTTTCGTGATGCCGGGAGTCATCGACTCGCACGTGCAGTTTTGCGACCCCGGCGCACCACAGAGAGAAAGTTGGGCGACCGGGTCTTTGGAAGCGCTGCGCGGCGGGGTCACCACGGTGTTGGACATGCCAAACTCCGATGAACCTGCACCCAACCCAGGACGCGTGCAGGCGAAGCTGGAAAAGGCCGCAACCCACGCCGTCGTCAACTACGGTGTCTGGGCTTCGGCGTCCGCCGACGGCATCCCCGCCATCAACAACTTGTGGGACTCGGGGTTGATTTGCGGCACGAAGGTGTTCATGGGCGGCTCAGGGGGCGCTTCGGGGGCCACAGCGGATGTGCTTGCAGACGTCTTCCAGAACACCAAAGGCCTGCTCGGCATTCACGCGGAAGATCAGCCAACGTTGGATGCGGCCCACGCGCAGTGGAAGGATCACCCTTCACCGGTGCACAACGACGTGCGCCCGCCCGAGGCGAGCGTTCGGGCGGTGAATGCGTTGATTGAGTTGGTGAAAGACACGGGGCGCGGCGTGCACATTTGTCATCTCTCCACAGCGGGAGAGCTTGCGGCACTGGATCCGTATCGGGGCGACCTCCCCATCACGAGTGAGGTGTCGCCACACCATTTGTTTTTGAGTACGGACAACGCCGGCGAGTTGGGCAACTTGGCCAAGGTCGATCCCCCGATTCGGACGGAGCTCGACCGACGGGCCATGATGGCAGCGCTGAAGCGGGGTCGACTCGACACATTCGGCAGCTACCACTCGCCCCACACGCTCGATGAGAAGTCCAAGGATTACTGGTCGACCCCGTCGGGTCTCCCCGGTGTCGGGACGATGCTGCCATTGATTCTTGGCGCACTGAAGCACGGACGCCTGAGTCTGGAGTTGATGGTGGCCATGTTGTCCGAAAATCCGGCATCGATCTTTGGCCTCGAAGGAAAGGGGGTCATTGAAGAAGGGGCCGATGCGGATCTTGTGCTGTTCCGTGAGGGAGTCACCACGAAGCTCACGCAGGAAATGGTGACCTCGCACTGCGGCTGGTCACCGTTTGTCGGTCGCGAAGTCGGGGTCGCGCCCGACTACGTGATTGTCAACGGGCACATCGCGGCTCGCAGCGGTGTGGTCACCGACAACATTCCTCTGGGCAAGCGGGTTCGGTACACCGGCCGGTAGAGGAGTGCACCTGCGCCGCTCCGGTGGTGGTCTTGGCTGTCCTCGCGGGTTGTGGTGGAGTCAGCGCAGGTGCACTCAAAGAAGTGCGTGCGTGGGTAGAATCCGTGATGCGGGCGATCGGGCGCATCGCGCCGGGCGGCAGTTCCAGCCGGAGGGCCCAGCGAGACCCCTCCCGTGGCACGGTAGGGAACTGAGCGAGGTGCACATCGGAGGTGGTCCCCATGGGAGACCACTCGACGATTGCCCACGGGGGCTCGACTCGGTCCACCGTGAACGCCAGGTGGACGCACCAGATGATGCACGCATGGGTCATCGGATCCCGCTCGGCAACCGGTAGCTGCTCGCCTCGAGGACATGGTGCGAATTCACACGTTGTTCGGCCGCCAGGTCCGCGATGGTGCGCGCAACCTTTAGGATTCGTGCCCATCCCCGTCCCGAGAATGCGTTGGTCTCGCACACGGCGCGCAGCGTGCGGAGTGCTTCAGGAGAGGCGTCAGCAGCTTCTCGAATTGCGTCACCCGCCAGCTCCGCATTGCAGGCCAGGGGCCGATCCCGGAAACGCTCGTTCTGTAGTGCACGCGCGTGGTCAACGCGGTGGCGGACCGCCCGAGACGATTCGCCCGGTTCTGAACGCTCCAGTTCGAGCGGTTCGACCGGTTGAGTCCACACCATCATGTCGATTCGATCGAGCATCGGACCGCTGAGCTTCTGTTCATACCGGTCGACTTGGGTGGGTGTGCACACGCAGGGACGGCTAGGATGCCCGCGGAATCCGCACGGGCATGGATTTGCCGCGGCGATCAATGAGAAGCTGGCGGGGAAGACCGCCGTTCCCCGCGCGCGGGTGAGGCGTACCTGCCGACTCTCCAGTGGACCCCGCAACAACTCCAATGCGCTCCGTCGAAATTCCGGAAGCTCATCGAGAAACAGCACGCCTCGATGAGCCAGAGACACCTCGCCGGGTTCGAGTCGTGCATTGCCGAGCAGGCCGGCCGATGTCACGGAATGATGAGGGGCGCGAAATGGGCGGTGCATCACGAGTCCGGAACCGGCCGGGATCAGTCCTGCTGCGGCATGAATCCGTGTGATTTCGAGTGCTTCCGTGCGGTCCATTCTCGGCAGGATGGTCGCCATTCGCGTGGCGAGCATGGTCTTTCCGCACCCCGGCGGCCCCATCATCAAGAGGTTGTGTCCGCCAGCGGCGGCAATCTCAAGGCCGCGCCGCGCCTGGTGTTGCCCGCGGACTTCAGACATGTCGACGGAGGCGGTGGGCATCGACGATTTTGGAGCAGTGGGGGATTCAAGGCTCCCATCCCCACTCACCCAATCGATGACCTCGGCCAAGGTGGCTGCACCGTGCACGGCGATCCCATCCACGACCGCGGCCTCTCGGGCGGATTGGGTGGGTAGAACGATTCGCGAGATGCCGTTTTCAGCGGCTGCGATCGCGACTGACAAAGCGCCGGAAATGGGCTTTAGGGCACCATCCAGTGACAGTTCGCCCACGAATGCTGTGGATTGCAGTCGCCCGGGAACCGACTGGAGCCCCGCACAGACGATTGCCACGGCGATGGGCAGGTCGAAGCCGGTGCCCACCTTTGGCACATCGGCGGGGGCCAGGTTCACCACCACCCGTTTTCGGGGGTAGGGTCGGTCCGACGACGCGATCGCGGAGCGAACCCGGTGGGTGGATTCGCGGATGGCGGATCCCGGCAGACCGACAATGATCGTGGCCGGCAACCGGTTGATCAAGTCGACCTCAATCTCCACGGGAAACCCATCAATTCCCACCAACGAAACGGATCGCACAACAATCGGCATGCCTGACCTCCGCCAGACGGTGCTGCACGAACCCGGCCACACGTGCAATTCGATGGTTGGCGGTTTTTGACCCGTTCAACGGTCGAACGGGTGTCGGTGGCTTGAGCAGCGCCGCACCCGACGCCCGGCGATTTGGCGCTCCCGCAAGGAGCGATGCGTCACACGCTCGCAAGGAGGGCGTCGGATGGGTCCGTCGAGACGCACCCCGCTCACCGTTCGGGGTGATCCATCAAATGGGCGCCGGTCAGTCGCGCAGCCAGCTCTCGAGGTCGGGGACGGTCGCGGCGGACAACCGGTCCAGCAGTGCAC
>JAYZVA010000220.1:0-6881 GCA_036156175.1 Myxococcota bacterium
AAACAGGCCTCGTCCCGCGGCCCGGGCATCGGCGTGCACTGGGCCACCGGTGCCGCAGCGCTGCTGTTCATCGGCGGCTGGGTGCAGATGCGGACGGTGTTTGACCCGACCGTTACCGGCTTCATCGTTGCGGTCGCGGGCTTTGCATTGGGCATGGCCTGGATGCCCAGACTGCTGTCCCAAAACATTGCATGGGCAGGGACTGTAACGACGGCACTCGTGGCCCTGCACCACGGCCTTGCGGTCCTCGCGCCGCAACTGGCGAGCATGGGCCTCAACAACGCGTTCGGGTGGCCGCCCGTGTTCTGGCTTTCGATGCCGCTGGCCGGATGGGGCGTCTTGTGCGGGTCATTGGCTCCGCGCTCGGGCCTGGGCAGCCCCGTCGGACTCGGATCGCTCGTCATTGGTGGACTGCTCGGACCGAGTACACTGACCCACAGCAATACCGCCGTCGTGGCCGGGTTGTTGCTCGCAGTGGCGGCCCTCATCGCCCCGACCGCCCTTCGGCGCACCGCTGCGATGACGATGCTCGCCGCGCTGGTGGGGTTCCATGGCTGGCTTTCCTCACCCGATGGCGCGCACACCCGGCAGGGCATCTGGGCCCACTCCAGTTCGCCAAGGGCCCTCGCCGACTGGCGGGACGGCGTGAATCTGGACCAGCGATTCCAGCACGGGTCAACCCCCGACGGAACCTTTGTGGCATGGGCCTCGCAGACCGATGACGACGCAGCCACAGTGGTCGTCGATGGGCTGCGTGCCAGCACCACTGGCAACGAGGCCGATGCAGAAGAGTTTACGGCCCACCTTGCCGCGTTTTTGTCGCCCCGCAAGGAACCCACGCTCGTGCTCAACGACCCTGCAGGAAATGCACTCCGTGGGCTGGCTGCCCACCCCGACCGCATCACGCACGTTGCCGCCTCCGCATCCGGCGCCATTCGAGCAGTCGCATCCGTCGACCCGGTCCGGTATCGGCTGTGGCTCCAGACCAATCACATTCTGCACCCCGCCCACGGGTCGCGACTCTTGGCGATGGCGGAGACACCCAGCACGATTGTTGAAATTTCGCGCGCGCCTTGGGCTGACGGGAACAATGCGGAGATGAACGCCAGACACATCAATATTGTGAAGCAACGCCTTGCCCCCGATGGGCTGTACGCGCTGTGCATGCATACCCGCTGGTGGCCAGAAGGCGGGCCAGCCTCAGTGGCCCAGGCACTCGCCGCCAACTTCAATCACGTCCAACTTTGGCTTCCCCCAGAGGGCGTCGACAGCCTGATCTTTTTGAGCAGTGACCTGCCGCTCGAGCCCAACCAACTGCGCGCGCGATTCGCCAGCGCGACGACCGCTCTCGAGTCCATGGGATTTCGCACCGCTGAGGCGATCCTGGGCTCGGTGCTGTTGGGCACCGAGGGCCTGAAGAGCTGGGCGCAACAAGCGGCCCGCACCGTCGACACCAGTCGCCTGAATGCATCGATCTTCGACAAGCCGATCCTTCACGCCGGTGCGATTCCCTCGTGGATGGAACAGCACCCGGAGCCCTGGAGCGAGGGCTCATCCCCGGAGGCTCGCCAAGTACGGTCGGCCCGTCGCGCGCTGTTGGCGATGATTCAATCTGCCGCGTCGGGTCAGATCGACGGCACATTCGAAGCCGTCTCGCAGTTGTCGTCTGAGTTCGGTGACGCGGGGCAGCAATCGCTGGAAGACCTAATTGCGCCCTACCTCCGGGATGCGCGACAGGCCATGACCCGGGCGAGGTCAGAGGGCCCCGACAGTGAGCACTGGAATGATGCCTTCCGCTTCGTCACGACCGCCCGCATGCTGGCGCCAAAAAGTGCGTTGCCTCTGACTGTCGAGGGCGACATCGCGCTGGCCCGAGGCGACGTACCCAAAGCGAAGGGAAAATTCGAAGCAGCGTTGGCGATCGACGCGCAGCACGTGCCGGCCCTCGAAGGCTTGGCCCGCTGCGCTCGACTCTCGAACGATTCCGTGCAAGCGGAGCAAGCGCTGCGGGACGCCACTCGCCACTCCCCAAGGGACTGGCGGACGTGGCACAACCTCGGCGTGTTTTTCCTCGAACAGGGCGATGCCAGCGCGGCGCGTGACGCCATTGAGTTGGCCATCCCGCTTGCTGGGGACGAAAAGGTTGCCCCGTTGTTGGTGCTGGTCACCATTCTGCTGGACCTCGAAGAGGCGGGCGCTGCACTGCTGCGCGCCGAACAATGCGTCACGCTGGCGCCCAAGAACGGCCTTGCTTGGTACCTCCGCGGCAGAGCTCATTACGATCTGGGTCGATGGCAGGAGGCCGAGAATGACTTTCGCGAAGCGGTCCTGTTGGATGCCGGCTTGATCGAGGCCCGGAGCGGCATTGGTTTGGTTCGGGCGGTCTTGGGCGACACGGAATCCGCCACCAATGTGTTTCGTGACATCCTTCAACGCGACCCGGACAACTCCGCGGCACGGGAGAACCTGCGGCGACTCAGCGCAACTCAAGGCTCCCCGTGATTGGATTTCGGCGCAGAAAGCAGATCGCATTCACCGTCCTCACGGTGGGAGGTCTGTTGTTGATGGCAGAGGCGGCCGTGTCGGTCTTCGGGCGCGCAACGCTGGTTCAGTGGGAAGCGCCCGTGCCGGTGACTCATACGGGCGCACCCTACCTGCCTGGCAACCCCTACTTGCTGTGGGAAATGGTATCGGGAGACCGGACGGAGCTTGGGGTCGCTGTCTCGGTCAACAGCCATGGGTTCCGAGGACCACCGATTCAGACCGAAAAAACCGCGGGCACTCGGCGCGTCCTGGTCGTTGGCGACTCAAGTGTTTACGGACACGGAGTCCGGCAGGAAGCGACCTTCGTCCACCGACTCAACGAGCTGGTTGGGTCGTCCGTCGAGGTGATCAACTTGGGCGTGCCGGGGTACTCATCGGCCCAGTCTCTGAATCTCCTCGAGCTTCGGGGGTGGGAACTCGAGCCCGACCTCATCATCGTTGCGAATCTTTGGTCAGACAACAACTTTGATGCCTTTGTCGACAACGAACTGCTGAGCGAACAGATCGCCTTCAGCAGCGGTGTTTTGGGCAAGGTTTCGAGGCTGATGCAGGGCCTGGCACTGTACCGGTGGCTCGACTGGAAGTTGCGGCTCGCCAAACGCGCTGAACGGGTCACCACGGTGGGGTGGATCTTGGGTCAGACACCCACGGGTGGCCTGCGGCGCGTGGCGGTGAACGACTATGCGAAGAACCTCGTCCGGTTCGCCGACGAAGCCGACAGCCGGAACGCGCGGGTCCTCTACATGAGCTTCGCCAACTCCGTGGACCTTGGTGCACCAACGGACGGCGCCATCGCATGGACCTTGTACCGAGACGTCATGGGTGCCGTGGCCCAATACACCGGGTCTCCACTGGTCGAGGTCGTCCCGGCATTCGAGGCGTCGGGCGCGGACTGGACCGAACTTTTCATCGACGAGTTGCATCCGAGCGAGCTCGGCCATCGCCTCATCGCTGAGGCGTTGAATGAACGGCTGCTGCCCTGGATCGAGACCGGAGACTTTGGCGTGGACGCGAGCCTCGAATCGCTTGAACTGTGGGACGATCCCTTCTCCCGTGGTGAAGGCCCGGCGCCAACGTCGGACGGCTCTGCAGCCGTCACCTTGTCCGGCTCGGTGCTGGGTGCACCCGATGGAACACCGATCCAGATTGACCTCATCAACTTGAGTCCTGACCGAACCAACGCCGACAACCCAATGTTGGGTTCGGCCCGATTCGACCACGTGGACGCGTTCGAGATGCCCGCCCCTCGTACCGGAGAGTTCGGCATTCGGCTTTACGTCGACCGAGAAGGTGATGGCCCAAGCCGAGGCGACCCCGTGTACGAGTTTCTGGACACCCCCATCGAAGCCACCGGCTCATCGCTGCGAGGAATCGTCATCGACATCGAAGCCGAGGCGGTTCGATGGGTCAACACACCGCCCACCAATCGACGCCCTCGCGCCAGCGGGGGCGGGACAGATGGATAAGGTGCCGGATCCGCGACCGCGCACCGGGCACCCCGACCGCAACGAGCAGGGCGTCGACCTCGAGTTCCGCCAAACAGTCGGGTGAGAGCACCGGTACACCTTGTCGGCTGGTTCCCTGAAACGGATCGATCACCGCCACCACGGCGTGGCCTTGTTCGGACAACCAACGCACCCAACGTCGCCCAGTCCTGCCCGCACCTCAGACCGCCACGCGACGATGGGTCGAGAACGCACCCGCTCGCAGCCAGGCTTGCTTCGCCCGATCAAAGGCGGCTCGGGAATACCGCGCATGGGTCCGGGTGAGTCGGCCGGGGTGGTCCCGCAGCTGAACCACGGTCTCTTCGACCGACCCAATGGAGTATCCCTCGCTCACCAGCCGAAGCCACAGGTCGTAGTCTTCGGGAAGGCCCACGTCCCGATACCCCCCGACCGCGTCCACCGCCGACGCCCGCATGGTCACCGCCGGGTGAAACAGAGGGCTCTCAACCAACAACTGAGCATGCAGGTCTTCGAGTCCGTTGACCCAGTCTACGTAGCGCTGCATCCCTTCACTGAGGCGTCCCCCAATCGCCCTCATCTCAGCCCGACCTCCGACGGCGGCTGCGTTTGGGTGGTCCATGAGCCATCGGCGCTGTGCCGCAATCCGGCCCGGCAGGGCAACATCATCGGCGTCGAGACGGGCAATGAACGGATTGGAGCATTGAGAGCGGCCGTACTCAAGCGCCGCGATGATGCCAAGACGGGGTCGGTGCAGCACGCGCAGTGCAGGGTGCGGGGGCAGTGTCTTGTCTGGTGCAACGACGCTGCCGTCGTCAACCACCACCACCTCATCCCCTTCCCCGCACTGAGCGCAGGCCGACGCTACCGCACCAGTCAACCACGGCTGCCCATCCCGAACAGGAATCAGCCACGACACCTTCACGGGATCACCGAAAGGTGTTGACGAGCGAGCTCGATATGTCGGCCAAGTCCCCCGAGACCCTCGCCGCGCGCTTCGGCATGCCACCAATCACTTTGAGGTTCTTGTGTGTTCGCTTTGCAATGCGGGGTGAGCGCACGACGATGGACCACAAGCCATCCACTCCTTTGCGGCTCAGCTCACGCTGAATGTTGCGGGGGAACTTCCTCGACTGGTTGTACATCTGTTTGGATGACCGACTCACCGCACGCAGGTCTCGGACGGTGTCCGGGATTCGCACCGTGAGGGCATTGACCGCTTCAATGCTGCGTTGTATTTCGGTCGGCACTGCATCCATCGCCCGCAACCTCGGCGTACCGCCCACCATGACCACCCGCAGCTTCCCGTTCGCGCGCCGCTTCAGTTCGCGCAGCCCCTGGACATAGGTCGATTGCTTGCTCAGCTTCAAGCTCTGCCGCAACGCAACCTTCGAGGCCCGCAGATTTTGCTCGGCACTTCGAAGCCGCTTGTTGGTGGTTCGCGCTTTTTTGAACACCGCATCAAAGGACTGAATGCCAGTCATTTGAATGGCACGCGCCCGTTTGCGCTTGGCCTCTGCCACGGGACTCGCCAGGCTCATTCCGAGGGCGGCGGTGAGCAACATTGCGAGACGAACTTTGTTGGATGACTGGCGACGACTCATGGATCCTCCAAACTGTGCAACACCCGTCTGACGCGTCACATCGGGCTCCATTCAACCACGTTGGTTACGGTGCGTCCATGCGCATTCTATTCGTTGACGACGAGCCTCAACACGTGGATGTGGTGCAACGCACTGTGTCCGAAGCTCTTGATGCCGAAGTGGTCGTCGTCGCGTCGGTCGAAGAAGCCGTACAAGCACTCCATTCCGCGCAGTTCGATCTGGTGGTCACCGATATTTTCATTCCCCTCGGCCCGCATCCGCGCGACGCAATGGGGCCCCGCTCCCGTAAGTATGCCGACACCGTTCAGCACTTGGGCGGGCTGGTTCTTCTCGACGAGCTGGACCGAGTTGTGCCCCCGCCAACGGTCCTGGCACACACGGCGTGCACCGACGTGGCGCTGCTCGAAATACTCGGCGGCTGCGTCCACGGGCGGGTCCCAAAACCGGCGCCAGTGGATGTGCTGCTGAAGGCCGTCATCGAGGCCCTTGATCTGCCGGTTCCGCAGTAGGCGTCCATCGACCGTCCCCATCGGCATCCAAGTACACCGGATTCGTGAACCCGATCGGCACGTGACCCGTCGCAATCCGATCATAAGGCGTACCCGTCGGGCGGTCCGTTCGGTCCAGTGGCCATCCCGCTTCAGCGAGCAGCCAAGAATCCGCGGCCATCTCGACGGGGACTGACCATTGGCGCGGGCCGTTGGGCTCGACCGCGTGGGCCCAGACCACAGCGCCATTCATGACTAGCCGCACCTCCGGAACGTCCACCCAGTCGGCGTGAGCGAGGTCCACCACGGCCAAAACGCTGGACCCGAGTGACCGTGTGGTCTTGCTGGGCGAGACCTGGACCCCATCCCCGCGCACCGTCAATTGCACCAGTGGGCCATTCGACACCCGCACGCGGCCCATCCGCAGGCCTTCGAGCACCCCTTCGTGACCCCTCTGCGTGTCGACGGTGACCAGATTGACCGGAAACCCAACCGGCTCCAGTTGACTGGTGTGACTATCGGAGTTCCCCGTCCCGGTGAGCCGGTGGCCGCGGTTCATCAAGTGGAACCAATCCGCCCGTACCCTGCGCCACCCCTCCAGCGAAAACCGATTCATCACTTCGATCGCATCGACGTCCAACAGTGAACGACCCGAATCGTCCAGCACCCGCAGCCGGCGGTCGGACTGCGCGGCGATCGGCTTCGTTGGATCGAAGCCCGTTTCTTCAAAAAGCGCGTGCACATCCGGCCGGTGCGGCTTGTCGGGTTTGAATTGAATGCCG
>JAYZVA010000221.1:0-22585 GCA_036156175.1 Myxococcota bacterium
ATGAACCTCCAGGACGACCGGATAACCATGCCAGGGAAAGGCGAACTCGAAGGCACCAGGTCGATCGACCAGCACCGGCGGAAACCGGACGTCCGCACCATGACCACCCACGCCGCAGGTGGGTGCTTGTGGTGTGCCGCCATTGGATTGATCTGCGTTGGCAGTGGGCGAAGGACGCACAAAGGCCCCCACCTTCACGATGAACGGGCCCGTACACTGGGCGCACCGGATCTCACCCTTGAACACCGTGTGGTGGGCGGCGCGAACCGCTGCCTGGGTAGACTCGGACCACTCTCGTGTCACAGGAGGTGCAGGATCCGGGGGATGGGTCGTGGTCGTCTGCCCCATGCGCGCCTGGGGCGGCAGCGTCTGGTCCACAGGCGAGTACACCTTCGCCTCACCTTTGGCCGACTCCACCGAATCCGCGATTGGCTGGGGACAACCCACAAGCACGGCACAGATGGACAGCAACAGACGGTTCATACGGGATAGACTACGGCACACACACGCCGGATGCCAATGTGAATCGTCGAGATTTCTGCGCCAACTCTGCCCTCGGCCTCAGCGCGATGCTCTGGCCGCGCGTCGCTCAGGCCGGCCTTCACCCCGGAAAAGCAGCGCTCGATGGACAAGAACGGGTGTTTGACCCAACTCGGCACTACCCGAGTGCTGCAGGAATTGTGGACCCAACCACCGGGCACCGCTTCTTTTTTCACTACCACCGCCCCGATGAGTTTGGACACTTTCATACCTTCTCGGTCGACGGATACGGCGCCCCGGTTCACATCGCGATGATCACCATCAACGAGGCTGGGCGGGCGACCACCTTGAGCACCACAAACCAATGGGTCACCGGCACGCGCTACATTCCAGCAGATCAGATGAAGCCCTTCATCGATGGCTTTGCCATGGCCAAAGGCGTCCATAAAGACCCCGCCCTGGTGACCTTCATCACAGAATTGATCCATGGCAACAAGGCGAACATCTTGGGGCTCTACAAGGACCGAGATCGCTGGATAGAGCGCTACAAAAAGAACTCGGCAGGCGACCCATTTAAGGACGAACAACACGAGGTGTTGTCGAGCATAGAGATCAACGGAGAACACCCATGAGCGCGTGGATTTTAGGCCTGGTACTGGCTTGTGGAGTACAGAGCCCGGATGCGAAGGAGCCCACCCAAGCGAGTGTTTCATCGGGTGCATATGTCTCGGCCAAGCCGGGTGCATTGACAGGGCCCTTCAACAATCGGCTCGAGACCGCCGACAGCCCCTACCTCAAGATGCACGGTCATGACCCCGTGAACTGGTACCCCTGGGGCGACGAAGCATTCGCTGAAGCCAAGCGCAGGAACGTGCCCGTGTTCTTGTCCATTGGGTACTATGCCTGCCATTGGTGCCACGTGATGCACCGGGAGAGCTTCAAGGATCCGGTCACCGCAGCCATCTTGAACGAGCACTTCGTGGCCATCAAAGTCGATCGCGAGGAGCGCCCCGACGTGGACGCCTTGTACATGGACGCCGTCCACATTCTCAACCGCAACAACGGCGGATGGCCGGCGAGCATTTGGCTGACGCCCGATCGAAAGCCGTTCTTCGCCGGCACCTATTTTCCTCCCGAAGACCGCCAAGATCGCCCGGGCTTCGGCAACCTGCTGCGGCGCATCGCCGAAGACTGGGAGACCCGACCCGGCGACATCGCGCTCTTCGCCGACCAAACCAAGGACCGCATTCTGAAGCGGGCTCAGGGAGGCGGTGCGGGGGTGATTCCACCCGAAATTGGGGAGCGCGCGGCCAACCAAATGGGCGTCTCGTGGAACCCGGACACGCGGGGATTTGGAACCCGACGGCAGTTCCCCATGAGCCCCAACCTTCAGTTCTTGCTGTGGCACCACGCAGCGCACCCGAAGAGCAGCCCGCCCGACATCGCCGTCCAGCAGCTCAGGGCAATGGATTCCGGCGGCATTCACGACCAGATCGGGGGCGGGTTTCACCGCTACACAGTCGACCCCGCATGGTCCGTCCCGCACTTTGAGAAGATGCTTTACGACAACGCGCAGCTGCTCGCCGTGTACGCCGAGGCGAGCCTCATCGCCGGGGAGCCGCGGTTTGCGGATGTCGCCAAAGACATCGGCGCCTACCTCCTTCGCCAAATGCAGCACCCCGAGGGCGGCTTTTTCTCCAGTGAGTCTGCAGACTCTTCCGACGGCGAAGAAGGCGCGTTCTACGTCTGGACGCCGGAAGAAATCGGCGCCATCGGCCCCGAGGCGGAGGCCATCATTGCGGCGTATGGCGTGACGCCGCAGGGAAACTTTGAGGGCAACCGGACGGTGCTGAACCGGGCCGACGGGATCGATCCCAACGACGAGCCGTACGCTTCCGCACGGGCGGCGCTCTTCTCCGCCCGCGCTCGCCGCGAAGCCCCACCGCCGGATCAAAAGCGCGTTGTGGCGTGGAACGGCATGGCCATTGGCGCCCTGGCTCGTTCCGGCCGCATCCTTGACGAGCCCGCCTTTGTTGCGGCCGCCCAGCGGGCCGCCGAGGCGGTGCTCGCAGCCCAGGATGCCGATGGCCGACTGCCCCGGACCTTGGCCGTCGATGCCCCCGTGGGCGTGCTTCAGGACTACGCGTTTGTTGGCAACGGCTTGCTCGACCTCTTCGAGACCGACGGCGATGCGCGCTGGCTGCGTGCGGCAACCGCCACCGCCACCGCAATGATTCGGCAGTTTCAGGATCCCGAGACGGGGGTGTTGCACCAGTCCGACAAGCGGGTGGAGCTGCTGACCCGAAAGGTTGAGCTCACCGATGGCGCCGAGCCCTCGGGTCCGGGGCGAGCGCTGCGCCTGCTGGCCCGACTGCATGCGCTTGGCGCGCCGACCATCGAGCGAGGCCACATCGACAAGCCGCTCAAGCGGGCTGCATGGATTCTCGACCGAGCGCCCAACAGCGCACCGAGCCTGGCCCACGTGGCCGATCGCATGGCGGAGCGGTCGACCGAGATCATCTTGGCCACCGAGTCCCTCGACCACCCCGACTTTCTCCGATTCCGCGCGGCGTTCCACAGCCGAGTCCGGCCCCACACCGCATTTGCGGCGGTCATGCCAACGGAAGGCGGGGATCTGGATGAGTACTTGGCCCTCGTCGGGAAAGTACCCGGGGAATCCGGCTTTCAAGCCTACGTCTGCCACAACGGCGCCTGCAAACAACCCACGCGCGACCTGGCTGCATTTGAATCGAGCTTGAACCAGCCCTGACCTGGGGTATGCTTGAACGGGGAGGACAGCGCCATGGCGACCACCGCACAACTGACCGACGACTACCACCTCTCATTGTCCATCGGCAAAGGCTTGTGGGACGACCTCGTGGGCGCCGCCTTGCCCCTAAAAGTGAAGGACGGCACATTCGACCTCGGCCGGATGGTGGTGAGTGGCGTCAAGCAGATCGGCGTGCGCCAGCGGGTTCGCGGCCTCCTCGAAGACCGAAAGCCTCCCCAGACCTTGGTCCGTGCGAAAGACCGCGCGGCGCAGTTCTGGTCGGACAACCGCGAAGAGGTGTATCAGGTCGTGAGTGAGATGTTTCGCGTCGAGGGCGACTGGATGGTGGAGATCGACGACAAGGGCACGGAATTTCACTACGCCCCGCAGAAGATCGGCATCGACGCCCACGTGAAGGCCACCATCAACGGAACGGCCTTTCTGGTCCGGGACACGGTCGAAATACCCTTCACCATCGAGAAACGGCTCGGTGCCGCGGCCCACATGGGCAACATTCGGTACGACAAGGACCTGCGGGCCGTGGTCGGCGACGTCGAGGATCCCTTCTTGGACTTGGGCGATGGCGTCGTGCTGCAGGCGCTCTCGCAGGCCGCAGCCACGCTGCTCACACAGCACGTGGAGAAGTTCAACCGAACGCCGCTCATCAAGAAGGCGCAACTCGAGGAGATGGTCGCACCGGCAGGTGGACCGCTCAAGCTGAAGATGGGCATCGACGACGTGCGAATCGAGGTCAGCGAGAATGACCTCCAGCTGAAAGTCCGATTCGCCTTTGAGCAGCCGCAGCTGCCGGGGGAGTGACCCCGCCCGGCAGCCGGATGGGCCTTAGCTGAGTTCCGTCGCGCGGAAGAAGTACGCGATCTCAACCGCGGCGGTCTCGGGGGCGTCCGAGCCGTGAACGGCGTTCTCGCCGATGCTGTCCGCGTACAGCTTGCGGAGGGTTCCCTCGGCCGCTTCTGCGGGGTTGGTGGCGCCCATGATCTCGCGGTTGCGCGCGATGGCATTGTCGCCTTCCAGCACGATGACAACGGCCGGCCCGGACGACATGAAGTCGGTCAACTCACCGAAGAAAGGACGCTCCGCATGCACGGCGTAAAACCCTTCGGCTTCGCGCTTCGAGAGGTGCACTTTCCGCATGGCGGCGATGCGAAGGCCCTCGGCTTCGAATCGAGCAACAATCTTGCCGATCAGATTCTTGGCGACGGCGTCGGGCTTGATGATGGAAAGGGTGCGTTGCATGATGGGCTCCTGGTGGAAGATTTGGCCCGCGAACTAACGAGCCCGGGCGGACACCGCCACGCCCAATTCGGTCCTGTTCACACAAGCGTCAAGTCGGTCATTTCCACGGGCCCCGTGTGGAGCATCGATAAAACGCGGACTTGCAGTTGATGACGGCCGATTCGCCGGCCGCAATCGAGAGCGTCCCCTGCTCCCGAAGCGCGTCGCCGGGCTGGAATTCGACCATGATGGTGTACGAACCCGGGGGAATGCGGCCGCCCATGAATTCGGTGGCGTCCCGAACCAAGCGGACGTCGTGGGCATCGCCAGTCACCCGAACCACGGCGGTGGCGGGCGGTGGCGGCGCTTCGACCGGGACCGGTTCGCTGGGCTGCGGCTCCGCATCGGGCGTTGCAGCCGGACCACCCGTTGGGGGGACCTCGTCAACGGTGGGCGGGTCCGGCGCGTCGGCGGGCGGCGGTTCCACGGGCACCGATTGCGGGGCGGGAGGGTTCGGCTCGGGCTCCGCCGGTGGCGGCGGTTCCGGCGGTTCGGGGACCGCCCGCACCTCACTCACGGGAGGTGCGTCCATCGTCGGTTCCGGCTCGGCGGGTGGAGCCGATTCCGCGGGCGAGACTGGCTCGGCGGGCGGAGCCGATTCCGTGGGCGCAACGGGTTCAACCGATTCCACGGGCTTCACGACGTCCGAACCGGCCGAAGACTCGACCGTCGGATCGGGGGGAGTGCTCCCTCCGGTCATGCGAACGCCCACGGCGACCAGCCCCACAAGGGCGGCCGCAATCGCCAGCCGTTTGCCGTTGAATGAACTGCCGCGCGCCGCGCGCAGCCATTCTTGGTCGACCTCGTTTTGAACCTTCAGGTCCAAACCGAGCATGCGATCCCACTTGTCGGCCGACGCATCGACTTCCGGTGCGGTTCCGGGCTTCGGCGCCTCTTCGGTCGGCTCATCAACGGTGTCGGGATCGTCGGTGCATTCGGTGTCCAGGTCCTCGCCACCGGTCACCGCCAGCGGTCCCACCGACGAACGGGTGGTCGGCGGAGGCAACGCGCCGAGGGTCGGCGGCGCAGGCTCGGCTTCGGCAGCGGCGAAGGAGGGTTCTTCGGACGCTGCGGCATCGTCCGCCGGCGGCTCGTTGGGGCCGTCGTCGTCGAGGGGGCCTGCCCCGCGGTCGGATTCCATCGTGTTGGAAGCGCCGGAATCGATCTCGGTGGCGGCAGCCGCGGCATCCTCGAGCACGCCATCGTCGGGGGCGACGTCGTCGATTGCCTCGCCATCCGCGCGGTCCACCTCGGGCGCCTCGGCATCCACTGCGTCGAGGTCCGCGGGACCGGGGGTGGCCGCCGGCGGAGATGGCGGCGCACCCTCTGCACCAGCCTCCGCCTCGACAACGGCGTTTGGCCCCGAGGGTTGCTCGTCCACCGACTCCTCGACCAGTTCGGAACTGTCCGTCGCGGACTGCACGTGCTCCCGCAGCCACTGGCGCCAGCCATCGTCGTCGATGGATGCAGCGGCCAGATTGGTCCGCAGTTCGGCCAGAAACGGCCGGAGGTCGGCGCGAAAGCCGAGGCAGTCCCGAACCAGACCGACCAGCTCTTCGGACGCACCCGCGCCGTTCACAACATGGGCGGCGCCTTCCACAACGGTTTGTTGACTCGAGCGGTTGGACGACGAACGCTTCGGCCAGCGGCCCGAAATCACACGGGTCAAGATCGAGCCCACTGCGTAGACGTCCACGGCGGAAGTGACCAAACCGCTGAGGCCTTCTGGCGGCGCGTAGCGATGAACGGAACGGTCTTCGCGGTACAGCGGGTTTGACGGACCCGGGTCTGCTCCTTTGCGCATGCCCAATCCGAGCACGCGAACCGTACCTTGGCCGGTCACAATGATGCGCGACGGCCCGAGGTGTCCATGGACCAAGTTTGCTGCGGCAGCGGCGTCAAGCACATCGACCACCGCGCCCATGATGCGGGCAGCCACGGGACCCGGAACCGCTTTGCGCTTGGCGATGCGCTCCAAGTCTTTTCCTTCGACCAGCTGCATCACGACGCCGGGACGACCGCTCACCTCGTAGATTCCTTCTGCCCGAACGTGGCCGGGATGATCGATGCCCCGCGCCGCGATGATCCGCTCTTCGATCCGCGCGATGATGGCATCGAGGTCGTCCAAGTCCGGATGCAACAACGCCACCGCGCGGCTGACGTTGCCGTGGCTGAGGTCAACGGCTGCGAACACCGTGGCCAAGTCGCCCGAATCCAACGGACGGACCAATCGAAGTTCGCGGGGTTCGAGCGTCATCGCTTAAAACGACCCACCGATCACGAAGGCCGCGGTGCCCGTGGTCAACGCCACGCTGGCCGCGGTGGCACTGACGAACACCATGTTGTTGGTCCGTTGACGAAGATCCGGCAGATCCCTGCGCGGTGTCTCCGCGTCGTTGAACTCCGCTTCGTGACCCATCGCGGCGACGTAGGCGATGCCCGCTACGGCGGTCGACACCGCTGCGGTTGCGGCAAGGGGAATGTTGACGTTGATCGGTCTTGGAGAGCGCTTGGCCACAACCACATCGGTCGCGACCCGTCGACCCGTCTTCTCGGTCTGCAGGCCCCGACCAACCGCGTACTTGGGCAACTCCACGCCGATCCCCACAACTGCGGACCGGGCGATCGACGCGTCCTCGCGCTGATGCTGAAACAAAAAGGGTCGGTCGACCGGCGACTCGCTGGCCACGCGCCCATCGATGCGGATCACGCCATCCGCGGCCCGTCGGATCGGCTTGCCCGCGGGCGCAATGCTGCCCTGCGCGACCTCAAAGTCGATGCGAAGCGGGTGGTTGGCCGGCGCCATGGGCTCGGGGAGCATGTAGTTGGGTGCCACATGCAGCATGCTCTTGAAGAACCCCACCGTTTGGGCGTGGTTCTGGTCGAGAAAGCTGCCCAGGGCTTCCATGCGGTAGTACGCCGCCGCTTGCCCCGCCTGAACCGGTTCGCCGAGGCAAGTGATGGCACGCTGCGCGGTCCAACGAGCGGCCCGAAAGTCCTCTTCGTTCATCGTCGAGAACGCCATGTCGGCCTTGGAGATGTGCTGAGCCAACGTCGCGGTCGACACCAACTCGGCGCAACCATCGCGGCTTTGGGCCGACGCGATGCCCACCACGAGCGCCAACACCATCGAAATCACAGGCCACCTCCCAAGAAGATCGCGGCGCGACCCGCGCCGTCGTCGGCCCCTTCCGCGCCGACAATCAGATCGATCGCCAGATCCCCGTCATGATCCACGCCGCCGAGAACCGCGCTGCCCATGCGGTCGCCGTCGGACCAGCCCGAGACCGAGCCGATGGCGTCGTCGGTGGTGATCACCCCCGAGATGCCACCGGCGAACACAAACACCGTACCGGCCCCCGCGTTGGGGGCGCCCACGACCACTCCAGGGCCCGTTCCGTCGATGTCTCCGCTGCCGGATACGGCCGACCCAAAGTGGCCCTGGTTGACGCGTCCCTGCAGCTCCAGGTGCGCGATCTCGGTGATGACCCCGCTGGTCACATCGGTGAGCAGATAGGCCACACCCCGGCGGCCATCGGCCACCAAGTTCCGCCGCGGCGCGCCCACCAACACGTCGTCCAGTCCGTCGCCGTTCACGTCGCCGGCATTGGCCATGGCTTCCCCGGTCCGGGCATTGGTGCCCGTTCCGACCACCACCACGTCGGCATCGGCCGCCACAAAATCCCCGGCAAGGTCACTGCCGGACTCGAATCCATACAGCGCTCCGGTGTTGTTCGTGCCGGCGGAGCGGGCAGCCACCAGCACCTCCGGCATCCCATCCCCGTTGAGATCGGGGCCCAGCATCACCGACACGCCAAATTGATCGCCGGCCGAGTCGCCAAAGAACCGCGCCTGCACGGCGCTGCTGCTCGCCAAGTCCACGGTCGCGTCGGACGGCATTCCGCTGATCAGGGCGGCCATGCCGACCTTGATGCCGCCGCGCTTGGCGTCGATGGCGCCAATCAAGAGGTCGGCTTGTCCGTCATCGGTCGCATCCGGGCCCGTGGCGACGTTTCGCCCCGCGTAGGAATACCCAACGGAACCGCCCAAGACGGCATCGCCGGCATCCAGCGTCGATGCCGGATCCACCGGTCCCCGATGGATCGCCACGCGACCGGCACGGGTGCGCCCCGCGAAAGCGGCTTGCGGGGCACCCACAATCAAGTCGGTCGCCCCATCGCCATCGAGATCGGCCGCGGCAACGGAGCGTCCGTACCAATCACCGGTGGGACCAGCAATCCCAATCACCGCGTCCGGGTCGGTGCTCGGCCCCGATACGACAGCCAACCGGCTCGCCTGGTACGCACCAATCACCAAGTCTGCCGCCCCATCACCGGTCAGATCGGGCGCCCGGTACAGCACCGATCCCAGTGCGGCTCCCGGTTCGTCCGCGGTCACCGTGAGTGCCGCAGCGGTCGGATCGATGTCGGTGTTCAAGCCGCACCCCGGTGCTTCGCCGTCGCAGTTGTTGTCCACGCCGTCGTTGCACACCTCGTCGGCGTCCGGGTTGATGGCCCCATCGGTGTCGTCGCAGTCGAGCGCATCGGTTGCCGGCAGCTCGTCCGTCGCTTCGCAGAGGCACACCGCGTCGCCCCCACCGAACCCGTCGCTGTCGCCGTCCCCGAAGAAGTCGCTGCAACCGGCCGCGTCGACATCGTTGGCGGTGCCCGAACAGTCGTCGTCCGCCTCGGTGGCGCAGTCTTCCGTCATCGACGGATTCGCATCGGGATTGGTGTCGTCGCAGTCGTCAGGGTTGTCCGCGAATTCATCCGAGTCGACGCAGGTCAGCCTGCCGGAACTCGGATCGCCGAAGCCATCGCCATCCGCGTCCGAGTACCGAACGCGGGCGACGGTGATGTCTGCTGCGGCGTCGTCGCAATCCAGGTCGTTGTCGACGAGGGCATCGCTCGGATCGCATGCCTCGACCGGCTCCTGGGGGTTGCCGTAACCATCGCCGTCGGCGTCGACCCAGTATTGCTCGGGGTCCTCGCAGGTCGGCACCTGATGGCTGCCGGCGTTGCCCCCCAAGCGGGTTCGATATTCGTCATCCGTGATGTATGCACAGCCGGAAACCGCGCCGATGATCAATGCGAACAGCATGGGACCTCACCTTCACTGTGGCGGGGTCTAACCGGGTACGCTCGCAGATGATACGGCTGTTGCATGAACGATGCTTTCGACCCCGAGAACCACCGCCGTCTCACGACGCTGTTGGACCGATTCCAGCAGCGCGCGGTGCCGCATCCGTTCGATTACGATTGGGTGCACCACCACGATGGCGGCCGGCACTCGGTTCACGTGGTCTTCGGCTGCATGGTGCACGGCAACGAGTACGGCTCCCTTCCAGCCGCGATTCGGTTGATCGATGAACTCAATGCCGGAACGCTCGAATTTGGGGGGCGCATGTCGGTGTTCTTGGGGAATCCCGAGGCGGCACTGGAACACCGACGCTTCCTCGAGGCCGATCTCAATCGGGTCTTCCTCGACACCGGCAATGACACCCACGAGGACCGGCGGGCGATGGCATTGATGCCCATCCTGGATGCCGCCGACGTCTTGGTCGATTTTCACCAGACCATCCGCGCCACGGCGCGACCGTTCTACATCTTTGCCTGGAACCGTCTCGCTTGGCACTGGGCCCGTGCCACCCAAGCCACGTCCGTCTGGGTCACGCGAAATCCAACGACCCGATTCAGCGCAGGCACCAAGTGCACCGACGAGTACGTCACCGACCGCGGACGACCGGGGATGACCCTGGAGTTGTCCGAAAAGGGGTTTTCCGACGAGGCCGAGGCGCTGTGTTGGACGGCCATCACCAACACGCTTGCGGCGGCCGATGCGGTCGGAGCGGGCGCCGACATCGAAGCGCTTGCTGGCGCGCAACCCGATTTTCGATTCTTGACGACGGCGCATGCGGAGCCCTTCACCGATCCCGCGCAGACGCTGCGACCCGGGCTCGTGAACTTCCAAGCGGTCCGGGCCGGGGACGCCCTGAATGCACCCGGAACGCCGCCCATGCACGCCCCGCGGGACGGCGAACTGCTGTTTCCCAAGTACCCGCCGCGCCAAGATGGCCGCGCTGTCGCGCCGTGGCCCCACGAAGTGTACCGGCTGGTGGTGCCGATGGATGACCACCCCGACCGGGAGTGGGGCCCCGCCTGAGGACTACTCCCCTGGGACAAAAAAGTAGTTCACGTAGGTGCTGGGGTTGTGCCCATCGGGCGGCGGACAGGGATAGATGGTGCGCCCCAATGTGCAGTACTGGTCGAGCCGACGGTAGCCGGCTGCCCGGGCCGCAGCCGTCCAGCTGAGCGGCAACGGATCATCGGGTGAAGTCGGCCGATTGATGCTCGGTCGCAGCCCCTGGCCCGACTTCTCGTGCACGTACCGAAACGCGGGATGGTAGGTGTTCCACGCCGTCGCCTGCTGATCGGCGATCGAGAGGGCGGTCTCTTCGGTGAACAGCAGCACGATGCCCGCGTCCGCCTCGGCCTTGAATACAGCGATGATCCCTTCGTCGTGCGCATCCCGCACCTCATGAAACCCATTGCCCACCATCATGACGGCGCCTTCGGGGTCGATGCCGTGCTCCCGAAGCGCGCGCAGCAGGGTGTCGGCCTTGCCAATGTCCGCCCCCCGCACAAAGACCATGCCGGCGGGCAACGCCCCCGCGTCCCGCTCCGCGATGGCCGCATCGATGGCCGCATCTTCCAAGTCGGCCCCCACGTATTGAATGGACCGATCGCCCGAGCGAACGAACCGCTGACGGGTGGCTTCTCCACGCCCCAGGGCGTGCTCGATGAAGACGGAATACCGAGCGCCCGTGTCGCGGCAGTACCGGTCGAGCGCATCGTTGGCTTTTCGAAAGCTCTCGCGATTCGCCCGCTGACTGGCGGCGATGTTGGTTGAGCGCGTCAGGTGAACGTTCCCCCGGCCGCTTCGGCCAATGGCGTCGAGCTGCGCCATGTACGGTTGGTACGCCTCGATGATTCCGAAGGGTCCGGGGCCGCGCTCCAGCAGCCGCCGACCCAGCGGCGTCGCCACGCATTCTTGAAGCTCTGGAATGGGTCGAACAATGCCAGCGGCGTGCATCAACTGGAGCGCCGCCGCGCCCAGCTCCGCATCGTCAGGAACCAAGTCGATGGGCGCTATGCTGGTTTGCTTCAAGCAATCCGTGGTGGTCCCCGATGAAGCCATGCCCACAATGAGCGGGAGCAATCGATAGCCCAACGCGATCTCTTCGAAGGTGGGAAACCATTCGGTCTGCACGTGGCTGCTGCGGGGGATCGCGCCGCTCGCCAAGACCAGCAAGTGGTCGCGCGCCGGATCCGACAAGCGCTCGCCGCCGCAGGCCCGCGCCCAGTGCACCGCGGCATCGACGGGCTCGCCCTGTGGAAGCGGACCCAACGACTCGAGCACCCTTCGCGACTCCGGTCGCTCCGAGAGTCGAAACGTTCCACCGCTGCGCTCGGTGATCCCCAACACGGTCAAGAAGCTGAGATCGGTGTCCAGCTGGGATGGGCTGAGGCCAATGTTCGCAGCATCGATGGCCTCGCCGGAAAGCAATCGGCGGGTGACCCCGAGCGTGCTCATGGCACCCACCACGTGCCGCGCCAACCACAACGCCGGTGGTGCGGTGATGGCGGCCGTGCGCAACACCTGCTGCACCACCCGGCGGCTCTGCAGCACGTGGTGGCGGTGAGACTCGTCGAGCCCGTCGAGGCGATTGCACATGTCGTCGACGGTGTCCCACACCTGCGGGCCCCATCCCAACACCTGCGGCACGCGGTCGCGCAACGTTCGGTACGCCGGCTCCGCCAGAAACGGGTACCCCGCAGAACTCATCCCGGTCGGATGGCCCAAGACCTCTGCCAGAACATCCGCCAGCGGACCCGAGGTCACGGAGCGCAGGTGGTGGGAGGTGGGGGTCATGATCGGTACGCGTCACGCATCAGGGGCGCCAATTGCTTGGCTCCCTCCTCTGCTATCGCGCAAATTTTGCCGACTCAACTCAGCCCCAACAGGCCCTTGATGAACGGCTTGGCCTGCGACTCGACCGCATCCAGCCCAAACGTCCAGGCGTAGTACACGGCCACGGCCGCAATGCCCGCCGCAACCGGGGCCAACACCAACCCGCCCAGGAGCACCAGCCCGTCTTCTTCCAGAATGCCGGCGGCCAAGACGAAAATCACAAAGCTCGGTGCGGTGTTGGTCAACGGAATCGGCATCGACATGCTGATCGACATCACCAACACAATCACCCCCACCAACGCCAAAAAGGCGCGGTTCCGGGCCAGCCCACTCAGGCGGGGCCGGATGATCCACTCGACAAACCGGAGGGGAACGCCGGCATTTCGAACGGTCCATGCCAGCTTGGACTTGGTGACCGTGCGGGCCCGAACGCGCTCGGGCAGCCACGGGGTTGGGCGCCCGCGAATCATCTGGATTGCCAGCATGCCCATCATGATGCCGAACGGCGTGGCGTAGCCCGGTGCGGGAAGCGGCAACGCAGCGGGAAGCGCCAAGATCAGCAAGATCAGCCCGAACCCGCGGTCCGCAATCGTGTCCAAGACCGCCCCGATGGTGGCCTCTTCTTCGGTCAGCGACTCCACAAACTGGGTCAGTTCAGCAGATAAACGGGTGTGTTCGGCATCGGGCATGGCCGATGCTTAACCGCACCGCGACCGTCTGGGCCGCTAGTCGACAACCAAATCTTCGAACATGCCCTTCAGCTCGGCGTAGTCGGCCGCGTCGCGAATGTCGTGGTCACGGAGGTTGTACGTCCCGACGTGCTCGTTGGCCTCATTGAGCAAGAACACGTCGCGCCACTCGCCGCCCCAGTCGGACCAGACATCCCGGGCGGTGGTGTCTTGCACGATGGGAAGGTCCATGTCCGTCGTCAACGATGAAATGCCCGACTCGGCCGAGATCTTGTTGATCGCCCGAATCGTGATGTCGATGCCCGCGGCATCAAACTCGTCTTGCATCTGTGCGAGGCGCCCAAACTGGGCGCGGCAGCCGCCTCAGGTCGCTTTGATGAAGTACCACCCCGACACTTGCCCCATCAGGTCTCGGGGCGAGATGTTCTCATCGAGCGATGGCGAGTTGGGATTGACGTCGGGCAGCTCGAAGTCCGGCACCGCAGTGGCCGCGGTGGTGGTCCCGTCCACCGTGAAGTCGGTCGTCGCCGACGCGGACCCGCCAAAGCTCACGGTCATCGTGTAGTCGTCCGGTGCCAGCGTTCCCAAGACGAGCGATTCTTCGATGAAGTCGCCGGCGCGGACGGTGAAGTCCGTGATCGCCATCGTGCACATCGGCGCTTCGCCGCCAACGGTGCCGGACGCGCCGGAGTACTCGATGGAGTTCACCAAGCAGCCGCTGGTGCTCGTGAAGGTCAAGTCGGCATCGCACGGGTTGGTGACGATGCCCGTGCCGATCAACTCATCGGCGTCGGTGATGGGCCCATCGAAGGCAGCCCCGCCGACGCGTCGGACCTCCGCCGTGAACTCCAAGTCATCCGCGGTGCAAGACGGTGGCGGTGGCGTACCCGTATCGTCGGCGTCGGCGTCTGCATCGGCGTCCGCATCCGCATCGGCGTCTGCATCCGCATCGGCGTCCGCATCGGCATCGGCGTCGGCGTCGGCATCGGCGTCCGCATCGGCGTCGGCGTCCGCATCGGCGTCGGCGTCGGCATCGGCGTCCGCATCGGCGTCGGCGTCCGCATCGGCGTCGGCGTCCGCATCGGCGTCTGCATCGGCGTCGGCGTCCGCATCGGCGTCTGCATCCGCATCAGCGTCCGCATCGGCGTCGGCGTCCGCATCGGCATCGGCGTCGGCATCGGCGTCGGCGTCCGCATCCGCATCCGCATCCGCATCGCTCAATCCGCCGGCCGTGTCATCTTTTGAATCGCCGCACCCGGCCACGGCGAGCGGCACCAACAACGAAAGCATGTGATGTTTCATGGCCATACTGTATCCCAAACCGACGGGTTCAGGGCAGGAATCCGCTCCCGTGCCGACGCGCAGCGGCGGCCCATTCGGCCGCGCCATCCCCAACGCGCGTCGCGCCAACGCAGAACGCTCGCCTTGCCGGGCGAACTATTGAACCAGCAACCATCCCGCGATGGACACCAAAATTGAACCCAGCACCCGGTCGACCCACACGCCCTGCTTGGCGAGCCAGTCGGTGGCCCCCGTCGTGACGAGCATCAGCGCGGCAAACACGTACCACGCACCGTCGATCACCATCGCCAGGGCCGCCACCCCAAGTCGCTCGGCAACCCCGGCATCGGCCGGGATGAAGGGACCGAGCAGCGCCAAGAAAAACACGGCGATTTTTGGATTCAATACCGAGATGGCCATGCCATCGATGAAGCCGCGGCTGCGACCCGAATTCGCCGCGCTCATGTCGCCCTGACCCGCGGTTCGAAACGCCTGAATCCCCAACCAAAGCAGGTAGAGCCCGCCCATGGTCTCGACCAGTTGAGTGGCGGTTGGAAATGCGTCGATGAGCATCGCCATTCCGAACACCGCCCCGCAGGCATAGACGCCCACGCCAAGACCGTGCCCGATGCCCGTCAACACCCCCTGCATCCGACCGCCAGCGATGGTGTTCCGAACCACAACGGCGAAGCTGGGACCGGGCGACATCGCTCCTGCTGCGCAGACCGAGGCGATGGAAATCCAGGCGGCCGCATCCATCAGAGCCCCCGGCTCCACTCCGGCCGGAGCGGGATCGCACCCGACAAGGCCAGATCCAGCGTGTCGACAATTCGCTGACGATCGCTGGGCAATCGCCCCCCCAGTGGCAGGTAATTGCTGGCGTGGTTGGTTCGAAAGAGCGCATTGGTCGGACGCGATTGGTCCACCATGGTTCGAAGCTCGCCGAGCAACTGGGGAACGTCGGGCAGCACCCACTTTCCATTGGCTTCCATGGCGGCCAATGGGGTTCCGGGCACGACGGTGAGCGTGAGGGCCGACAAATAATCCGGGTCCATCTCGGTGATCAGCCGGGCCGAGCCCTCGGCGTGCTCCCGGCTTCGGTTCACGCCTCCCGCGCCCAACAAGAAGATGGTGCTGATCCGAAACCCGGCGGCCTTGGCCCGCTTGGCGGCCTCCGCGTGGGTGGCAAAGAGGTAGTCTTGCCCGCGCTCCACGCCCGAGGGCCGCGGACCCTTCGCAATGCGGCGCATGGTGGTCTCGTCGCCCGACTCCGGACCGATGTACAGCAGGTCCATGCCGAGTTCAACCAAGCGCTTCAGTTCGGCGTCGGTCTTCCCCAGGATGTTGTCGGCGGTCGCGTAGCAACTGACCTGTCGGAGGTGGGTGAAGGTGTCGTGGGCTCGGTCAAGGATGGCTTCCCAGTGGTCCATGGGCATGACCAGCGCGTCGCCATCGGCCACAAACATTTTTTGAACCCGGGGACCAAACGCTGCGCCGGCTGCACCGATGTCTTCCAAGCTCTCCGTCAGCGGACGAACGCGGAAGCGGGGCTTGTCCGAGTACATGTCGCAATACGTGCACCGATTCCAGCTGCACCCCACCGTCGCCTGCAGGATGTAACTCTGCGCTTCGCTGGGGGGCCTGTACAGCCGTCCTTCGTACCGCATGGGAGCCTCGGGTGGGGAAAAGGGGGATGCGCGCGACTCCCCTAACCGTGTGGCGGGGCGGGGCGGCAAACGAACCGCCACCGACGCCCGCCCAACCGGTCCGCCGCTCGACACCCGGGAGCGACGCCGCTACGGGATCCCGTCCCGTGGAGGCACCATGAACGACTTCGGCACCCCCAGCTACGGCATCACCCGAACCCTGACCGGCGTGTCCTTTGATGACGCCATCGAGCGCGTCACGGCCGCACTGGCCGAAAACGGCTTTGGGATCCTCACCTCCATCGACATGCAGGGCACGCTCAAGGCCAAAATCGGCGCCGAGATCAATCGGTACACGGTGCTGGGCGCGTGCAATCCACCCCTCGCGCACCGGGCCCTCCAAGCCGACCCGGCTTTTGGGCTGCTGATGCCCTGCAGCGTGGTGGTGGCGGAACAGAACGACGGCGCCATCGCCGTGTCCATTGGCGAGCCGAGCGCCATCTTCCGTGCGATGCAGCGGGACGACCTCGACGCCTTCGCCGAACAAGTTCGCGCGCCGCTGCAGCGGGCCATGGACGCCCTTTGAACGCGGCCTTGACCGCAGCCTGGCTCGTCGCCGCGGGATGCACGCCGCGCGCGACAGACCCAGCGGACGACGCGGTCGCCTGCAACGGCCACGCCGCGCTGTGCGACCGCACCCTCGATGATGTGACCCTGCCCGGGACCCACAACAGCATGTCCAACCTCGACGCCGGATGGATCGCAGCCAATCAACAACACGGCATCACCCGCCAACTCGAGGACGGAATTCGCGCGTTGATGCTCGACACGATGGAATGGAACGGCGCGCCCCACCTGTGCCACGGATACTGCGAGCTCGGCGCCCAACCGCTGAACGAGGGGCTGGCCGAAATCGAAGCCTTTCTCCGCCGCGACCCCCACAACGTGGTCGCGATCATCTTCCAGGACGGGCTGCCCGTCGACACCATGACGGCGGCCCTGGAAGAAACGGGACTCGCCGCCCGCGCATGGACGTGGGAGGGCGCCATGCCCACGCTGCGGGAACTCATCGCCGAGGGCACCCAGTTGGTGGTGACCGCCGAACACAAGGGCCCGCCCCCCGGGTGGTACCACCATGCCTGGGACCTCTTCCAGGACACGCCGTACAGCCATCAATCATTCGATGACATGACCTGCGAACCCAATCGGGGCCGGACCGCCAATCCGTTGTTGCTGGTCAATCACTGGGTGGGGACCCCGCTGCCCACCGAATCGGGGGCCGCCGAGGTCAATGCCTACGAACCCTTGATGGAACGGTCCGCGGCGTGCGAAGCGGAACGCAACCGACGGATCGCGGTTCTGGCGGTCGATTTCTACAACCGAGGCGACCTGTTCGATGCGGTCGACACCCTAAACGGCATCGATTGATCGGTTCTGCAGTCCCGAAGGCGAAGCGACCGCGTTAGGGCCCCGGCCGGAGATCAAACCCCATGAACCGCGTTGCCATTGTCTTTTCTGGTGGACCCGCCCCGGCCGCCAATGCCGTCATTTCTTCCGCCGCGTCCGCGCTCATTCGCGGCGGCATCGAAGTGCTTGGAATTCACCACGGCTACAGCGGACTCGAGCAATACAACGCCGAGACCCGACCGATGATCGAAGGCGAGGACTACCGGGTGATGACGCCCCGCGAGCTGCGCGGCCTCCGCAACAGCCGGGGAATCTGCATCGGCACCGCGCGCGCCAACCCCGGACGTCAGATCACCACCCCGGCGCACTTCACCGATCCGGAGCGCAATGCATCGCTGGCCCGAACCCACGCGGCCCTGGCGTCCCTCGATGTCGATGCCTTGATCTCCATTGGCGGCGACGGCACCCTCATGACAGCCAACTCGCTGCACCGGTACCAAGAGACATTGCCGGCCGATGCCCACCGCGTGCGGGTGGTTCACGTCCCCAAGACCATCGACAACGACTACAGCGGCATCGACTTCACCTTTGGATTCTTCACCGCCGTGGACGTGATGTCCAAGGAACTGCTGAACCTTCGCGCCGACGCCATTGCCACGCAGAGCTACTTTGTGGTGGAAGTGATGGGCCGGATGGCCGGATGGCTCGGCTACGGCGTCGCCATCGCCGGCGAAGCCCACTTGATGATTGGCGTCGAAGACGTGATCGGCGAACTCGTGGACGAGCACGCCGGTCCCCGAGACGGCAAGGTGAACGTTCACCTGGATCTCGATGCGCTCTGCGACCGGATCATCCAGCTCATCGAGACGCGGGCGACGGCCGGCAAGCGGTACGGCGTGGTCGTGCTGGCCGAAGGCTTGGTCGAGCTGCTGCCGCCGGACACGGTGGCCCACCTGCCGCGCGACCAGCACGGGATGATCTCGCTTGGAAAGCTCAACATCGGCAAGCTGGTTGCGGAGCGCACCCAGGAGCGGCTGTTCGCCCAACGCGGCGAGCGCAAAAAGATCACCGGCGTCCAGCTGGGCTACGAAGCGCGGTGCGCAATGCCCCACGCCTTTGACGTGGTGCTGGGGTGCCAGCTGGGCATCGGCGCCGCGCTGGCCCTGACGGAACACAATGCCAACGGGTGCATGGTCAGCATCAGCGGTCAGATGCAGCACCGCATGATCCCGTTCGGCGACATCGTGAACCAGGAGACGCTGAAGACGAGCACCCGGTTCATCGAACGCGACAGCGATTTCCACAGCTTGGCCCACCGCCTGGGAACGCAACTGCCCTGAGCGCGGTCGAACCCTGCAAACGGGGAGAGTGCGGTAAACTCCCGGTATGCAAGGGAGCAAGCGCCGGCACTACCGCGTCACCGGAGACGACCTGAACGGCATTCAGGTGTCCATGATGGCGTGGGGAGAACCCAATCCAGTCCACTTGATCGACATCAGCGTGGCCGGAGCGGCGGTCGCTTTTCTCGATGCCCAGCACGATGAAGTGGCGCGGCTGGTGGGCTCGAGTCGCGCCCAGCCCAAGGTTCGAATCGAATCGAACCGACTGCCCGAGTCGCTGGACATCACGTGCCGGATTGCGCACATTCAGCAAGTCGACGCTGGCGTGGTGTGCGGCGTGGCATTTCTCCGCCGAATCGACGAGACCTTCAACCTGGACCGCGCGCTGCTGCGCGTGTTCAACCGCCGGGGAGCGGTTCGGGTGGAGCCCGCACCGGCGCCGCCCATCCAGGTCACCCTGACCGACCCCTCCGGTGGCGTGGTCGACGGCCGCATGCGCGACCTCAGCCTCACCGGCGTGGGCGTGACCGTCCCCGTTGATGCGGTGGCGGGGCTGCCCTCGGGTCAGGCCTTGACCGCCGCGTTCACCCTGGGGGACTCGCACCTGGATCTGCGGGCCGAGGTGCGGTTTGGTGCCGTGCGCGAGGCGGGCGATCCCTCCGGCGATCCCGTCCGACCAACGGGGGTTGTCGGCATCGAATTTCACCCGGACGACCGGTCCCAATCCGACTGCCGGAAGCACCTGTCCAACTGGGTGATGCGCCGGCAGCTCGAGATCCAGCGCGAGCAACGCGAAGCCGAGGCCGACGCCGCATTGTCGTAGTTGCACCCGAGTTGTCGAACGTGGTCAGCACCCCCGCTGCGCAATAGGTCCGCAGCATGAACCGACTGCGCGACCTCTTCAAATCGACCTACCCGGACCTCGATCGGCACCCCTTGGGCCTCGCGGTCATGAGCATGGCGATGCTCACCATCTACGTCGAGATGGGCAAGCGGCGCTCCATGCCCGACGCCTGGGTCGCCTGGATCGACTCGCTGCTGGGCTTTGGTGACCCCCAGCTGGCCCGGTATTTGTGGAAGAACACCATGTGCGCGCTGCTGCTGATGGTGGTGCCGCTGATCCTCATGCGGGCGTTTGCCGGGTGGAGTCCCCGCGACCTGGGCTTTCGCATCCGAGGCACCTGGGCGGAGTTCAAGCTCGTCACGGTGCTGTGGCTGCTGTTCCTGCCGGTGCTGTGGGTCGTCTCGGACTTTCCGTCCTTCGACAAGACCTACCCCCAGGTTCGCGGCATCAAGACCGACGGGCTGATGTTCGCCGCCCACCACGCCTACTACATCCTGTACTGGATGGGGTGGGAGTTCTACTTCCGGGGCCTGCTGTTGTTTGGCTTTGAGCGCGACTACCAATCCAAAGCCGTGCTGTTGTCGACCTTCCCATTCGTGGTGATGCACTACGGCAAGCCCCCCATCGAGATGATGGCCGCCATTGCCGCGGGCTTCATTCTCTGCGGGATTGCGCTGCGTTCCCGCAGCATTCTGCCCGGCGTGTTCCTGCACTGGCTGGTTCAGATGAGCATCGACTTTGCGAACTGCACCTGGTGGCGCTGAGGGTCACCACCGCCAGATGAGGTCGAAGGCCGGCAGCACGTGCCAGTTGTTCCCATAGGGGTACTCGCCCACCACGGCGGTGGCGCCGATGTGCGCGTTGAAGCCGTCTGAGGGTCGCCAGTGGACCGTGGTCTTGACCTCGGTCGCCCACGCGGCGTCGCTGTTGGGCAGCCACCAGCCATCCACGTCAAGCCGGTAAAACAACGGCCCCACCAACCCGCCGTCCAGCTGCACACCGGCGGCGGTGGCCACGTGGTCTCGGTAGGCGGCCGTGCGGGTGTAGGACAGCGGCATATCGATGCTCGGCCAATCGCCCTCGCCGAGCCCCGCGCCCACCATGACCCGCGCCGAGAGGCTCAGATCCGTCGCCTCGCCCACGCCCGTGGTGGCGATGAACCGGTGGTCGCTCGCCAACGTCGGGGGAATCTCCGCATCGGCCACGATGATGCCACCGGTGCCCTCGCGGGCGAACGTCCGCAGCAGCGGGGTCGGGTACATCAGGCTGTGCCGCGACGCGACGACCCACGCCCCATCGGTGCTCCAGGCCTTCTTCAACGCCAGGTGCGGCGACAGCAGCGCCACCAGCGGGTGAATCGACAGCTCCACGCCGTTGCCCATGCCGCGGCGGAGGGGGGCGTACACGCCCACTTCCCACTCGCCTTCATCCAGGACCTCCGCCGTGCCGTGAGAGGTCCCCGCGCCGGCCTGGGCGGTCGGGGCGAAGGCGGCCAACAGTGCCATCCACATCGCGGTCATTGGCCCGCCTCCCAGATGGCCCGAATGGGGGCGTGGTCCGACAAGTGAATCGTCGTGTGGCCGCCCTGCGCTTCGGACTGCATCACCTCGCCCTCGAGCCATGTGCCGTTGGTGAACAGGTAGTCCAGGGTGCGGTTCCAGCCGATGTCGGGGTCGCCCGCATACGAGTGCCACGGTCCGTTGTCTTCGGCGTATTCGTCGAGCGGCATCAGGGAATTGAAGTCGGCAAAGAGGTCGTCGAGCCAGTCTTCTTCGCCTTCGTAGTTGTCGCCCTCAAAGCGCGCCTCGTCGGGGCACTCGCCGTCGAAGTTCTTGAGCACCTGGGAGCCCGCCGGCAGGCTGTTCAGATCGCCGCCGGCAATGAAGTCGACTCCGTCGTCGTGAAGATCCGTGAGGTGGCCGTGAAACTGGTCGATCTGCCGGCGCTTGGTGCCGTCGTCGCTGAAGGCTTCAAGGTGGGTGTTCACCACATGGAAGTCCGGGTTGCCGGGCAGCTCGATGGTGGCGTCCAAGATGTGCCGCTTCAGGTAGAAGTATTGGTAGTAGGCCGGGTACTCGCTCACGAGAGGCAAGGCGTAGCGGGTCGCCTCGGCGATGGGCCAGCGCGACAAGGTCGCGTTTCCAAAGTCCATCTTGCCCATGCCGTCCGACGGCAGAAAGTCCGACTTGTGCTGGCTGGCGTAGGCGCCGTAGTTCAGGTGGGTGCGGTCCAAGATGTACTGCACCTGATCGATGTAGGCGCTGCGCTGGCTGAGGACGTCGACCTCTTGCAGCATGAGGATGTCGGGCTCGGTGGCGTTGATGAGCTCGATCACCGCGTCGAGGTGCCCCTTCACTTCGCCTTCCGTCATGTTGTAGCGGGTGCCGCCGCACTCCCAGAAAAACAACAAGCGGGCGCCGCCGTACTTGATGTTGTGGTTGATCACCAAGACCTGGTCAGCCGATTCGGGGGCCTCCGTCAGCGTCTCCGCCGTGTACAGCACGGCGTCTTCGATGTCATCGAAACCCGTGCGAAACAGCAGGCCGTCGCAACCCGCCAGGGCAAGGGTCCAACACAACAACAACAATCGGGGCATGAGCAGACCTCCAAACAGGGCGTTTGTCGGTGTAATGCGGGGGATCGATGAACTCCAGCCCGCACCGGATTCCCCGGCGATCCCGCGATGGCGTACACTGGCCGAAAGGAGGGCCCATGGCCGCCGTGTCCGACCTCGCCACCTTGCTTGCGACCATGGACCCCGCGCCGTGGGCGGACCGCTACGTCTTCTGTACGGTGCCGTCCGACCACGAAGCCGCCGTTGTGGCCGCATCGCCCTTCGCCACCGTTCGCGAGGCTGAAGG
>JAYZVA010000222.1:0-6504 GCA_036156175.1 Myxococcota bacterium
TGGAGCGGCTGTTCGATGATGCGGCCCAGTTGTCGAGGCGCGGGTAGCGCGTCAGCCCACGGCGACCACTTCGTACTCTCGACGACCCCGCGGGGTATCCACTTCAAACGTGTCGCCGACTTCCAACCCCTCCATCGCCGCGCCCAGTGGGCTCGCAAGCGAGACGATGCGCACCGTGTCTCCGCCGACGGAGGCCTTGCCCCCCCCGATTGGTGCGACATAGAGCCACTCGGTTCGGGCACCGTCGACGCGCACCAACGCCCCGGTTTGGACACACTGGGGCAGCGTTGGCGCCCGGGCACTGTCTGTCATCAGCCAGCTCCGCAGCGTTCGAAGCTCGGCAATGCGCCATGCCTGTCCGCGGGCGAGGTACGACGCTTCCGTTGCGCGGGTGTCGTATTTGCCTTCGGCTTTGGTCTCGGTGCTCGTGGCTTCATCCCGCGCCATCGCTGCCAGCGATTCCATGCTGTGCAGCTCCGCAGCAATGGCCTCGCACAGCGCATCAACGGCGAGGCCTTTGGACAGCATTCGGGTGGTCATGAGCCCATTGTGCCATCACCGCTTGAATTTTTTCCGCCGTTGATGCTGTTTGGGTCCGCGCTTGACGGGCTTGCCTTTGTGCTTGCGCCGAGGGCCGTCGTCCCGTTCATTGCGGCCACGAGCCAACGACAGGTAGGTGGTGCGGCCGCGGATGGTGAGTTTGTCGTGTTTGGCCAGCACGTCGTCTGCGATGGCGCGGGGCAGTCCGACGAACGCATTTTTGTCGAACAGCATGACCCGTCCGATGTCTTGGCCGTTGATTCCAAACTCGTTGGCCAGTGCACCAACGATGTCACCGGGTCGAACGCCGGCAAACTTTCCGACACCGATGAACAGCTCCACTTCGTTGACTCGCTGCATGTCGGTGTCGTTGCGAGGGGGACGATTTGAACGTTGCTCGCGATGCCTGTCGTTCTCTCTGCGCTCGTGCTTTGTGCGCTTGGGTTCGGGCTTCGGCGGAGCCAGGTCCATTCCACGCGTTCGATTCAGCAGATGAATCGCCGCCGCGGCGAGGGACATGGGGTCCACATCGGATGCGACGCCGTGTTCCGTTAGCCAGTCAAACTCATGCTGAAGGTCGACGGTTGTCAGCACCCCTTCGACCTCGTTCCAGAGCAGCGCGCGTTGCTGCACAGCGATCTCAGCGTTTGTCGGCGGGTCGGTTTCCCGAATGTCGTATTTGATGGCCTTTTGAAGAAACCGCAGTTTGCGCTGTTCGCTCGGGGTCACCAGGGTGATCGCAACCCCCGATGCGCCCGCTCGACCGGTTCGGCCGATTCGGTGGGTGTAGGTCTCTGCGGACCCGGGGTAGTCGTAGTTGATGACGCGGGTCAGGTGACTGACGTCGATGCCGCGCGCCGCAACATCGGTTGCCACCAAGACATTGAGGGATTTGGCGCGCATGCGGTTGATCACGCGCTCGCGCGCAGCCTGATTCAGGTCTCCATGAATCGCATCGGCCGCGATGCCCTGTTTGGTCAGGGCATCCGCCACTTCCGCGCAGCCGCGGCGCGTGCGGCAAAAAATCAACGTGTAGCCAGACGGCTCTGCCAGCAACAGGCGGGCAAGCGTGTCGGCTTTTTTTCGAGCCGGGGCACGAACCCAGAACTGCTCGATGTGGTCTGTCGACAACGAGGTCGACTCCACTTCGATGGTCTTCGGGTCCTGCGTGAACCGCTGCGCAACCCCTTGGATGGCGGGGGGCATGGTGGCGCTGAACAACGCAATCTGTCGGTCTTCGGGCAGCGCAGCGATGATGTCTTGCACCGGCTCGATGAAGCCCATGCGCAACATTTCGTCGGCTTCATCGAGGACAAACATTTCAATCGCGGAGAGATCGAGGGTGCCGCGCTCCATGTGGTCGATGACGCGTCCAGGCGTTCCCACGACGATGGTGGCTCCGTTTCGGAGGGCTTTCAGTTGAGGCGGGTAGGGGGCGCCCCCGTAGATCGTGACGATGCGCACGGGGAGCCCCTTTGCAAACGAGCGCATCGCGTCGGTGACCTGCAAGGCCAGCTCTCGCGTCGGGGCCAAGATGAGTCCCCTCGGACGATCGCCGCCATCGACGAGTCGCTGAAGCATGGGCAGGCCAAAGGCCGCGGTCTTGCCGGATCCCGTCCGCGCTTTGCCAATGATGTCGACCCCGGTCATCAACGCGGGAATGGTCGCCGCCTGAATGGGGGTCGCCTGCTCGAATCCGAGCTTGTCGACGGCCGCGACAATGGACTCTTCGAGGTTGAATTCCGAAAACTTGGACACGAGGCCCCCTTGGTGCGTGGCGCGGTTGTACCGTGCTTTCGATGGCCGCGCGGGTGCGGGGCCGACGTGTTGCGCGATTGGCACCGAGCACCGGCGGCAACGGGTCCGCTGCGCATCGGGTTCGGCCTTGGGTGATCGAGTCGGGATTGATGCCCGCCGATGTGGTAAAAATGAAGCCTGGGGGCGGTGAACCCGGCACACCGGCCGGCTGCAACGCCCCATCCGGAGTCAGATTGAACTCGTTGACGACTTGGTTTGTGCTCATCGCGGGCTGCACTCAGGATGCCAATCGGGCGCCGGCAGCCGAGGGCGTCTGTTCTGCGGGGAACCTTGACCCGGAGACTGGGCAGCCCGACGCCGACTGCGACGGGTTCCCCGCTCAATGGGACTGCGACGACACCGACCCGGAAAATGCGTGCCAGTCGGCGGCCGTCGACACCCTCAAAGGTCGCTGGCATTGTCCCGAAGGCGAGGGCTCGAATCTTCCGAACTTCGAGCACGTCGGCGGTCATTTTTTCCGCCTTATTTTCGATTGGGAGGACGACGGGTGGTGCCGGAAACTCGGGATGGTTGAGATTACCGAAGTCCGGTCATCCGAGGATTTTCAATGGGTGTTGCGGCACGAGGCTCCCGCCGAGGAAGAAGACTTTCATTGGCGGACCCACTCCAAGGGTGATGGGTCGTTTCAGTGGACCATGGACTTGACGGCATTGAGTACTTGGAACACGACCTTTCCAGAAACGTTCGCTGTCTCTTGCAATCGCTGCGGTTCCATCGAGGAACCCTCAACCTGCGATGCTCCGACGCCGCCTCATCCCATCGACTACGACCATCAGGTTGCAGACACGGACATCTGCGCACCGGTGAACTTCACCAACATTGAATAGGCGTCGGCCGAAGCTACCCGAGCGGAAAGGGCTGAAGCGCACCAGCGCCAAATGCGCGAAGTTGCGCCGGCACGATTCCCATGCACTCGTTGTTTCGACTGCAATGCGAACAAACGGACGGCGCCAAAACACGAGACTGACACTGGAAATACAGCCGAACGACTGTCGAGCCACCGCGGGGCAGTGACGGTGCGACGCAGAGAGGAAACCCGGTCAAGACGACGCTCGCATTCGACAACCGATCTTCAATCGCTTCAAACGCGACCCCTTCCTGTCGGTAAGAGAACAACGGCGTCTTCTCGCGCAGCGGCGCTACGGTGAGATGGTGACCCGTCTTGGCGAGAACCCACAGAGCCAAATCAGCAATGGAGTCAATGTTTCGGCGCAAAGCCAGTGTGTGAACGCGCACCTCAAGGCCGCCATTCTGGGCGTACTCCATTCCGCGACGCACCCGCTCCAAGTGCCCCGCGACGCCCACGATTTCATCGTGCTCCACCTCGTTGTCGGAATAGATCGGCAAGCTGATTTGCCTCACGCCAAAGTCGTAGAGGCGTTCGGCAACGTGCTGCGAATCGATGCGCAGTCCGGATGTGATCAAGTCAACCTTCACGTCCCCGCGGTTCCGGATCAGTTCAAGCGTCGGAAAAAAATCCCGGTGGGACATGGGTTCGGAACCGGCGAGCAGGAGTTCCGGAGGCGGCGCGCAGTCCAACCACTGCTCAATCGACGCCATCGTGGTGATCAGGCGATCGGGAGGATTGACGACATCGTCAGAGGCGCAGAAAAAACATCCCCCATCGCAAGCCGACATCAACATTAGAAGTCCGACGTCGCCGTAGCCCCACTGCGCCAATCGCTCCCGTTGAACCGACAAGGGAGCCCGCATTACCTCAAGCACTTCTTTGTCTTCGTGAGCGTCCATTTGGCCTCCGGCAGACTGAAGCAGCAGTTCCTCAAAGCGGAGCCAGACCGCTTCTCGACCCGTCTTCTTCGCAAAGCATAACCGCCGCTGATCCGTTCAGTGGGCGTGCTCATCAAGCGCGGCTCCGGCGCCGCGCATTGGGTTTGCAGTTCGCTTGTTGCGCTTTGAAGCTGTGAGGTTCGACGAATTCGGTTAGGTGCCGCCGTCAAAAGCACGCGAGGAGTACTCATGCAGTACGATATGAAGATTGAAGAAGTGTCGTCCATTGCCCGAAAGCTTCACTTCACGGTGGATTCGGGCGAGGTCAAAGTGGAGCTGGACCGGGCGTATCGAGACCTGATGCGGAAGGTGCGCATTCCTGGGTTCCGACCCGGCAAGGTGCCGCGGAAGATGGTCGAGGCCCGCTACGCCCCCCAAGTCAAGCACGAGGTGTTCGGCAAGCTGATTGAAGCCGCCTATCGTGAAGCGGTGCGCGACTTGCCCGTGGCCGGTCGGCCAGAGGTGGTCGAGCAAAGCGATGTGCGTGGGGACGCCGACCTGACCTTCTCGATTGAAGTGGATTTCCGTCCCGAGATCACCGTCAAAGGCCACAAGGGTGTGAAGGTTGAGATGCCGGTGGCCAAGGTCACCAAGGCCGACATCGACCGTGCGATTGGCCAGCAGCTTGCCGGCCAGGCCCGGATCGAAGAAGTGACCGATGACCGCCCGGTTCAGGCCGGCGACCTGGTCGTGACGCAGTTGACGTTGACCCAGTCGGGCACCGAGTTGGTCAACGAACCCGGGACCATGATTCACACGGTTGCAGAGCGGTACTATCCGGGTGTAGAAGGGCTGCTGATCGGAATGAAGGTCGGTGACGAAAAGTCCGAAGAAGTCACCATTGGGCAGCACACCGAGAATCAGGCCATCGCAGGCGAGACGGTCCTCGCCGCAGTCAAGGTGATCACCATCCAAGCGCACGTCGTACCGGAGCTCGATGACGAGGTGGCCAAGGCACTGGATTTCGAAAATGCGAAGGACATGAAGGCCAAGATCAAGGCCCAACTCCAAGAGTTCGCTGAAAACACCGGCAAGAATCAAGCCCGGGTGAATGTGCTGGAGTCCCTCGTGGAATCCAACTCGTTCGATGTGCCCCAGGGGATGATCGACGAGCAGCTCAGCGCGCTGGTTGATGAACTGCGGATGCGTCAAGCCTACATGGGCAGGGACCCCAAAAACCTCAAGTTCTCCGACGCAGAAATGGCCGATTTGAAGACGCGCGCCGAGTTTGCCGCACGGGCCAGTTGCGTGCTGGATGGCGTGGCAAGGCAGGAGTCGATCGAGGCCACGGACGCGGATTTGGAGGCAAAGATTGCAGAGATGGCCGAGCAGCGCGGTCAGCCTGTCGAGGCGATTCAGGGCTACATCGAGCAGGAAGGCGCCGCGCCGATGTTGCGGGCACGCATTCAGGAAGAGAAGACACTCGATTGGCTGATCGACAACGCGTCGATCAAGACCGTTGAACCCGCTGCCGCTCCAGACTCCGCGGACGCGGCGCCTGCGGATTCCAGCGCCGCCGACGGAGCCGCCTGGAACAAGTCGATGAAGAAGGCGGAACTTCTGGAAGTGGCCAAAGGCAAGGGCTTGAGTGTCACCACCAAGATGACCAAGGCTCAGATCATCGAGGTCTTGGAAGGCGCGTAATCCGCGGCGCGCAGAACCGCTGAATGGGCCGGTCTCCGAGACCGGCCCATTTTCGTTTGGCGGAGGGGAAGCCGGTGTGGGATCTGTGGGTTACCGCTTCTACACCCCCTTTCCATTCCCTTCTTGGCCGTCCTGGCCAACCATCCGGAGAACCGATGAGCGAGTTTGCCAGTTCCTTTTACCTGCCCACCGTCGTTGAGCACACCCGCAGCGGTGAGCGTGCCTACGACATCTATTCAAGACTGCTCATCGACCGCATCGTGTTCTTAGGAACGCAGGTGAACGACACGGTCGCCAACGCCATCATCGCGCAGCTGTTGTTTCTGGAGAGTCAGGACCCGGAAAAAGACATCTACCTCTACATCAACAGCCCTGGCGGGGTGATCACAGCCGGAATGGCGATCTACGACACCATGCAGTACATCCAGCCCAGCGTATCGACTATCTGCATCGGACAGGCCGCCTCCATGGGAGCCGTTCTACTCGCCGGTGGCGCCGAGGGTAAGCGTCGGGCGCTCCCACACGCACGCGTCCTCATTCACCAGCCCTTGGGCGGGTACCGCGGACAAGCAACCGATATTGAGATTCACGCCAAAGAGATCCTTCGCTGGAAGACCACGCTCAACAACACCTTAGCTGGCCACACCGGGCAACCCGTGGACAAGATCGCTCGGGACACCGAACGTGACCACATCCTGACCGCCGTTGAGGCAC
>JAYZVA010000223.1:0-5215 GCA_036156175.1 Myxococcota bacterium
CACGCTTCCGACTTCGACGCCCCGTTGACGGGATGGTGCCGTAGAACTCACCTTCGAGTCGAATCGACCGCGACTGGGCAGGACTTCATCAAGGCGCCAAGCCGCCCGTTCGACCCGATGAGCTTGTATGGCGGGCGAGGACCCGTCCTCGGGCAGGGGCGAGCCAGTGGGGAGCACGAGCGCGCCGTTCTTGGGTGCCCCCTTGGCGGCTGTTCCATTGCAGACCAGTGGGTCGCCGCTTGTGCGCACCTCGGCAGCGGTCTTGGGGCCCACCACCACGGACCCTCCTCCGACCTTCCACGCAATCGCGTTCCGCCAGAAGAGGCCTCCCCAAGAATCATCGGGCGTGGAGGCGGCCTTGACGGCATTTGCCAGGGCAGCGGCCGTTGGGGCGACGGGTGCGGCTGGGTCCGGTTGCTCGGGGGCCGGGTCCGATCCGTCGCCGCAAGACCAAAGAATGAGGAGGGTCATCAACATGACACAGAACTATACACATCACCGACGGCAAGCGGAACCACAGAATTTGACTTCGAGGGCAGATTTGGACTTCGCGGCCCTTGGCCTGGGCAATGCGGTCCCAAAAAAGGTCGAAGGCCGGACTTCTTACCACCGACGAGCGTTGGGGGGGGGACGCGCTCGACGAACAGCAAGAAGGCCCGGCCTTCTGTTTTAGAATTAACGGAGGGCTTTTTCAATGTCAACGGAAGTTGAGTGTTGATCCCTCTTTTACAGCGTCGCTCCATTGCAGAACGGCGTGTTATTGGCGCTTCGCTTTGCATCTTCGAGGATTTCGTAGCCCCAGCGGTCCACCTTCAACTCGTCGATCAGGAAGGTGCCGCGGACCATGATGCGCGATCCGCCTTCGGCGCCTTCATACAACACTTGGAAGTCACCTTCGACCTTCTCGCCTTCTGCCACGGTTTGACCCGTCTTGAGGCGCACCCATGACGAGTGGACTTCCATCCAACCGTCGAGTCCCGAGATCGTGCTGTCGATGGGCCGCCAGTCGTTCTTCTCGACCTTGTGCTCAAAGCGGGGTTCGCCGTTGTTGTTGGCACCCAAGACGTTGACCATCTCTTCCGCCCAGTTGACGGTGGTCGGGTCGTCCTCGTACACCACGCCGTCGCATACCGCGCCGACCTTCTCGCACAGCTCGGCATGCTTGGCATCGTAGGTGCTCAGGTCCGGGGACTCGTGGCTGTCGATGGCCAAGAAGCTGGGGCCCGTGCCGTCCAACTGGTAGTGGCCGTAGTCGGTGGGCCGGGAAGCGGCGTCCTCGGCCGCGAACTTGGCCACCCCGTATCCGGAGAGCATGTCATTGCTGAGGTACCACGTGTTCTCGGAGTCGTTCGGGTTGACTTGGTAAGCACCGGCGTTCAGGTAATAGATGCGGTACCCGTCCTCGTCCTCGGACCACTCATCAACCCAGCTTGAGCCGTCGCGTTGGGCCACGTACGCTTCGCCGTCTTCGTTCTCGAGGCAGTCCAGCGGTTCGAAGTCGGGGTCGATTGAGAAGTTGAATCGGAAGTCTTGGTCCTCCGCGTCGCTGTTGTTCTCGTCGGCGGGGAGCTCGATGTGCACGGTCAACTGCAGGTCGCCCTCGGAGTTGAGCAGCGCTTCGGTGCGCCACGGCTTGATGTCGCCCTTCAGGCCGTAGTAGCCGTCGTCAGTGGCCCAGGTGTTGAACTCGAGCGCCTGCAGTTCGGCGCACTCGGCTTGAAACCCTGCGATGTCATCGGCGCCGCAGGCGGCGATGTAGTCGCCGTTGCACGCACCGTCGTTCGGGTTGAAGTTGCCGGCAGCGTTGGTCTGCGGGCAGTCGCCGCCGATGAAGCGGTCGCTGTCGCTGTAGCCCTTGCCTTGGGGTCCGATGTAGCCGTTGTCGTAGTCGCAGGTGTCTGGATTCCAGCCGCGACCCGAGCATTCGAACACGGTCGCGCCGCTGAAGGACAGGTTGCGTTCATCGACGGTGGCTGAGGACTGACTGGCGAGCCAAGCAAACCAGTCGCCTTTCACGGTGGCATCATCAGGGGCACAGCCGGTGAGGGCAGCGAGGAAAACTAAGGTCATGGGGACTCCCCTTGCGTGCGCGCACGCGCGGTATTGAATCAGACACAAGCTATAGGTCGCCGTTGGCGGGTGGTCAAGCATGGCGCCGCAGTCGTGCCCCCGCCCGACCGGTGTGGCGGTCGGTTTTCAGTCCCGCGCCGAACGCTCGAACACGGCACAGAGGCCCTGTTCCGCCGATGGATGGGCCCATTGCATGGCGAGGTCTTCGGCCAGGCGGCGGGTGTCCATTTGAACGCTCGCGGTCATCAGTCGGATCGCATCGGGGGTGAATCGGGGTCGGCGGGCGATCCGCGACTGCAGGCGTTCATTGAGGCGTGCGGCGGTGACCGAGATGGCATCGGGCAACAACGGCGACCAGTGCCTGGGTGGGGACCCGCCAATCGCGCGCGCCACCGCACCGTAGAACGTTCGCACCGTCATGGGTGTGCGATCGGCGACGTTGTAGTGCAGGTGCTTCGCCGACGTTGTGGCGAGCAACATCAGGGCCGTCACAGCGTCGTCGATGTGAACCGTCGGCACAATGTTGGTTCCGTCGCCCGGGAGCCATGCACGACCGGAACGGATCCATTTTTCGAGCAGGTATGGGAAGCCCGGGCCGTACACCGCGGCCAGCCGTGCCACGCGCACCGGTACGCCCCGACGGTGCGCGGACTCCAGGGCCTGTTCGGCCGCGACTTTGGAGGCGCCGTAACGGGTGTGGGGGCTCGGGGTCGCACCATCCGCAACCCGCTCCCCGGCCCGGTCCCCGTACACCGCGCCGCTGCTCGCGAAGACGATGGACTGGAGTCGACCGGCGTGCTCGATGCGGTCGAGGAGCGACAGGGTACCCAACCGATTGATTCGGTCAGGGGTTTCCGTACCCCGGCCTCGCATGCCGCCAGCGAGGTGAAACACGATGCGGGCCCCCGCGAGCCCTTCGTCCACAGCCGTCGGGTTGGCGAGGTCGCCGACCACGCACGTTGCGCCGTGCGCGCGCACCGCGGCTGCTTTGGCTTCGGTTCGGACCATGCCCGTCACCGTGTGGCCGGCTTCAATCAGTCGCGGGATCAACACCGATGCAACTTTTCCGGACGCCCCGGTCACAAAGGCGTGGGTCGCCATGTCGGATCAGTCCGTCGTGCGCGAGTGGACGAGCTTGCCATCGGTGTCGACGGACACAAACTCGAGGTCGCCGTCGCCATCGACGTCGGCCAAGAATCCCGGCCCCATTGTGGCTCGGGTCGTCTTCAGGCTGACTGGCGGAGCGACCCCATTCTGCATCCCGCGGAAGATCGAGAAGGTGCCGGTGGTGTCGTCGTATGCCGTCAGGTCCTGAACGCCGTCGCCGTCCACATCAACGGCGCCCAACCAACCCCCGTTGGCCAGGGCGGGTCCGCCGTCGATCCGGGTCTCGAATCCGCTGCGCACCACCTCATCCAAGCCGTCGCCGTTGAGGTCTGCCCCGAGGACGCGGCAGTTGGCTTCGGCGCAGTTGTAGACTTCGTCAGCGCCGTCGCCATCCACATCCGCCATGCCAATTCCCGCGGTGGGGCCGAAGTTTCCAGCGTCAACCTGGGTGCCGTCATTGCGGTACAGCACCCAGTTTCCGTCGCCGTCTGAGACCGCCACCCCGCGGGCCGAAGGGGTGGCCCAGCCGCAGTCAATGTGGTTCCCTTCGACGGCCTTCGCGCCCCACATGTCGGTGAAGTTGAAGTTGGCGTCGGTGGGGTTGATCCGCGCGCGGTGCAGCGTCGTGGACTCGGCCCCTTGGACCAGCGCGTATGCGTTGTTGGCGCACTGAGCGAAATCCAGAAGCACGCCGGGTTGGAGGTCCACCTTGCCGGCGGTCTGCAGGGACGGGCCCCCATCGCCGTCGACAAACCACCAGCCCTTGATTCGGGGCACGCCATCCGGGCTGGCGACCCCGATGACATCGATGGTTCCGTTTCCAGACACGTCACCAACCGCCACCGGTCCGACCAAGTCGATGGAGTAGCTGCGCATGCCGGACGATTCGACGGACCAGACGTCCGCGTCGGTCTTGGTGCCGGTTCGGATGCTCACGCCGTCGTTCAATACGGCCAGTTCAGCGAGTCCGTCGCCGGTGTAGTCGCGGGCGACGACGGGTCCAGACTCGCCGACCCCAACGGTGCCCTGCGAGATGAAGCGGTCTTCATCGGCGACAAACCGGATGGCATTCAGCACGTTGTCTTCCAGGGCGATGAGGTCTTGAGTGCCGTTGGAGTCCACATCCGCGAAGGTGGCGTTGAACGGCGTGAAGCTGAGCGGGTACTTGGTCGGGGGTTCGCCGAGCACGTAAAACACCAACTCCTGGGCGCTGGCAGCGGACGGACCAACGACCGCGATTTCCGGAGAGCCCTCGGAGTTCAGGTCCACCGGCGGAAGCAAGATTGAACCGGGGTCGGCCTTGTACTGCGCGATTTCCGGCGGTGTGCCGCCGACCCAGCCTTCCTCGGTCACGGTGTACCGCCGCAGGACGCCCGTGGCGCTCGACAACACCGTGATGTCGGGAGTGCCGTCTTGGTCGTCGTCCGCGGCAGAGACCCCATCGAGGGGGTAGCTCAACTCGAGCGGCGCGACCGCCTCAAACCCCCACAGCCCATCGCCCAGGAGCACTTCGACCATCGACTCGTCTTCGCTTGTCATCGCAACGACGAGGTCGGTCAGCCGGTCGCCATCGACATCGTTGGCCACGACGCCCGCGACTTCGCGTTCTCCAGCGGTCCAAGCGCCGCCCCACCCGTAGCCTCCACCGGGCCGCCCGCGCAGGAGCACCACTTGGCTGTCGGCCCAGATGGCCGCGTCGAGGACCCCATCGGCGTCGATGTGGACGCTCCACATTCCATCGATGGCAAATGGCAGGTCCGCCACCTGGTGCGGCAAGTGGCCCGGCTCGGTGGGGATCCACCACACTTCGTCGTCGGAGCCGACCGCCAAGCCGCTGGTTCCGGCGATCATGTGGTCGAGTCGGCTCAGCGCATCCGGCAGCAACTGAACCATCGTTAGGGGCAGATCGGGCATGCTGGCGGAGACCGAATAAATCGATGCAGCCGAGCCAAAGTCATCGGTGTTGTCTGCTTGCTGCACCTGGATTTGCGCGACGGTCCCCCGCTTGAGTTCCACGTTCACGGTGCCGTAGCCCGTC
>JAYZVA010000224.1:0-12879 GCA_036156175.1 Myxococcota bacterium
CGACTGGAAAATCGACCAGAGAATCAGCTGGAAATCAGTCGGAAATCGACCGGAAATCGACCGGAAATCGACCGGAAAATCAACCGGAAATCGAACGGAAATCAACCAGAAAATCGACCGGAAATCGACGGGCCCCACAGGTCCCACAGGATCCACGGGTCCCACGGGTCCCATGGCTCCCACGGCTCTCACGGGTCCCACGGCTCTCACGGCTCCCACGGGTCCCACGGCTCCCACGGGTCGCACGGGTCCCATGGATCGCACGGGTCCCACGGGTCCCACGGGTCCCACGGGTCCCACGGGTCTCACGGCTCTCACGGGTCCCACGGGTCGCACGGATCCCACGGGTCGCACGGGTCGCATGGGTCGCACGGGTCGCATGGGTCTCACGGGTCTCACGGGTCCCACGGGTCCCACGGCTCCCACGGGCAGTGGTGAAGCAGCTTATCCTGACGGTGACGCGGGAATGCAACCTGCGTTGCAGCTACTGCCCGACCGCCAAAGACGGCTGGCCGAGCTTGAGTGAGGTGGACGCGCGGCGCTCCGTGAGGTTGTTTTCCGACACCTTCGGCGGTGGAAACATCAAGCTGTTCGGTGGCGAACCCTTGCTGGTCCCGTCTGTGGTCCGTGCGGCAATGGAGGAAGCTCGACACGACCCCAAGATTCAATGGGTGTACTTGTCTACGAATGGACTCGGCCTCGATGACGAGTGGTTCGACTATCTGCGAGCCTACCCCAAGGCGATCTTGACGATCTCCATGGACGGAGCGCCAGACGATCACCGCCGGCAGCGGCGCCCCGTCGACTCCACTGTGGTTGATTCCTACTCGCACCTTTTGAAGCTCAATGCCGAACTCCAGCGCGTGCCACGAGTGGTCATCACCCAGACCATTGCCCCTGCAACGGCAAAACGCGCTGCTGCAAACCTGAACCACATCATGGAACTCGGATTCTGGCGCTTCAACTTTCTCCCCGGATACTACATGCGATGGCGTCCAGAGCAACTGAACGACCTCAAACAGGCCTTTTCCGACATGGCCCAGGTCATCGCTGGACGTTGGAAAAGGCAGGAGCGAACCTACGTTCGAAACCTGTTCACCTACGCGCCGACGCCGTTCTTCAACACCGGACTCGTCGTCGACTCAGACCGCACCATTCATCCATCGAACATCGGATTGTCAGGCGCCCTGGACAACACCCGATTGGCAACCCAAATCGGCACGCTGGACGATCCTCCCGATGAGCAGCGGCTGGCAGAAGGAGCCGCGCGGGTCAACGCAGTGATTGAGACGACCCTTGACCCCAAGGTGCTGGAGTCCACCCGGGCCGTCGATGCTGAGCTGACAGCGTTTTGCCGATCCCTGTACCCGCACTGGGCGCGATACAAGCGTGACAAAGGGGCTGCATGAGCGCCACCACACAGGTGTCCGAGCTGGGGCTGGATGAGACGGCCACTCCGTGGATCGGCCCCAACGGTGCTGTCATGGAACGCTTGGAGTTGCACCTGACCTACAGCTGCCCCGAGCGGTGCGTCTTTTGCTCCGAGGAACACCGCATGAATGCGTACCGCTCGTTTCCGGTCACCTGGGGTCGAATCGCCACCATTTTGCGCACCCATGCCCAGAGGGGAGTCAAGGCCGTCCACTTGACCGGTGGCGAACCCACCATCCACCCTCGCTTCGTCGACGTCCTCAAGCTCGCCAAGAAGCTGGGCATGCGAACCAGTGTGGGCACCATCGGTACGCGAATGAAGCTGGCGTCGTTCGCTGACCAAGCCTTGCCATTCCTCGACGAAGCGTTGTTCTCGATTCACGGTCCGAATGCCGAGGTCCATGACCGAATGGCGGGCCGGGCTGGCAGCTTTCAACAAGTCGTGGAAGCGATGTCTTATGCCATCCGCAACAAACCGAACTTTGGCGCCTTCGTCAACACCGTGGTGACCCGACACAACATCGAACATCTGCCCGAAACCGTTTCCTTGGTGTCGGAGCTGGGTGCCAAACTCATCGTGGTGTCCAACACGACGCCCGAGGGCCACGGCGAGGATCGATACGCGGACTTGGCCGTCCCGCTGGAGGACCTCGCGCGGGTCCTGCCGACCATTCCACCGCGCGCGCCGCACAGCGTTGTGCGTTTTTTTGGGGTCCCCATGTGCTTGTTGGGTGCCTACGGTGCCCACTCCAACGACCTTCACTGGGACCCCCGGGTAACCGTTGAATGGCAACAAGATCCCGGCATCGTTGCCTTCACCGGCATTTATTCGTGGGCGCCCGATCGCAGGCGAGTCCATGTGGACGCCTGCAACGGGTGCACGAGAAAACGGGTATGCTCCGGCGTGTTCGACAAGTACGCCAACACCTATGCAACCGATGCCCTCAAGCCTACGGTAGAATAGGGTCATTCGTGAAGCCAAGCCCCACCAATAATCAACCGTTCAATCCCGAGCGCGACCCGCGCCGAAACGTTGAAATCAACATCGGGAAAGCGTGCAACAACCGCTGCGTGTTTTGCATTGACGGGCTGCCGAAGCGGGAAGACCGCAGCTACATGCCATTCCCGTTGATGAAGGGCGAGCTCGACCGCTACTACAAGGATGGCTTTCGTTCGGTGGGCTTTCTTGGGGGTGAGCCGACCACGTATCCGAAGATTTGCGACTCCGTCGCGTACGCTCGGCAGCTTGGATACACCCGAATCGCCATCGCCACCAATGCGACCAAGCTGCGCCTCACGCACTTCACCGACCGAATTATCGACGCCGGCCTCACTCGGGTCACCATCAGCATGCACGGGCACACGGCCGACCTGGAAGACCGCCTCACCCGGGTTCCGGGAAACTTCGAAAAGAAAGTCGCCGCAATCGAGTACCTTCAGCACAAACGAGCGCAGGGGTTCTTGCCCGACGGCCTGAGCGTCAACATCGTTCTGAATGGTTGGAACTACAAGCACCTGCCGAAAATGATGCAGTTCTTCTACCGGACCATGGGTTTGGATGACCTGCGGGTCAACTTCATCCGGCCCGAGGGGTACGCCGAGGGCGATGCCGACCTCACGCCGCGACACAAAGACGTGATGCCAGTCTTGCTAAAGGCCATCATTCTCAATGAACAACACTTCAAGAAAGTGTTCACGTTTGGAGGGGTCCCCTACTGCGCCATGCCACCAGCCCTTCGCAACAACGACGATATCCTTCGTCGGTACATGGGCGAGTACCGCGATTTGAGCACATCGTGCTCGATTCGTTCAGAGGGCGGGGATCTCATCGTGCCGGGGCAGGTGCCCGACCCAACCAGCTGGGTCAAAGGGCCCAAGAGTTCAACCGTCGATTTCGACGAGACCGCATCCCGTGCCCGGTTCAACTGGCAAGATCGCAAAAAGAACGACCTAAAGGGGCAGCCCGATGCCTGCCGCGTGTGCGACTTCGAACCCGTCTGCGAAGGAGTGTGGAAGGGCTACCTCGAAATCTATGGAACCGAGGACATTCGTCCGATCCATCGGTCGTAGGATGGGCCGCACGGACGGCACCGGCCACGCGTGGCGCATCATGTTCCGACGATCCTGGCCAGCCCACGAGCATCGTCAAGTGGACCCGTCGCGGGTCGGTCGGGGCGATGTCGAGGCGGGGCTGTGCATGGAGGCCGCCCTCGAACAAGAAGACGGTCGCGGAAGCGACTGGAGATCTTGGCTCGAACGATACGACGCACGACTGACGGAGCTCTTTGGCGACACCGTGCCCAACAATGCTCGCCGGATCCACGTCGTCGTCCCGGCCGCCAGCGATGGAGCCCGCCTCATCAGCGTCGCCTCAGGCTTGGAGGGCACGGCGTTTCACATTGAATCCATCCAGACCCAGTTTTCTGCATGGGTCGTATGGCACAACGGACAACCCACACCTGAGCCCAATGGCGCCGTCTTGGATGCCATTGCCAATGCGTGCACCGTCAAAGCGGGTGCGACGACTGACGATTCGACAACCGGTGCATTCGTACGGATTCGTCTCTTGCTTGACGCGCCACCCACCCCTGCCGCACCGCTCGGTTGCCCAACACCGCTTGCACGGGCCGTGATTCACAGCTTGGCAACCCGCACCTTCACCGTCGAATTGACCCCAGCGGACCAGCTTCGCAACGCGCAACCCGAGTCGGTCATCGCGGCAGTCGATGAACTCTCCCGGCTCTCCATTGCCTACCCAACCGTCCGGGTCCTTGCTGGAAAATTTGGCGCACCAACCGCCACCGATCCGGACAACATCTGGATCGATGGGGAGGTGATCCGCGGGCTGTTCGAACCACGCACCTGGTCCGTCAACCCATGGGAACACCTCCGAAGCGCGTGGTCCGAGCGAATGCATTCCGCGCCAAACGGCCACGTACGCATCCAGGGAGAACGACTGCTCCGACAGATTGACGACCGCCTGCGACGGCACGCTTTTGCGTGCATCGCTGAAGCCCGACAGACGGGAGGCGTTGACGATGGCACGCAACCCGGACGTCCATCCAACGAACGCGCCCTCGAGCATGCGATCGCCGCGCTCGGTCCCACACCACGATGGGGCATGGCCTTCAAACGGTACGTCGCGCAGACGATCCCCAACCTGGTCGTCGTGCCCCAGTGGGGTTCCGAGTCGCCTCCCCATTGCACTGCACGTCCACGCTTTCCAGTGGCGCACATCCGACAAACACTGGCACGTGGAATTGATCTGCTGCTGGCGACAAACCGCCCCATCGTCCGACTCACCATTCGCGGGCGATTGATGGACTCGGATTGGTCACACGTTCACGAAGGCATCGCGTATGGGCGGTCCGTTGCTCAGCGGAGGCATCGAACACTCGAAGTGTTCATTGAGTCCCCAAGCGAATCATTCGCCTCCGGTCAGCTCTCCCTTCTCGATCCTCAAACCGCAATTTCCCTCCCCATCAGTCTGGCCGATGCGACGGAGACGGCCACCGAATCGATTGGTGCAGTCAGGGCGATCCCGAAGCCCGTGATCGCATCTGAGAACTTCGAGATCGTTCTCCGTGTGAGTCCGTCGGGCATCGAGGCATTGCCAAGCGCATGGGCGGCGGCAATCGATCACGGCGTTCGGCGGCTGCGAGTGGAGTTCAACCCCGCGTTTGTGTGGGCCGGTGCAGACCAACAACGCTTTGCGGAGCTGCTGCATGGAGTCGCTCGGCAATTGCGCACCCGCACCGATGGGCTTGGCGTGGCGGCACTCCAGACCCCATCGGGTCCGTTGCGTCTCGACGGGGCCGTGACCTTGGACTGGAATGGGACGCTCTACGGGGGCGACGCGCACGCCAATCCCACCAAATACCAGCATAAGTTTGTCGCGGGACACCTCGACGACCTGGGTTCGATGGATCGGCTGTGGATGGACCGCCCATCAAACGACTACCTCTTGGACTGGACCTTTCCACCCGAGGCGGTGCGCAGCGCATTGACCATGGCCCGAATCGTCGACTCGTTTCACACCTGGTTTCGCTCGACATCAGTCCCGGGACCTCCAAATACGGATTAAGTCGTCATCATGGCAAAACCCGCGCTCCCGTGGCTCACGAAGCTGTGCCGTCTGTACGAAAAGCACGACAGCAGCGTGTACGGGTCAACCGTCGCCGCGCACCCAGCAGGGCTCTTGATCAGCTTTGAACTCGACCGCGGCTGGGTCCACCTGCTCGCGCATCGAAAGGGCGTGTCGTCGAGCTACGCCGAAACGGCATCGTTTGCGCTATCGATTTACGATGCCGAGACGATGCCTGGAAACGGAGAGCTTGTGCTTCGCCAGTTCATCCACGTCTTGGACCGCGCAGACAACGGCGACGTTCGGTTTGACGGCCGCTAGCGCCGGCTGGCAGCGGCGCGCAACACCCGCCGAACTTGAGCCATCGCTACCGTCAGCCCTTTGATCGCTTCTGGGCTTGAGGGCGGTTGAGACTCCAACACCAAGCGAAGCTCCTCGCCATCCTTCAGCCCAGGAGCGACACGGAACTTCATGGATACGCGGTCGGGCGTGTGAATGTGAACGCGGCCGTCTTGGTCGATGCCACCAAACCGATGATGACCGGCGAGCACGCGCCCGGGTTCGAGCTCGGCGGCAAGGAAGCCAACCCCGTCCGGCGTCAGATTCAGCTGCTGGCGTCGAGCAATTTCGTACTCAAGGTGCGGCTCTGGGACCAACCAGAGCAGCGTCAACATTCGTTCTCGTCGGCTCTCAGGTACCAACTTGATCGTCGACTCGGTGACTTCCAATTTCTGGTCCTGTGCCCAAGCGCTCAGTGGCACGCCCATCACCTCGGTCGGGTCCTTTCCGAAGATTTGCCGGAAGGATGCCCGGTCCACATCATTGTTGTCTCGAAGACGATGCACCAAATAGGTCCGAACCTCATCATCCAGCGTCAGCTTGTGCCCCTTGTAATGGAAAGGGTCGTCGCCGGTGGCATCTTGAGGAGCCCTGCCTTGGTAGGCCGCGTAGCCAAAAATCTGCGACCGCGCGCTCGGACCCAAGCCGAGCAGGTGCATCGGACGCCCCGCATCGCTGACCAGCTGCGTGTAGCTGTACCGGCGCTTGGGTGGTCGCGTGAACCCTTTCGGCATCGTCATTCGTTTCAGCGTGTAAATGTGCCCACCGTCGATGTTCACCCGGTACCCAAGACGGGCTCCGACTTCAGCAAGCGCGGGAACCGTCTCTTCTTGAAACGGCTTGAGGTGGGCCCAAAAAGCATCAAGGTCTCCGCCAAAATGGGTGTCCACGTATTCAGGGGTTGGCGCGATCTGAAAGACATCAACAGTCAGCGGTTTGTGTTCGGCGAGCACCCATTCAATGTCCGCCAAAATGCCAGCCGCGCTTGTGCCGGCCAAGCCAAGAAGAAAATCGCACGCGACATCGTGCAGGCCGCGACTGTACAGTTCTTCAAAGCGACGACTGATGGTTGCGCGATTCTGGGGCCCACGATTGTGTGCCTTGTTGACTTCCGGGTCGAGGGTCTGAATCCCAAATGAGAAATGCGTAAAGCCGTGTTGGGCCAAGACGTCGACCCGACCGCCACTCATGACGAGCGGGTCGAACTCGAACGACCGGTGGGCGTCTTCTGCAATATTGAGATGCGCCTCAAGGGCTTCAAACAACCGCTTCAACATCGCCGCCGGCAGGGTCGATGGTGTGCCACCGCCCACATACACGCTTCCCCACTCCAGCTTGTTCACCGCGGGTCCAAGCGTCTCCATCGAGCGGATCACTCGCCGCAACCAGGCTTCCAGCAGCTGCGGATTCGACGGGCGCAGGCGCTCGTAGTTGCAGAAATCGCAAATGGACTTGCAAAACGGCACGTGGATGTAGATGTTGTTTGCGCTCTCAACCGAGTGAACCGGGTTTGCGAGCGCCTCTGCCCAGACGTCCCGCACTTGCGCTTCCGTCACGGTAAACTCGGGGCCTCGCAGGTACGCAATTCGTGACGCATCAGGCAAGCGTGAAACGCCGGCGTAGCACTCCTGCAGGCGGCGTCGCGACCCCTCAAACCGAGGGCTCATGGGTCGGGGTGTCCAGGTCATCGGTCTTTCACCGCCACGGTGGCGCACGCCACACCGGGGACCACATGGGTCCGTTCCGGCAACGCCACGACAAATCCGGCTGCGCGCGAGCGGAGCGTCTCCAGAATTTCGCCCCGGATGGTCCGCACCTCTGCAATCGGTGTTCCCCGGTCGAGCAAGTTGCCGGGCCGAACCGCTGGAACCAACACGCCGGTGTGGTTGGTTCGCGGTCCGCCCTCGCGCCGCCACGGTCCACCTTCCATAAAGAATTCATCTTGCCGCGCGGGCATGTTGACCACACCAACCTCGGTCAACATCCCCAGTGCGGCACCGGTGGCGATGGCCGCATCGGCTGGGTCGAGGCGATGGCGCGGACCCACCTCCAACGTCACCGCCGGCGTACCGGCAAGGTTGACCATCGCACCGGGCAGACTCCGGTCAAGGTGGTACCGCAGGTATCGATCTCTCGGGTACTCGCGCAGGACCGTCAGACCGGTGGCCTCCGCCAAGCGGTTGCACTGGGTCGTGATCCGACGGCGATCCCTCACCCGCACCACCCGGTCGACAATTGCGTACGGAATCGCGCCAGCCGCGTCGGTGTGCAAATCGAGCAGCGCATCCGGTTCACGGGACTGAATGTCTGTCCAGACGGCATGGGCGTGGCGCTCGGAAGCGGGGCCACGAGGTTTTCCAGGGAACATTCGATTGAGGTCTTGCCCGTCGCCGGGAAGCGTGCGCGAGTGCGCCGTGAGCCCGGCGGGATTCAAACTCGGGTACATGACGACCGAGCCCCTCAGAAGCAAGTCGGGCAAGATCCGCACCAAATTGTGAACCACGCCAATCCCGGTGGTTTCATCGCCGTGAATGTTGGCCGTCACGACGACGGTGGGTCCCGGAGTGGGCGCACGCAGCACCAGAACCGGCAGCGCAGCGCCACTCGGCATCGGGACACTCAGTTCGTCAACGGCAGTCACAGCTCATCCTTCCAGAACCCACGCCTTTAGGTAACGCGATTCTGGAAAATCAATTGCGGCAGGAACATCATGCGGCGTGGAGCCTTGGTGGATGAGTCGGAGTCGCCGACCCGTTTTGATGGATGCCGTTTTGATGTGTTTCTGAAATTCCTTGGGCGACATCGACCCTTGGTTGGTCGCCACGAGAATCCATCCGCCGGGCTCCAACACGCGAAGGCAACCCGCAACCACTCGGGAGAGGCCCTGCTCCACCGACCACACACCCTTTGGTCCGCGAGCAAAGGACGGCGGGTCCACGACGACGCGATCGAAGCGTTGGCCCGATCGACGATACCGGTCCAGCGCTGCAAATGTGTCCTCGGTCCAGAACGAATATTGATCGCCAGACAGCCCATTGAGTGAGAAGTTGCGTTGGGCACGACCGATCGCGATTCCCGAGAGGTCCACCGTGTCCACAGATGCGGCCCCACCCAATGCTGCCGCCACGGAAAACGCACCGGTGTACGCGAACGTGTTCAGGACCGAGCAACCGTTCCAATGAGGCGCCAGCCACTGACGCAGCAAACGCATGTCGGGGTACAGCCCAGCGTCGAGCCCCAACCACGGCCGGACCGAAAAGCGCATACCGTGCTCCAGAACCAGCACCTCCTCGCGAGAATCGTCCCCCCGCAAGCACAAACCAACGCTGGTTGGTTGTCGGTGGTCGTCGTGTTCCGGACGCTGCACCTGCCAAACCGTGGACACACCGGCTGCCTCGCAGACCCCATCCACCACCCATTCCAGCATGCCAGTCAGCGAAGGGTGGTCGATTGCAACGGTTGCATGGGTGCCCCAGATGTCCACCCGAAACCCGGGCAGCCAATCGTTTTCGCCATGAATCAGTCGCCAGGCAGTTGTGGAATCGGGCATCCTCCGGCGTTCACGCGCATGGCGCACCCGTTCCACAACGAATCGACGATCGAGGGGCCCAGCATCCACGCGAAACCTGCGCACGGCAACCTTGCCCTCGCTCGCCAGACCCACGCCGAGATGCCGCCCGTCCCGCGCAACAATGTCCACCGTAGCGCCCGAGTGGGTCTCTCCTTTGCGCGCCACCACCTCGTTCGCGTACACCCAGTCGAACCCTTTCGAGAGCCACTCAGCGGAATACCCATTGACCATCACCGCGTTGGTGACGGCACCGGAAAAACGGGGGGCTTTTTCATTCTTCCCACCCGCTTTGGATGATCGGCGGCCACTGCCGCGGTAGGGTCGAGCCATGAGTTCCTCGTCAGAAATGCCCGCGCTGTCGGGCCTGCAAACCGATTATTTCCAGTTGGTTCAGTCTGCTCTGTACCATGCCGACGGCATGTGGGGCGACGCCACAGTGGACCTTTACCTCCGTGACCTGCCCCCGTCCCGCGGATACGTCGTCGCAGCGGGGGTCCAAGAAGCCGTCGACGCGATCCTGGCGCTCCAGTTCACCGATGACGACCTCGACTGGATGCGATCGATGCCCATGTACGCCGGGCTCGGCAGCACGTTCTTTGAGAGCCTGCGGCACTTTTCATTCACGGGCACCATCCTCGCCGTTGAAGACGGAACCGCCGTCTTTGCCCGCGAACCCATCGTGCGAATCACGGCGCCTCTGCCCCAAGTGGGTCTGTTCGAGATGCTGTTGTCCCAACGCATCGGCGCCGCGAGCGCCGTGGCCACAAACGCAAAGCGGCTCGTCTCTGCGGCGGGGGGGCGGGCCATCTTGGACTTTGGCACCCGCCGAGTCACCGGACATGAGCTCAGCGAACTGGCCGCACGCGCCGCCCACATCGGAGGGGCGGTGGGCACCACTCACGCCCTGGCTGCGCGTCGTTTATCAATTCCCGCCGTGGGCCTCATCTCCGACACGATGTTGGCGGCTTACGAAGATGTTGGGGTGGCGTACGATGCGCTGTCGTCGCACTTCCCGGATGGTTGTCATCTCAACCTCCCGACGGAAGCACCGCTCGACGGCATCGACAGGTTCTCACACATTCAAGAGCACGTGAAAACGGTGCGCATTGATGCGCCCGATCTGTTGAGTCTGAGCCGTTCGGTTCGCGCGCGACTCGACCAACAAGGGATGCACCACACCCGCATTCTTGGGAGCGGTGCCCTCGACGAACATCGAATCCAGTCCCTGGTGACTCAACAGGCGCCAATTGATTTGTTCGCAGTGGGCCATGCACTCACCGACGGAATCACCAGCGGGGGACTGGATCTCTGCTACAGAATGTCTGCCCTCGTTCGGGGCACCACACCGGTGCCCATCCGCGGCCATTGGTCCTCGCACTGGCCAAGCGTCAAGCAGGTGTTTCGTTTCGCCGACCACGATGTAGTTTGCGGCGAAGTGGAAGCCGCTGAACAAGAAGAACGGGGCGGCACCGCCCTCCTTCATCCATGGGTCGAACGCGGCCGACGAGTCCGGGAGCCATCATCGGTTCGTGAACAGCAGCGCCACTGTGCCCGTTCCGTGGCCGCGCTGCCCCGGGGAGTCAGCTTGCTCCGCCCAACCGCGGCGTACAGCGTTCATGCGTCAGAGACACTGCAGCGAATGCGGGACTAAAACACCTCTTCGAGGTCCTCTACCGTCACTTTGCACGATGGCAGAGCGGCCAACTCGGTCAACTTGGCATTCGTGCTCCGGATGTCCCGAGCAATGCACCGAAGCACCGCCAGCTGGAACCGCATGGCCAGCGGCGTCGCGCCATTCATGAGGTCAATGAAATCCTTGCGCTCCATGATGGCGCACCGCACCGTTCCCTCGGCCACGCACGATGCCGCACGCTGCACCCCATCCAAGACGCCCAGGACCCCAAACACCGCGCCCGGGCCCAGTCGTCCGACGTTCACGATTTCCCCTGTGTCCTTGCGTTGCTCGATGCGAACGGTGCCCTCGAGGACAAAATAGACGCTGCCCTTGTTGTCCCCCTGCTGAACAACCACAGCCTCGTCCCACCAGGCATCCTCACGCATGGCGCCCGCAACGACCTCGATTTCCGACGACGTCATTCCCAGAAAGTAATCCAGCGCCTTTACGCGTTCCGTCTCCATCTCAACCTCCCGAGCGCATGGTGGACCAAATTCCACGGAGTCGCACCGCAATGGAGGGCGAATCTTCCGTTTCATCCTCCTCGGCATCCATCAGGAACAACGCTCCGATCCGCTCGTTGAGCACGCGGATGCGATGGGTCATCATCTGACGAATTGCGATCAACATCACCTTCGCAACTGGATGGCCCTCATCGATGAACTGAGCGAACCGTTCCGACGAAAGGTGCAGCACCGAAGCGGGTTCGGCGGCGCGGGCGGATGCACTCCGAGGAGCCGGATCCAGAACGGCCATCTCGCCCAAAATGTCACCGGCCTGCACATACCCGACGACAACCTCGACACCGTCAGTGGACTGGCAGGTCAGTCGAATGCTCCCCGAAACGACAAACGTGAGTTCGTTCGCCATCTCGCCCTCACTGAACAGCACCTGACCATCGTCCAACTCGCTCATGCTGGCGGCGTCCGCCAACGCAGCCAAAGCATTGGGCTCCAACCCCGCAAACAAGGGGACATCGCGAAGGGATTCTAAGATGGACTCCGACGTCTGAATACGCATGACACTCTCAGCTTCTGGGGGCTCGAACGGCAACGATGGTGGTTCCGGCGACAATCATATCGTCAAATTCAAGACGCGCAGCGCCATCGATGCGGCTGAACTCGCCTCCGCGGAGCACGTGGGTCGGGCAGTTTCGATGGATTCCTTCAATCTCAACCCGCCCCGCCATCACCCGGACGGCCGCTTGGCGGCGTCCCGCCAACGCGCGGTCCATGGTGAATCCTCCCTCGCGGGCTCGGGCAGCCCTCGGCCCCACACACCACCGAATGTTCTCTTGGCCGCGTCGGTCGGGGAGGGCGAGTCCAGGGTGAGTCGGCTCCCGACCAATCTCGATCGTCTGCCCCTCGGAGACGCCCAAGCGTGCCGAAGAATCAAAGGCCAGCGCACCGATGTAGCCGCCGTCAAACAGCGCGTGAAACGTGTGTCGACCGACTGCGGAATCGATTTGAGCACCATCATCCAGTGATTGTTTGTCCCCAATTTGCAACTGCGCCCCCGACACGCTCACGCCAACGCCTCGGGCCTGTATCTGGACCCCAGTGCCGTCGACTTCCACCCGCAGGACCGCGCGTTCGGAATGGTTCGTCCAGCGGCCGTCGGGGAGCAAGTCGTATGTGTAGCTGGATACCACATCGCTCATTGGGACAGCCGGCAACGCCAGGCCCGACATGACCAGGTCGACCACGGACCCGCTTCCGACATCAAAGATGATGGTATCGGTCCCACCGAGCGCTGGAGCCGGCGCTTGGGCAGCGCTCA
>JAYZVA010000225.1:0-14095 GCA_036156175.1 Myxococcota bacterium
AGATGCTCCGGAAAAAATCGACCATGGTTCGCGATGATGCATCATGCGCGGGCAAATGAAAAGCAGGGGGCGACGAGATGCGCGGACCGCTTGGTCCGAAATCTGGGCTATGGTGAACCGGGGAGTCGTAATCATGGGTGCAAAAACAGTGTTGCTTTACCGGCCACCGCCCCGCTCGCACGTGTCGCCGTTCCCCCAGAAGACGGTTCCGCTCGGTTTGATGTCGATTGCGGCTACGCTGCGCACGCGGGGCGGCCACACGGTTCGAATCGTCGATGGATTTGAAGGGTGCGCGGCCGAAGATTTGGCCCGGCTGGCGCGCGAGTGCCGCGCCGATGTGGTGGGCATCACAGGCCTCACGGCTCACGCCTACGATGCCATGGTGGCGGCCCAACTCGTCAAGGAAGCCCATCCACCCGCCCTGGTGGTTGCAGGCGGCATTCACTTCTCTGCCGTTCCCGAGGAGACCTTGCGCGTCTGCCCGCATTTCGACCTTGTCGTCTTGGGTGAGGGCGAACGGACCATCTTGGAGCTGTGCGATGCCGTCGATGGTCCAGACTGGCAAACGGATTGCAGCGGCATTCCAGGGCTCGCCTGGATGACCGATTCCGGGTTGCACACCACCCCCCCCCGAGCGGTGATCCCCGACCTTGGCTGGCTGACCATGCCCGCATTCGACCTGGTGAACCCCGATGGCTATCGAATGCGCCCGTTTCGGTACGGGGACCGAATGATGATCGAAGGCAGCCGAGGCTGTCCATTTGCCTGCAGCTTTTGCCACACCACGCAGTTCTGGAAGCGACGGTGGCGTCCGCGGCCGGTGGCCGCGATTTTGGAGGACATGGACTATGTGCAGTCTCGCATGGGTCGAACTGCCTTCCACTTCGCGGACGACTCGTGGGCCACCCGCCGCGACCGGGTGATCGAACTGTGCGAGGGAATCTTGAGCCGCGGCTGGAAAGTGGACCTCTGGGCGCAGTGTCGTGTGGATGACCTGTATCGGGATCGCGACCTGTTTCCGTTGATGAAGCGGGCCGGGTTCTACGGCCTCTTGATTGGCTTCGAGAGCGGCGATGAAGTGCAGCTGTCGCGATGGAAGAAGGGCACCACTGCTGCCAAGGCACGCGAGCTTGCGCCCAAGCTAAACGAGTACTTCGACAGCATCACGGGCACATTTTTCATCGGCGATTGGGAGTCGGGCGAAGCCGACTTTCACAGTGCGCGTTCATTCGCCGACGAACTCGATGTCGACATCTTCATTGAATCGTTGATGACCTTGTTCCCACCCACCATCCCGTTGTGGAAAGAGTACGAGACCCGGGGCATTGAGATGGAATGGGACTACGACGCCATCGGCAACGCGAAGGTGGTGTTCCCCACCCGCACCCTGTCTGTTGACGAAGTGTCGCGCCTGCAGGGGCGAAACATGGGCAGCTTCTACGCCGATCCCAGAAAGGCCATCAATGCGCTGCGTTCCGGCCGCCACGCCGCCCGCTCGTTTGGTGAGATCATTGCTTCGGGTCTGGAAGACGCCAGTCGTGGATGGCTGCGCGAACGGGTTCCCCCGGCGTTCCGCGGTCGAACGAAACTGTTGCGGGCCGCGTACCGAGCCCGTCACTTGGCTCTGGCAGCCGAACGGGGGATGGTCGAGATGGACCAGCCATGGAGACGACTTCGGTCGGTTTGATCGAACCAGTGGAATTGTGGTTGAGCAGAGACTGGATTAAGGCGGTAACTGGAAAGAGGGGCATGCCGTGGGCATCAATCCATTCATCGACGCGGATGCACCGCCACCGCCAAAAAAGGCGTACAAGCTCACACTGAAGAACACCGGTTTGGTGATCGATGTGGACCCCGAGAACCTCCCCGATGAGGAGGGGCAACCGGGCAGCTTGCTCGCATTGTTGTTGGATGCAGGCATCGAGGTCGACCATGTTTGTGGGGGCGTGGTCGCGTGTTCGACCTGCCACGTCTACGTGACCAAGGGCTTCGACAGCGCGCCCGAGGCCATCGATGAAGAAGAAGATCAGTTGGATTTCGCGCCGGCGCTGCGCGACGATAGCCGACTGGCATGCCAATGCGTGCCCGACGGAAGCGAGGACGTTGAGGTCGAGCTTCCTGAGTGGAATCGAAACGAGGTCTCGGAAGAGCCTCACTGAGGAACGTGATGCCCCAAACCGTTTTGGTTACCGGCGCGAATCGAGGAATAGGCTTGGAACTGGTGCGGGCGTTGGCCGCCCGGGGAGACCGGGTCATCGCCGATTGCCGCAGCCACTCTGTGGAGTTGCGTGCATTGGATGTGGTCGTAGAAGAAGGCGTTGACGTGACGTCGGACGAATCGGTGGCCCACTTGGTGCGGCGCCTTGAGAGTCAGCCCATTGACCTGCTGATCAACAATGCCGGCATTTTGACGCGCGAGACGCTCAATGCCATGGATTTTGACGCCATCCGGCTTCAGTTTGAGGTCAACGCGATGGGACCGCTGCGCGTGACCCGCGCGTTGCTCCCGCAGATGGGTCCCGGCAGCAAGGTGGGCATCGTGACCAGTCGGATGGGCTCGATTTCGGACAACACGAGTGGTTCGCGCTACGGCTACCGCATGAGCAAGGCAGCTGCGAACATGGCCGGAGTGAGCCTGGCAAAGGACCTGAGCGACCGCGGCATCGCGGTTGCCCTGTTGCATCCCGGGTTTGTTCGGACCGGCATGACCGGTGGAAACGGTCACATTGGACCCGAAGAAGCGGCGGAAGGGTTGCTGTGCCGCATGGATGAGTTGAATCTCGGCAACTCCGGACGGTTTTGGCACGCGAATGGCGATGAACTTCCTTGGTAGTTTGCGCCCACTTCACGGAGCGGAGTCAACTCGACGGACGCGGCGGTGCCGCGTGGAGGGTGCATGAATAAAGGGTTTGGGGCCCGATTCAGGTCGGATTTGTTGGCGGGAACGCTGGTCTTGGCGCCCCTGGGAATCACGGTTTGGGTGTTTTACATCTTGGTCCGATTTGCCGATGGATTGATTCGCGTCATGCCCGACGCATGGCGACCCGAAACGTACCTGGGGTTTCCAATTCCCGGGCTTGGCATTTTGGTCTCCATCGCATTGGTGGCGCTGACCGGCCTGTTTATGCGGTACTACGCTGGCCAGCGGGTCGTGGAATGGTACGAACAACTCCTCGGACGGGTGCCGTTGTTGTCGGGCATCTACCAAGGCTTCAAGCAACTGGTCGACACCGTGTTCTCACAGCGGGGTCAGCACTTCCGGCAGGTGGTGCTCGTGGAGTATCCCCGGAAGGGAATCTACTGCTTGGCCTTCGTGACCAATGAAGACCCGTTCCTGGATGTCGAGCGCGCCGATGATCGGCTGATCAGCATCTTTCTCCCAACCACGCCCAACCCGACGAGCGGCTTCTACCTGCTCATTCCTGCGGGCGATCTTCGGAAAGTCGACATGACCAGCGAAGAAGCGTTCAAGTTGATCATGAGCGCCGGGATTGTGACCCCGGGCCGGGTCCGCATCGCCAACAGTTGGGTGGGGTACACCAATCCAGGAGTGTTGCCCGCCGGGGATTGAGTCGGTGTCGCGGGCCGTGAAGCGGGCACCTACAGCTGCGCTTCGATCATGAACACCGTTTCGCCTTCATTCAGCGGCGGCTGTGGGCCATCCAGTGGGTACGGTTCCATGCCACTTCGTTCCAGCAAGCGGGCGTGGGTGGACGCTGCATTGGCCCCGTTGACCACCATGTACACGGCGGCAAAGCTGTTTTGCTCGTTGAGTGCGCGCGGTGTGATCAGTTTTCCGTGGACGTCAACCAGGCGCCCGCCAGACTCATCCGCAAGGGTCGCAATGTCGTACAGAACTTGATCTCCGCCCGAAAGAATGCGGTACGCAAGCGGTTCGTTTGGGTCGTACGGGAGCGAGTCGGGGACCGGGGTTTTGACGGTTCGTTTGGGCCGCTTGACCGGCTTCGCAGCAGCGGGTGCTGGGGCGGTCGACGGGACGACTGGTTCGGTGACTGTCTCCGGTGTCGCCGGTGTCTCCGGTGTCGGGAGGGTGGGTGTCGCAATCGCCGGGGTGGTGTATTCGGGTGCGGCGACCGGGTCGCTCGGTTCGCTCGCTGTGCCGCGCTGGAGGGCAATGGCAGTGACAACGGCCGCGCCGATCAACGCCACCAGCTCGGTCGGGATCCGAGCAAGTCGCCGCTGAAGCCACGCCACCTGACTGCCGGGCACGGGTTGGGCTGCGATGGTCGCCATGGTGCGTGCATGGAACCCCTTGGGTGCCGCAACAGCGCCCACTTCGTTCATCATGGCCAGCACCTTGTGCATGGCTTGAACATCGGCGCTCAACGCAATGTCTCGAGCGATGGCTTCCGCGACTGCCTCGGCCTCTGCCTTCGGCAGGGTGCGGTCGAGGTAGGCGCTGAGCCGATTGCGGGCGAAAAAGCTGTCCATCAGACGCGGTCCAGGTTGGGGCTCAATCCGCGGGCCATGGTGAGGCGTCCGCGGTGGATTCGGCTTCGCGTTGTTCCCAACGATAGGTCCAGCACATCCGCAATGTGTGCTTCGCTCATTCGAAGGATGTCTCGCATGACCACGGCAAGTCGGAATGGAAGTTCGAGACCCGCGAGCAACCCTTGGGTGGTGGCGGACCGGTCGTGGAGGGCGTCGAGGTTGTCGGCGCCTCCGGGCGGGTGAGACTCAATGTGGGCGACTGTCAGCTTCATCAGGAAGGTTCTCAGATCCGTGTCCACGGCCACCCGATTGAGTTCTTGGTGCGCGGCCACGAAGACCGTCTCGCAGACCGCTTCGGCATCGGCTGGCCCCAGACACCGAAGGCACAACGTGTACACATCGTCCTGTTCGGATGCCAGCACCTCCGCGAAGGCTGCGGGGTCACCCGAGTGGATGCGGCGGATGAGGTCTGCCATTCGTGACTCAGTCGTGGCCGGGCGAGCTCATTCGCAGTCGCTGGCCCGACTTCACGGCATCCAAGATCTCGTCCATGGAGATGCGTGCGAGCGGAAAAATGGCTTTCTTCACCCATGCGCCCTTGAGGGTGCAACCATCGAGGTTTGCGAAATCGAGGTCTGTGCCTTCCAGCGTCGTGCGGTCGAGACACGCGTCCTTGAGGTTGGCATGCCACATGCTTGCGTGGCTCAGATTGGCACCGGAAAAGTTGCACTGCGTGAGGTTTGATTCCGCGAGCTTTGCGCGGGTCAAGTCAATGTTTTCAAAGCTAATTCCGGTCAGGTCCACCCCGCGGATATCCGCTCCGACCAGGGAGTTTCCACGGCGAATCGCGTCTTGAACCTGCTTGCGGGTGAGGGTGCCCAGGGCGGATGAGTAATCTTCGTTGTCTGTGCGACGGCTCATGCGTGTCTTGCCTCGGAGGTGGTCAACGTTCGTGTCATAATCTGCAGCGTCTCTTCCGCAATGGAGGGCCCATCGCATGTCCGAAAAGACTCGGCGTAATGAATGCCGCCCGGATTGAGCGTGTTGCACTCCACTAACGCACTGCCAATGATGTCGAGTCCCGCAAGCACGATTCCCGCGCGCCGCAGGTGGGGCGTCAGCGCGGCCACGATCGCCCGGTCGCTGTCTTCCACTGAGGTGGGTTGCGGTTGGCCTCCGCGCTGGAGGTTGTGCAGAAACGAGCCGGGTGCCCGTTGGCGCAGGTACCCGCCCACGATGTGGCCATCGACCCAAAACAGCCGCTTTTCACCTTTATCGGCTTCCGTCAAGTACTCCTGGACTACGACCGGCCCGGGCTGTGAACGCACGACTTCGCGCATGGCCTGCGGCACGTGGGCCGCGCTGCGAACCAGTTGCACCCCGCGGCCTCCCGAGCCGTGGGCAGGCTTGAGTACGACGCCTTGGGGGAGCCCCTCGGCCATGGCGCGGACGGCCGCTGGATCCGCGGTGACAAGGGTCTTCGGTCTTGGCACATCGGCCAGGGATGCCAGCCACGTCTTCGTTCGGGTCAGGGCAATTCCTGCCGGGTCATTGATCACCCGGACGCCGCGTTCTTGGGCCATCAACGCAAGGTTGAGGACAGTCGGAGTCAGCGGGTTGGCGCGCATCAACATCAGGTCCAGCCCACCAACATCGACGTACCGCCGGGTCAGTTGACCCAGGCGCAGTCGGTCGGCAAGCTGGGCCTGGCTGGCAAGGGGAGCGTCGAGAATGTGCGCGCGGGTGACCACACGCCCTTGCGTCGTGACCTCCATGCTGGCGGGCTCAATGAACCGGACCGTGTGGCCGGCATGGAGTGCCGCTTGGGCAAGGTGCGCGGTGGTCCAGGTTGGGCGAATGACCGCCGCGCTGGAGATGAGCATCGCAATCTGCATGAGGCGGTGTATCGCGAATGCGTGCTACTGGCCGAGCACTTCCAGAAGATACCGGGCGGTTTCTTTGAGATCCGCCGGCGTATCGTCGTGGGCGACCGCTTGCTTGAAAACGGCGACTGCTCGGTCGCGATTGCCCAAGCGCCGGTGCAAGTCGGCCAGTTGGTACCGAGCCCGAGCCGACCGGAACCCCGTTGGACGGTGTTGGATGCCGGCCTGCAGCGCCATCACCGCGGCGCGTTGGTAGCGCGGCTCCACGACCTTGGCGATGTGCCGCATGCGGCGTCCGGCTTCCGCTTCGGCAGCGGTCAGATTTGAGAGTTTCGCATAGGCCGACAAGTGCCGGTCTCGGTCCGCGTTGAAACCGCCACGATGGGCAACTCGCGCAAGGTTGTAGCGCAAAACCTTCCGTGAATCCGGGGTCAGGTCCTTTGCGAGCTCTTGTTCGCCGAGGTCCAAGATTTGCCGCGCAGCTTGGGGGCCGTTGAGTCCGCCGACATAGATGCCCACCGCCGCGTCTCGGGCCGTCCAGGATGCCGCAAGGTACAGCTCGGCCACGTCAATGGGGTCCCGCCCAAGAACACCCGCGATGCGAGCCGCGGTGTCGTACCGCTCCCAGACTTCCGGATTTTCCGCATCGGCCCACTCGGAACGCGACTGAGCAATTGCGTCGTCGATGGCCGAGCGGTGAACCTCCGGGATGGGTCGGTCGAGTTCGGTGCCGAGTGCGCTGAAGTACGAACTCGGGCACGTGCTGATGGCGTGCGTTCGAAATTGGGTGCGAGAGGAATACCTCGCCAGGTCCGAGTCGTACCCGCCCATCGTGTTGCCGGTGAGTTTTGTGTACTTGCGCACCGAGCCTTCGCCGTGGGGGCAGGGGACGTGTTCGTACCGAATGCCGGTGGCTTTTTCGAACTGGCCATCGGATGCGATCGCGGTTGCAAGCATAAGGGCGTAGAGCATCAGTGTATCCATCGGATGGAGGCGAAGACCGCATCGTTTTCGGATGCCAAAGTCAGCGGCCCCCCGGTGTATCGCAGTGAATCAAACAACGTCGAGGGCGGCGGCTGTGGCCCTCCGATGAGTATCGCACCGAGGCTGAGTTGAATGGGGTCAGACACCCGCCATTGAATCTCGGGACGGGCGAGCCATTCGTCGAACGTGGCGCTCCACATCGCCGCCGCGAGCAGGCTGACCGCCTCGGTGGGATCGGCGACGCGGAGGGTTGCGCCCAGGTCGACCGTGTCTTCACCAATCAGTGCCAAGGCTTCAGGGGGATCGAGAAGGCGCGTCCAGCGTGCCTCGGCGGAAACCAGCACCGTGGTGCCGTGCGCCCAGTCGAGGCCAATTCCCGCTGCGGTTGCGGGGGTTGTGGAAGACGAAAACCAGGGCTGCTGGACCACGCGATTGGACCACCAGGCGGTCTCTCCACGGAAACCAATCGGCCCGAGGACGGTGGAGGCCTCGGCACCCACGAGCCAGGTGCGGGGCCACGATGCAGCCAAGGGAGCATCCACCAACAGGCCATCGAGCTGGGCAAGCGCGGGCAGTTGTTGGGATGCGATCGCGGATTGCAGGGTGGGGCTCAGGGTGGATTCTGGCATCGCCGACCGAAGGTTGGCCGCCATGACAGCGGCATCGACCCCGCGCCCTTCGAGTTCCATGCGAACGCCGGCGTTGCCGTTCAGCCCGGTCTCTTCGGGCCGCTCCAGATTGGCCAGGCCGTCCGAGAGGGTTCGAACCGTCGATGGCGCCGTGGCTGCGACCAGTGACCCGAGTTGCGCAAGCTGGTTTGTCAACAGCGCCGCCGACTCTCCCTCCCAGGTGGCAACCTCGGCAATGGCGCCGTCGAGCATCCCGGGGCGGATTGCAGAGTAGTCGCTCCCGATGGTCTGAATCTTGTCAGGCTGCGGAAAGGGCGCGTAGGTCACCTCCAGTCGCATGGCCCTGCCGCGCGCTTGCAGGGTCGCCATGGGGATCGGCACGCGCAGCGCCTCGACGGTCCCCAGGGGCCCGGCGCGAAGGTCGCGTGGATTGAGCACGTCGACCACGGGCGTCAGGTCGAGCTTGCCCCATCGTTCGATGAGGTTGCCGATCCGTCCGTGCACCGCGCCCACGGTTCCGGCCGCACCGGTCTCGCCCAGGTCCACGTGCCAGATGCTCTCGGTGTCGACTCCGTGCCGCACGTTGTGCGCGGCATGTGCTCCGAAGAACCACTCGCCTTGGGCGGTGCGATGTTTCGCCCGCGCGTGAATCCACGTCCAGGACTCGATGGTGTCCTCGTTGTCGGTTTCATGTTGGAGGTCGACCGCCAGGAGTGGCTGCACGGTCAGGCCAACCTCGGGAGGGCGGTCGGCGAGGACGGCCTGTGTTGCGAGGATCCATGCCAGCATCGGTCAGCCGTTTCGCTCCAGATACCCAACCGTGAACGTCTCATCGGGAATTTCCGAAGCCGGAACGTTGAGGCGATGGTTCGAGACGTTCATCTGAGTGCTCGTCCCGCGTCGCAGGTTCTTCATGACCGACTTGGTGGGAATGGTGACGCCATTGTCGGTTGCGGTTTCCAAGACCTCGAGTCGCTTGAGGGCTTGCCCATTGGCATCGAAGAATTCGGCAACCCGAATCATCATGTCGGATTTGGAGACGTGCGACCGGATTCGGCCGTAGCTGGAGTCTTCGCCCGGGGTGGAGTCGATCACCCAGACGGCGTCGGTCTCCGACACCAGTGCATGGGTCGCACTGGCTGCGTCCGAGATCTCGAGGTCCTCGTAGGCAAAGTCGCTGCCCATGAACGACCCTTTTCGGGCGCGCCCCGCGATGCGATTCGTGCGCTTCAGGGCCGGCAGGTAGAGCACTTGCTCGTCGATCGTGTCGGGGTTGTCGACCATGATCAACTGGGTGCCGGCAACATCGGATGGCTCGGAAAACCGGACATAAGTCCGCACGACATCGCCATCCTTCCGGACGCGCATCTCGAAGGTGCGTTCCCGCGTGTTGCCGTTCTTGCTGACCAACACCATCTGGATTTGTTGAATGCCGTTGTTCACGCGCTGCGCGTCGCGCGCGCGGTCGATGATGTCCTCTGCCGTTTCCGCAAGGGCGACCGTGGGATTCAAGAAAGCCAGAACCAATGCCAAGAGCGCGCGCATGCGAACCTCAGTGTTGCAGGGTGTGCCAAGCGGCCAGCGCGGCCGCGTGGATGAGGGGTACGGGTTGGCCCGATTCAGCAGCGATCCGCGCGACATCCTCGAACTCGGGAGCAGCCTGGACCGGCTCGCCGCGCAGCGAGCCGACTTTGATTTGAACGGGTCCCCACGGCGTGGCCACGGTCTCAAATCGTCGATCGAGAATGGTGCGCTCCGCCCGGGTGCGGCGCACGCCAAATGTTGTGCCGTGGCGGAGAAGGGTCTCGGCGACAGCCTCGGCGGTCGCATCGGTTGCCAGCGCAGTCACGAGCACACCCATCCGACCCTTTTTCATCGTCACGCTCGTCGCGGTGGCATCGAGTGCGCCCGCAGCCAGCGTTGCGTCGATCAGCGGGGGGATGTGCTCGCCGCTGATGTCGTCCATTTGCGCTTCCAGCACCACCACCGAAGTGCCCAAAGCCGCTTCGATGGGCTCCCCCATCGATACGCGCACGACGTTCGGGACGTCCGCAGGGTCGCGCGTTCCGGCCCCAGTTCCGGTGTCGGTCAGCGTCATCGATGGAATCGGTCCCGGTGAAGCCAGCGCCGACAAAAATGCGGCGCCGGTCGGCGTGGTGCATTCGCGGCCCGGCGGACCCGGCCGGATGGGCCAGCCTTTGAGCAGCTCCAGCGTCGCCGGTGCGGGCAGCGGCATCGTGCCGTGAGCAGTCTGGATGGTTCCGACGGACAACGGCGGAGCAGCCGCCTGGATATTGGTCACGTCGAGCGTGTCCAGAGCAACGCATCCAGCCACGACGTCTGCGATCGAGTCCCAAGCGCCGACTTCATGGAAATGAACGTCATCGACGGGGATGCCGTGGACCGCAGCCTCTGCCTTGGCGAGGGCGTGAAACACGGCGATTGCTCGTCGCTTGACCCCATCGGCAAGTTTGCTGGAGTTGAGCATGTCGCGAATGGTGGCCCAAGTCCGGTGGGGATGATGGTCTGCACTGCAGGTCACCACGAAGCGCGTGGCGGCAAACGGTCCGCGCACGACGGGTTCGATGGCGACGCGAAGTCCGGGAACGGACAGGCTGTGCAGGGCGGCTTCGATGGTTGCGAAGTCGGCACCGGCGTCGATGAGGGCTGCGGTGAACATGTCGCCGGCAATCCCTCCGACGGGGTCGACGAATGCGGATCGGCTCACGGGCGGACCTCGTTGATGCGCATCGCCATCATGGCCGCGCCAAACCCATTGTCGATGTTGACCACGCCGACGCCTGTGGCGCATGAGTTGAGCATCCCAAGCAGGGCGGCGAGCCCGTTGAAGCTTGCGCCGTAGCCGATCGATGTGGGCACGGCGACAACGGGACAGGAGACCAGGCCGGCGACCACGCTGGCCAGTGCGCCCTCCATTCCGGCGGCCACGACCACCACCGACGCATTCCGCAACGCGGCTTGATGGTGGAGGATGCGGTGGAGCCCTGCGACGCCCACATCCCAAATTCGCTGAACGGGGTGGCCAAATATCTCGGCAATCAGTGCCGCTTCCTCGGCCACCGGGAGGTCGGACGTCCCGGCACTCACCACTGCGATGGTGCCTCGAACCGTGGGCGTGAGCTCATGGCCTGGGGAGGGGAGGTGGATCAGGCCGGCTCGTTGATGCCATTGCGCCGCGGGAAGCGCCGCCAGGATGCGCTGCGCTTTGGCCTCGCTCACCCGGGTCACGAGGCCCGGCTGGTTCGCATTCGCCAGCCGTTCGAGGATGGCGACGATGTCGCCGGGTTCTTTTCCTTGCCCGAAGACCACTTCGGGGTGGCCGGTGCGTCGGAGCCTGTCTGTATCGATGGTGGCGATCGCCGGTCCAGCATCCACGGTTGACGCCAGCCGATCGACGGCGTCGGCAACCGTGAGCTCGCCGGACTGGACGGCGTGCAAGAGGTGTTGGAGGTCTTGAGAGTTCACGGTGGACGTTTAACGCATAAAGCCGTGGCGGTGAGTCGTCTGGGGTGTGAGAGTGTGGAATCATGTCGGTATTCGTCTTGTTGTTCAGCGTGTGCGCCTGGGGCGCGGGTCCGAAAACGGACCCGGTCGATCCCATGTACGGGCGGATGGTGCGGTTGATTGAAGACCGCTACCTGAGGCTGGACGAGTTCGACCCGGCGGCCGCGTTCGTTGCGGCTGCGGAGGAAGCGGAAGGGGCCATTCCTTGGTTGATCGTCGAGCCGACCGGTGCGGCATCGGTGGCGCTTCAAGACGTGAGTGCTGGGCACACCGTGGGTGTCCACTTCGGCCCGTCCGATGAGGCGCCCACGATCGATGGGTTGCCGGACGCCCTTCACCGAATCGAGAACGCCATCGATGGTTTCGAGACCGAATACGACGACCGCACCGAGGTGGCCGTGGTGCTGATGAAAGGCGTGGCCAGCACGCTCGACCGACATTCGGTGGTGATGGCCAAACGAAAGTTGGAGCGGTTTGATGAACGCATCAAAGGAAAGCTGACGGGAATCGGCGCCAAGCTTCGGGTGGTGGACGGAGTGTTGCGCGTTCAAGAGGTGTTCCCCGAAACGCCTTCCGAGCGGGGCGGTCTGCGCGTCGAGGATGCCATCCGTCGGGTCGATGGGGTCTCGACCCTGGGGATGGACATTCAGCAGGCGGTCGACCGCATACGCGGTCCCAAGGGCTCCGATGTGGTGCTGACCATCGAGCGGCGCGAATCAGACGGTTCGGACTCGGTGAATGAGATGGTCTTCACGCGAGACGAGGTGAACATTCCGAATGTCAGTTGGTCGTTGTCCGAGTCCGGCGTTGGCACCATTCGGATCGAGCACTTCTCGGAGCACACATCGAAGCTGACGCTGACCGCGCTCGAATCGTTTCGGATGCGCGCCGCCGAAGGCCATCCCTTCCGGGGGCTTGTGCTCGACTTGCGCAACAACAGCGGCGGGTCGTTGATTCAGAGCGCGGAGACAGTGGACCTGTTCGTGGCGGCCGGGGAGATTGTGCAGACCTCGGGGCGCCGCGGGGCTGTGGTTCCAAACTTGGTGCGTTCACTGTCGGCGTACCCCGCCGCCAGCCCTGCGGAAGAGCCGGACGTGCCCATGGTTGTGCTGCAGAACCAAAAGTCAGCGTCGGCATCGGAGATTGTGGCGGGTGCGCTCTCCGCGCTCGACCGTGCCATCGTCATCGGGCGCACATCATTCGGCAAGGGGACCGTGCAAAAACTCTACACGCTCCGCGGCGGGCAGAACCGGGTGCGATTCAAGCTGACCGTTGCGGAGTACAAACTGCACGGGGGGCAAATGGTGCACGGTGAGGGGATTCCCACCGATGTCACCCAGCGGCGGGTGGTCTTCAATGGTTCGGGCGCGTGGGTGCCGGCTGTGGCGGACTCCGATGTGCCCGTGATCGTCGACGTGGATGAACGAACCGGGTGGCGAACGGAGGGAGAGGTCGATCTCGAGCGGGACCCGCTCGCCGAGCTCGGCCACGAACTGGTGCTGCGCATGGCCGGCCCGACTCGAGACGATGGCCTCGAAGCCATCGAAGAAATGGAAGCTTCGATCCGGAATGACGCGAGTGCGCGCGTTTCGGAAACGTTTCGGTTGCGACAAATTGACTGGCGACCGACGAGCGATAGCCCCGGCATCCTTGACGCCGCCGTTGGCATCGAGGTCGTGGGCGATGCCGTCGCCGGCCAACAAGTGACCGTTCGTGCGGAGGTCGCCAACAACGGGCCCGCGCCGCTGTATCAAACCCGTGTTCGACTGTTGACGGAGAGCCGGCGGGGTCCGTTTCATGGCACGACCATTCCGGTGGGGTTCATCCCCCCCGGCGAGTCCGCAACGGGCGAGGTGATCGTGTCAATCCGGACGTCTTCTCCGGACCGGTCCGACGACGTGAAGCTCCGGCTGGAAGCCGATGGTCTCGACTCCGTTGACATGGACCCGGTGCAGTTGGACGTCGCCAGCCAACCACCGCCGCCGCTGAGTGCCGACATCCGATTGGTCCCTGACGGTGACCACCATCGCCTCGAGGTCGAGCTGGGCAACGACGGCGAGCACCACTTGACTGGGGTGCTGGTGAAGCTTGGCTGGCGCGAAGACTCGGGGATTGAGCTGCTGGACCGGGAAGGCCGGCTGGTCACCTTGGAGGCTGGGCAATCGGGTCGCGTCGACCTCGGCGTTCGGGTTCTGGAAGAGGCGGCATCGGAGATCCCCATTCAACTCACCGTTGGTGCGGAGCGATTTCCGCTGCTGATGCGCGTTCCGATCTCGGTGCCGCGAGACGGCTCGGCGGTGCACGTGGAAGAGCCCCGCATACTGGCGAAGATGGCGACGCGTTCTCGCAAACCCACCGTTACCGTGCCCATCGTGGCGGAGGACGACGGCGGCTTGGACCACCTTACGGTGTGGTGGCACGGCGAGAAGGTTGCCTGGGTGGGGGGAGACGGCGACCGATTGGAAACCACGGTAGAACTCGCGTTGTCGGACGGGTCCAACGCGCTCACCATTGTGGCGTCTGATGTGGAAGGGAACCAGACGCGCACGCACCGCTACATCTGGGGTGCGCTACCGGATCAGGACGGGTCTTCCAAGTAAGCGCTGCCCATCACCACGGTAT
>JAYZVA010000226.1:0-19748 GCA_036156175.1 Myxococcota bacterium
CAAGACGATGAAGGCGCGGACGACGAGCCCACTCCGCCCGCCCACAGCGAGTTTGATTTTGCACCCGTCAACGCCTGCGATTCGCCCAAGGGTTCCGTGTCCTATGCGGAGGTGGGCATCGAATGGGGGTTCACTGACCCCGATGTGTGGAGGGGCGAGCACGCGGAGAACGGCTCCGTAGCGGTGGCGGATTTCGACCACGACGGCGACTTGGACGTCGTGATGGGCTTCGACGGCCAACCGCCCGTTCTGTACACCCGCGACGCAGATGGCTTCTCGCCGTCCGACCTGCCGCTGGAGGACGGATTGACGCAGATCGGGATGGCTGATCTGGACAACGATGGGCGGTTGGACCTGACCTTTGGAGGGGTCGTTGAGTCGGTTTTGCTCAACCGCGAGACCGGCTGGGAAGCGGTTCGGTTTCCGGCGCCGCCTTGGGAAGACGAGACCGGCATCGGAGCCATCCGGTCGATCCAGCCAATGGACATCGATCGCGACGGGAACCAAGATGCCTACGTCTTGGTTTCATCCGCGGACGCCAGCGGCGTGGCGGGCATGGATTTCATCGCTTGGGGCGTGGGGGACGGCTCGTTTGTGGCCGACACCACCGTTGTGCCCGAAGAATGGGGCTACCAAAAGGGCTTCGACATTCAGTGGTTCGATTGGGATGCGGACGGGTGGCAGGACGTCTACGTGGTGAACGAGTTGGATTCCATTCGGAGCAAGTCATCGAGTCGGCCCGAGGGCAACTTCTTTCTCCGAAACGTGGAGGGGGAACTGACGCTCGCCAACGATGACTGCTTGTGTCACATGCGCCACGATGGAATGGGCGCTGGCCTCGGCGACTTTAACGGCGATGCGCGCCCCGACCTCGTCATCGCCGGCACGGGGCGCAACCCGCTGCTGCAGCAACTGGAGGACGGAACCTACGTAGACGTCGGCCAAGCGACCGGTGCCGACACGTTGGATGGAACGATTGCGTCCATGGCGTGGGGCGCCATCTTTGTCGACTTCGACAACGACGGGCTTCAGGACATCGCGGTGGCCGAGGGCGACCTTTGGCACGAGCACACCCCAAACCCCATCGTGAAGGACATGGCGTTCAACGTCGTGCGTCAAGTGGACGACAGCCGCTTCGAACTGGCGAACGAGCACGGCTTCGGCCAGATGGGGTCGTGGCGCACCATTGTGGCCGCCGACCACAACGCCGATGGCATTGTGGACTTCATTGTGAGCGATGTGGAGCACCGCCCGATGCTGCTGCTGAGTGAGGGGTGCACCGCCAACAACTGGGTTGAGGTGGCTGCACCCCACGGCAGCCGGGTTGAGGTTGAGGTCGCCGGAGCCACGCGCGTCGGGTGGGCCAATACGGCGTCCAGCTTTGGCGGTGCGGTGGAGCCGGTTGCACGCTTTGGGCTCGGGCCGATCGACACGATCGACGGCGTCCGCGTGGAAACACCGGATGGACGCATCATCGAACACACCGATGCATTCGCCGCGCGCAGGCGCATTTCAGTCAGCAAATAGTTCGCCTCGAAAGCCGTTTGTTGCTCATCTGGCCTGGGAGCAGAGCAGTCGCCGTGTGGTGACACTTTTGTGCCGGAGGCAGTGTTGCGTTGCACGAGGGCCCTCGGCGCCATACCTGCGGCCCCGATCCATTCAATTTTTCCCACCGTTTGAGGGACACCATGACCGCACCATTGCATAGGCTTCGCAACATCGGAATCAGTGCTCACATCGATTCTGGAAAGACCACGCTCACCGAGCGGATCTTGTTCTACACCAACCGCATCCACGCCATCCACGATGTGCGCGGCAAGGACGGCGTCGGCGCCAAGATGGACTCCATGGAGTTGGAGCGCGAGCGGGGCATCACCATTCAGTCGGCCGCCACCCACTGCGAGTGGAAAGGCAACCACATCAACATCATCGACACCCCCGGGCACGTGGACTTCACGGTTGAAGTGGAGCGGGCGCTCCGAGTGCTCGATGGCGCGGTGCTGGTTCTTTGCTCGGTGTCGGGTGTTCAGTCCCAGTCCATCACGGTCGACCGTCAGATGAAGCGCTACAACGTGCCCCGCATCGCATTTGTGAACAAGTGCGACCGCCAAGGCGCAAACCCGTTCCGGGTGTGCGACCAGCTGCGCGACAAGCTGGGCCACAACTCGGTGATGGTGCAAGTGCCCATCGGACTGGAGGACCAGCACGTCGGCGTGTGCGACCTCATCTCGATGAAGGCGTGGTACTTCGAGGGCGAAAACGGCGAGAACATTCGCGAAGAAGAAATCCCCGCGGAACTCTTGGAAGAGTGCGAGTCCCGTCGCGAGATTCTTCTGGACGCCGTCAGCATGTTTGATGACGATCTCATGGAAGCCATGCTCGAAGAGGCGGTGACGCCCGAGATGATGGACAAGGCCATTCGGACCGCGACCATTGCCCGTGAAATCACCCCGGTCCTCTGCGGTTCTGCGTACAAGAACAAGGGCGTCCAGGCGCTGCTGGACTGCGTCAACAAGTGGCTTCCTGCCCCCGATGACGTGGTCAACGAAGCCATCGACATGAAGGAGTCGACCGAAGGCAACGAAGTGATGGTCGAAGTCCCGTCCGACGGTTCCAAGCCCCTCGTTGCGCTTGCATTCAAGCTCGAAGACGGCCGCTACGGCCAGCTCACCTACATGCGCGTCTACCAAGGCTGCATGAAGAAGGGCGACTTCATGTACAACCTGCGGGATCGCAAGAAGGTGAAGATTGGCCGGCTGGTCCGGATGCACTCCGATGAAATGGAAGACATCGAAGAAGCCTCGGCCGGCGACATTGTCGCGACCTTCGGCGTGGACTGCTACTCGGGCGACACCTTCACCGACGGCAACGTCGAGTTGGCGATGAGCAGCATGTTCGTTCCCAACCCGGTCATCTCGCTCACCATCACGCCAAAGGACAACAAGGCGCAAGTCAACATGTCCAAGGCGCTTCAACGGTTCACCAAAGAAGACCCCACCTTCCGCGTGTCCTCGGACCCCGAGACCAAGGAAACGATCATCGCCGGAATGGGCGAGCTGCAGCTCGAAGTGTACGTGGAGCGCATGAAGCGTGAGTACGGCGCTGAAGTGGTGACCTCACCGCCCCGAGTCGCTTACCGCGAAGCGATCACCAAGCGCGCGGAGTTCGACTACACGCACAAGAAACAAACGGGTGGTTCGGGTCAGTTCGGCCGCGTTGTGGGGTACGTCGAGCCCGGCGAGGAGTTGGATTACGAGTTCATCGACCAAATCAAGGGCGGTGTCATTCCTCGCGAGTTCATCCCCTCCTGCGACAAGGGCTTCAAGTCGATGATGGCGAAGGGTCGCCTCATCGAGGCTCCAGTGACCAACGTGCGGATTGTGCTCAACGACGGGAACTACCACAACGTGGACTCTTCAGACACGGCCTTCCAGGCCGCGGCTCAAGGCGCTTGGCGGCAGGTGTACGAGAGCGCCAAGCCCATCATCCTCGAGCCGGTGATGAAGGTTCAAATCGAAGGACCCATCGAGTTCCACGGCGGAATGGTGGCCACCATGATGCAGCGTCGGGGCGTGGTCTCCGGCGTTCAAGAAGAAGCCAACTACTGCCAAATCGATGCCGAAGTGCCGCTCAGTGAAATGTTCGGATACGCAACGGTCATTCGGTCCGCCACCCAAGGCAAGGCCGAGTTCACGATGGAGTTCGCACGCTACGCACCCGTGCCAACCAACGTTCAGACCGAGATCATCGAGGAATACCGCAAGCAGAAAGAAGAGAGCGGCAAGTAGCCGCGTTCTCTCGCGACCGCGGTCGCTGAGCCCCGTGGCTCGGCGGCCGCGGTTTCTTGCGTGTGCGGTGGGCCGATCGTTTGTGGCACACTCTGTCGGTGACCAACGGATTCAAATGGGGACTTCGACTCGGCTTGCTGGGGGCGGGTGTGGCCGCCGGGCTGGCCATGCTGAAGCAACTGGACCAAGCGTACCTGCGGCATGAACAAGCGATTCACTCACAGCCGGTGTTTGAGCCTTATGGCGTGAAGTACGCGTACCGGACCCCGCCGGAGCCGGGCATTGTGCGGGGTTGGGTCGCTGGAATGAAGCCACCCCCCAAGAAAGCCGGCATCAAACGGATCGTCGCACTTGGCGATAGCGTCACCTTTGGCCTCGGCGTTCATGCCCATGAGGCCTGGCCATCGGCCCTTGAGGCGATGCTGGACGACACGGAAGTGTTCAACCTCGGCATGTGTGGCTGGGACATTGAGCAAAGCGTCAGTCTGGCCGAGGGCGCCCTCGAGGCATGGCAACCCGACCTGGTGGTCTGGGGCAACTTTCCCAACGACGTGTTGCCATCCTTCTTGATGTGGGGCGCCCACGATGAGCACCCGGTGTTTGTGGGCACGAGCGTCCCCAAGGGCGTCGGTACATTCTCACCGGCACTGGACCTCGTGCTGGCCAAGCGATTCGCGATGTACCGTCAGTGGATGGCGGCCCGCATGGCCCGTGCGGTGCAAAATGGGCTGACCCCTCAGGCCGAAGCCGGCTGGTACGAGGGGCAGCTTCAACGACTCAAGCGCTGGTCGACCGACACCGGAATCCCCGTTTTGGCGATGACCATCCCGGCTCACACCCAAGCCAATCCCGAGCGGTGTCCCGAGTTCATTCAGGCCCATGACTGCGAAAAGCAGGCCCAGCGTTATTCCGTCATCACCGAAGCCGTTTCTCGGTCGGGTCTGCGGTGGGTCGATGGGCAGCAGTTCTACGCCGCAACGGGAAGGCCTCATTTCATGGTCGGTCTGGGGGAACCTCCGGGGCCCGGAGCGTGGCCCGATGATGCCGAACACCCAACGGCCTCGGGCCACAAGGCCCTCGCCCGCGGTCTTGTGCAACCCGTTCAGACCTTGATGCGGTAAGCCGGCGGGCGCATGCGGTCGGGTGTTCCGCGGCGCACCGAAACCGGTCCCGGTCATGCCTCATGCGTTGTTGGTTGTCGCTAGGGGTTTTCCATGCATGCGTCGGCAGCATCCCACGCGGTCTCGCAGGCGTCTTCGACGGGCTCCGGCGAGGCGCCTTCGTCGCTGCAAGCGTAGGCGACGGATTGTTCGACGACGCAGGTGTACGCGGCTCCGATGGTCTCCGCACAGTCTTCATCGATGGTGGTGGACTGGACCGAACAGAATGCGTGGCACCCGGCCGATTGGGTTTCCAGAACATCGGCATCACACCCCGTTGCCGTGGCGTAGACGTGGTTGCAGTAGGTGGTGCAATCGGCGAGCAACGCGGGGTTCGATGTGGACTGTGCCGAGCCGCGTTGGGTGGCCAATGGCCCATCTGTGTCCTGGTTTGCGCAGGCGACCCCAAAAAAAACGCCCGCGATCCGAAACCAGATCGCGGGCGATGATGCCATTGCTGACAAACTACTTGGAAGCCTTGGCTTCCTTGGCTTGCTTCACTTCAGGAGCGGCGTTGGCAGCAGCTTCGCTGGGAACTGCGGCCGACTTTTCGCCTTCTGCAGCGGGAGCGTCGCCCTTGGCTTCAGGTTGCTCGCCGTTGGCCTTGGCTTCCTTGGCGTCCTTGATCTCGCCGGCGTTGGCCTTGGCTTCCTTGGCATCCTTCACTTCCGCTGCGGGCGCGGGCTTCGCAGGGGGTGGGGGTGCCGCAGGAGCGGGCTTGGCCGCTGCGGGTGCAGCAGCTTCTTCGCCGCCGCCGCAAGCGATGGTGGTTGTAAATGCGGTCAGAGCCGCAAAGGTTGCGGCCATGGTGGTTGCTCGAATCATGTTGTCTCCTCACAGACTTGTGGGCGCGCGGCCCTTCGCAATATTCCGGCTTATGCCGGGTCAAGCTCGCAAAGCGTAGCAAGTTGTGGGGAAAGGGCCAGCTTTTGCATCAAAAGCGGTCAAAATCGTTAGCGGTGGAACACAAGCCACGAGTTGAGTTCGATGTTTCCAGCGTCGTCAAACGGCGCACTGCCATTGATTTTCGCTTCGTAGGTGACCGTTGCCGTGTCGCCAATGGTGAGCTGGTCGGTCACATCCACCACGTACCGTTCCACTTCCTGACCGGGGCACCATCCGGCGCGCCCGTACCACCAGGTTCCCGCTTGATTCGGGACGACGCCCATAGACACCTTGTCGGCGCAACCGGACTGCAAGCCCGGGTCATCCAGGTTCTGGACGTTTTCGGTTCCGTTGATGGTGAAGTGATGCGAATGGTCGCAAAACTCGGAGCAGTTGTCGGTGGCCATGCCATGTCCGGTGGTGATGGCGACCAGTTCGACACGCTTCACGTCGGCGGGGATCGCCACTTCCACGGGCTCGCGGGTGTTGTAGCCGGTGTTGAAACCACCGCCGCGGAACAAATACACCGTCTCGGATGCACGGTCCGCTTTGCCGCGATTCGAGAACCGAAACCGTGTGGTGACGCCCGTGGGCTGGCCGTTCCATGGCGGTGCCCACTTGTATCGGACAGTGCGCTCTTCGCCTGCGCTCAGCCAGGCCAGAGCATGGCTGGCATCGACAACCCATCGAGACTCCCGGTGATACGTGGTGATGAAGCGGGCCATTTCCCAGTACTCAATTGTCGGTCCGGGGTCGACGGGCTCGGTCTCGTCGTCTCCGTCCCCGCCACCGGTGCCGTCATCCCCACCGTCGTCGGGTGCGTCACCGGTGTCCGCAGCAGCGGTGCTCCCCGTGTCGGCCGCCGGGTCCGTTCCCGTATCCACGGCAGCGTCGTCGGGAGTGTCTGGCTCACCGTCTTCTGATTTTGTGCCTTCGGCGGGAATCTCGACCTGAAGCCACATGTGGGCCAGGTAGTCCCACGCACCGCAGTTGCCAATCTCCACGGCATTGGTGTTGGGGCACTCCATGATGACATCGATCTCCAATGTGTCGAAGTCGGTGAGGTTTGCGGGCACTCGCAATGTTCCATCGGCGTACTGGGAAGCGACGTCGCCGCTCAGCACCTCGACCACTGTGGCGTCCTCAGCATCCAATCGGACCTGGCGATCGAATTCGTAGTTGTAGTATTGGGGCTGGTACCCGGCTTCGTAGATCCGGCGCTCCCATGGCCAATCGAGGGCGGCATCGTAGGCGTCAACGGCTGCGAAGGAGCCCAGCGAACGAAACTTCTGGAACCGATCGATGGCCAGGCCGTAGGTGCCAATGTTCCCGGAAAAACCGGTGCTGATGATGCCGTCCACCAGGTTGGAGGGTTGGGACACCACATGGAGGCGCTCGGTCCACCATTCGCGGTCGTCGTCACTCAGGCTGGCCAAATTTTCACCGATGTCATCGGCCATCATCGTCATCATCGCCTCCGCATCCGCTGGGTTGCCCCGGACCACGAAGAAGTAGTGAACGTTGCGCGGCGATTTCTCGAGCAGCCCGCTCATGCCCTCGGCCCACCAAGACCGGTTGTCGGCCTCGTCGACCGGGAGCGAGTGGGGAAGAAACATGTAGCTGTCGCATCCGCTGAAGTGTTCGCTGAAGGTCCAGTCGGTGCCGTCCATGAGGGGCAGCGTGAAGTCGGGTGCCACGTAGTGGCGCAGCGGGAGCGAGCCCCCGTCGGGGTTGAATGCGACGGTTTCCAAGCCCAGCAGCTCGCAGTCGGTGAGGGCCGCAGGGGGCGCTCCGGAGTCGCTGGATGCGCCGGTGTCGGTTTGGCCGCCCCTCGGTTGCTCGGCATCGCCTGCTTCCGTCGTCTTTTCGCATCCCAGGGCCAGTACGCCCACCATCGCCACTGCAACTGCCTTCACTTCGCCCTCCGCGTTTGAACCGGCTCAAGTGTACCAGCAGAAATGGCCTATGCTGTGGTCAATGTCGAATCATCGCCCCATTCCCCGCCAAGCGTTCTGGTCGGCTTGCGTGACCGTTGCTGCTCTGGGGATTGTTGAGCTTGGACTTCGCTGGACGGATCAAGGATGGTCCGCGCTCTATGCGGGCGATCCGGTGGTCCACTGGACGCTTCGGTCCAACCTCAGCATCGATGCCGTTCCCCATGCCGAGGAGGCCGCCACGTTTCCGGTTCAGACCAGTGCCGATGGGCTCCGCGACGGGCCGATCCCCGCGTCGGGGCCGTGGGTGCTGGCGCTGGGGTGCTCGACCACATTCGGCTGGGGGGTTGCGGCGAACGAGGCGTGGCCGGAACGGCTGGAGGCCATGCTCGGGATGGAGGTCATCAATGCCGGGGTCCCGGGACACTCGACCCACCAAGGGGTGCGTTTTGCCGAACATTTGATCGCCCAAAAACCCGATGTTGTGCTGTTGGGGTGGGGGCTTCGCGATGGCGATCGCGCGCCGGTGTCCGATGCCGACCGCCGACCGCCGCCGTGGCCCGAGCGGCTGCGAACGACGCAACTGCTGCGCCGCGTCCTCGGCTCGAGTCGCGCCCAAGCAGCATCCGGAGAGTCCTACCGGGTTCCCCCCGATGAGTTTTCGCGCAACATGGCGGAGGCGGTGTCCTGGGCGCGTCGTTCGGGCGCTCAGCCGGTGGTCGTGGACATGACACAGACCGCCGAGCACAAGCGTGCGCTGCGGGAACTGGGGGTGCCCATCGTCGAGCTGGCGCTGGGGGACGGCGACAGATTCGAGACGGATACTGTTCACTTCACGGTCGCCGGAAACCGCGCCATCGCGCGCCAAGTCGCTGCCGTCGTGGCCCCGCTTGTCACTTCTGAATGAGGGCGGCGACCGGTTCAACCAAGGCATCGGCAAACACGCCAAAGCCTTCTTCGTCGGGGTGCCCGTCGTCGAAGAACAACGGCTCGCGGATCTGGGGGTTGGCTTCGAAGAGCGCGTAGATTTCGTGGGGGAGGTCCCGCCGCAGGGGGGGGACTTCAATCATGGGGACTCCGGTCGTTTGGTCCACCACCCCCAGCTTGAGTCCGCGGGTCTCCAGCACCACGCCGCGTCCGGCCTGGGCAGCCCTGAACAGCGGCGTCATTTCGATGATGGAGCTCGCCACTGCCTTCAGGTCGGATTTCACTCGGGCCGACTCCTGGCTCCAATTTTGGCTGCCCCGAACGTCGAAGGTGGACACCGGCGGCAGCACCACGATGACCTCGGCGCCGGTGCTCTGTTTGCATGCCTTGACGCCTTGATTGTAGGTTCCGTGTGGATTGGGGCCCTGTTGGTGGACGCGGCGCGTCCAGATCACGATGTCGGGCTTGAACGCGGGCGCTTTTCGCACGCACCACCGCTGCATGGCCACATCGGTGTTTGATGGAACGCCGGCGTTCAAAATCTCGACGTCATGGCCCTCGCGCCGCAGTCGGTCGGCCAGTTGGTTGGGGTATGTATCTGCATCGGCCACGCCCCATCCGTGGGTCACGGAGTCGCCCAGGGCAATGATCCGGGTCACGCCGGGGCCCTTGGCGCCGACTTCCGGGCCGCGCATTCGGTCGGAGTTGGTGGTGAGTTCGTAGCTGCGGACACGGTTGAGTTGGTGGTATTCGCCCTTGCGCCACGCGTGCACTTCTTGAAACGAGTGGGGGCGGTCGGGGTGCGTCACGGTGACGCCGCGCAGGTTCGGCAGCAGCCACGACTCGCCATCCAGGTCGGTCCACTGGGCAACGATGTTGTCGGACTGAACGGGGCGTTGGGACCGCGACCACTGGACCCACGCAAGCACAGCGATGCTGCCCGCAATCAATGCAATCGAGATGCGCTTCGCCCGCACTCACATCACCGTGTAGGTTTCAGACAACACGGAATCCTCGGGCGTCGTCCACCACAAATAGGCGGCGACACTTCCCACGACCAAGAGCGCCCCGATGATCCATCCCCGCGCGTGTTGTTCGGCATTTGGCATGCCACGATACTAATCCGTTATTGGGTAGTCATGGCTGAACAATCGGATCTGAAAGGCGCGCTGAAGGCAACCCGTCCCTGGTGGATTCTCCCCATCGTTCTCGTGTTTGCCGCAGCATTGGCGCTGGTGTTGACCGACGTCTCTCCGTTGCGCCAGTTCGCGTACACAGTCTTCTAATACCACCCCAAGCGGCGCAGTTCTGCGTCGATGGTACGCGCCACGCGGGTGTGGCCGTTCGCGGTGAGGTGATTGGTGTCGATGAACGCGCGGTCGTTGTACTGGTCCAGCATGGTCGCGGTGTCGAGGTACTCGACGTTGCTGTGGCGCTTCGCCAAGCCGTCCATGACTTCAAAGTAATGCCACAGCACCCTCGGGTCGGGCCGCACGCCTTCGCTCATGAGCAGCACGCGCACATCCCGCTGGTTGGCCACACCGATGATGTGTTCGAGGTTGTCGCGCAAGTCGTCGGCCGACACGCCCACGCCGCCCCCCGGCCGCAGCCCGCGAACCAGCAAGCGCAGGCCTTGAAACAGCCGCACGTTGTCGAGTGCTTGCGTGCGCTCGGTCAGTTCGCCTTGTTGCCATGCATCGTAGAGATCCGCAAAGGGCATCGCAGTCGGGAGGTTTTCGTTGACGCCGAGGTAGATGGTCCAGATGTCGCCGTCGAGACGGTCCGCATGGCCGTCGATGAACTTCCGCAGGTGAAAGCTGTTCCAGCCGCCGACACCCTGGTTCACGGCTTCGGTCGTCTCCGGACTGAGCTGGTCCAGCAGCGCGGGGTAAAACTCCGCGAGGGAGTCGTTCTGAAAGGCGCCGCCGGTGCTCGAGGCGCCGAGGCAGACCACCCGCTGCTCGGCACGTTTGGCGGCCAAGCGGACCGGGAACCCCTTGGCTGGATAGGCCGTGAACCGGCCGGCTTCGAGGTCTTCAAACTGCTCAATCAAGGTGGCGGTCGAACCGGCGCCTTGCTGGGTGTTGGACGCGTTCCAGACGTTGCCGACCGCCGAGAACCGCACCATGACCTCGAGCGTTCCGATCACCGCGCACGCGAGCACGAACGAAACGCCGTTGTAGAACCGAACCGTTGATGCATGCGCTTGCGTCCACACGAGTGCCCCGAGCGCCACCGAAAATCCCAAGGTGTACACCCAGCCGTGCAGGCCCGAAACAGACCATGCCGCCGCAACCAGCAGCGCAAACGCAAGGGGCGGAAGTCCCGCCAACCACGCCGCACGGTGCGATAGCCGGGCACCCGCGCCCACCGCGGCGATGAGCCCGACCAACGTCACGCTCATCGTGATGGGCAGCCAATCCTCGCGGGCACCGATCAGCCGAAGCGCCTCCCCCAAGCGTCCCCCATCGATCGCCGTCAACGGCGCCGCAGTGAGCATGGCCGTGGCCGCAGCCGCTGCACTCGTTGGAATCCAGCGCCCTCCCATGACCAAGACGAGCAGGGCCAACAAACCGGTCCCCAGTCCAACGGCTGCAAACTGCATCGTGACGGGCGCGGCCACCGTGGAGCCAACGGCAACGGTGTTGAGGCTCACCCGCCGGAGTCCCGCGGTGACGGACGGATGTCCCACACCATCTGCGCTGGTGCAGGAGAGGGTTTCCCCGCCCATCGTCGCGGTCCAACCGGGCCCGCCGCGTGCCATGGTCACTGCAAACGGCCCCGGCTTCACCACCGAGAGCGACCCCGTGCACCGCAGTGCGCGGCCGGCACCGTCCAGCTGCATGCTGAGTCCCTGCGGCGACTCGCCTTCGGTGATCACCAGCGCCGAGGTGGTGTCGTTCGGGCGGTGGTGCAAGGTCAGCGCAATCCGACCACCGGACGAGAGCGTGCCGCTGACGGAGATGCTGTCCCCGTTGCTGCGAGACACCAAGCTCTGGTACGCCGCGAGCGACCAAGTGCCCCACGGGGCGGGGGCGTCAGCAAGAACAGACTGACTCACGAACGGTTGCCCACGGCTGTGGCGTGCAGCTTGGTCGGGTGCGCCAGTGCGCGCTTCATCTCGGGATGCACAGACCGCCGCGGTCCATCCGAAGGCGAATGCCGCCACCACGAACAAGGCGTTGCGGGTCATGGCGTATCCGACCGAAAATCGTAGCCTGTGCGTTGAAGCATCTCGATCATGGCGGGGTCAAGACGCAGGTCGCGCGGAACGGCTTGACCCTTGCGCGCGGCCCGGAAGGCATCCCAGCGGCGCAGCAAGTTGGTCGCGACATCCGGGTGCGTTTTTGCAACGTTCGTGGCCTGGGTGGGGTCCGAGTCGAGGTTGAACAAGCACGTGTACATCAGCGGTTCCCCGAGTGGTGCCCCCGGCGGAGGCGGGGGGCGTTCGTGTTGCTCGCCGGGTGTGCAGGGGAATGTCTGTCGGAGCAGGGTCCAGGGTGGTGACACGACGGCACCGGGCAACTCGCCGTCGCCGGTCCAGCTGGGGTCGCCCTCGAGCAGTGTGGTGGACCGGACTGCGGACGACGTTTTGTCGAGGATGGGCACGAGCGAGGCGCCGTCGATGCCGGTGGGGGGCGTGACCCCGACCAACGCCGTGAGTGTGGGGAGCAGGTCCGCTTGAGAGGCCAGCGCGTTGGTGACCCGTGGCTCGATGCCCGGGACCGAGATGAGCAGCGGTACGCGGGCCACGCTCTCGAAGAATCCCGCTCCATGAAGGAGCTCGTTGTTGTCATCCAGCGTCTCCCCGTGGTCGCCCACCAGCACGATGACCGTGCGACGACCCCGTGCTGCGACTGCGGCCAGTGCGCGCTGGATGTCTTTGTCCATTCGTTCAACAGACTCCGCGTATGTCTCGTTCCAGACCGCGACGCCGCGCGACCCGGCTCGGCGGACAGTGTTTTGAATCGCCAACTCTCCCGAAGCCACGAGTCCCGGTGTCATTTGGCCGCCCGCCCGTCCCGGCATCGCTCGCGTCGACTGCCGGGCACCGGCGCCTTCTTCCCACAGCGCCTTTCTGACCCCTGTGGCATCGTCCGCCATCCCGTCGGTCGACACCACAAACGGAAAATGCGCGGACCGAGTGTGCAGCATGGCGAACATGGGGCGGTCGTTGGGGATGCTGGCCAGCCACTCCTCGAGGGGCTCGGCCGTTGCGCCGCCCGGCCCGATGGGGTCGGACCGATGCCGACCATCGGGCGTGTCCCGGGGCGGTTCGATGATGGCCATCCGCTGAAAGCCGTCGTCCAAGCCATAGTCGGGCCGGAACCCCGTTGCGGCATCCACGCTGAATCCGCCCGTGCGGTAGCCGTACAGACCCAGGACCTCGGGCAGGGTCCGGAACTGCTCGGGGAGGCCACGCCCCCAGTTGAGCACACCGGTCGTGCTGCCGAAGTTCCCGGTCAGGATGGTCGACAAGCTGCCCAGGGTGAAGTTTCCGCCCGCATAGGCTTGCGTGAATCGCACGCTCTTTGCGGCCAGTGCATCGATGGTGGGTGTGAGTCCGCGATCGTCGCCGTATGCGCCGAGGTGGTCGCTGCGCAGCGAGCAGACGCTGATCAACACCACATCGCAACCGGGACATAGGGCGCCCTGTTGCCAGGTTCCAACATCGGCGACCACCGGACGGTTGAGGTCCACCACACCCGGGGTCACGGTGTTCTGATTGGACGGTGGCGGTGGCGGCGATTCTCGCGGTGGTGGTGGCGGTGCGGCCCTGGGAGTTGGAGGCGGGGTGGCGCTCGGCGTGGCCGCGCGCTCAGCGGGATCGGTGGACTGCGCGCACCCGATCGCCAACACGGTCATGATCGCGGCCAGTGGCCGGTGTCGTCGCGGTTTCATGCTCCCCCTCTACCGCGCATTCTATCGCTCGGGGAGCGACTTGATGACACTCTCTTGACCGCAGTTCCCTTGTTGATGCTGTGCATGGCGCCGATTCTACACCCATGGGCACGTTCGCACCGCCAATGGCAAACTGCATCATTCGGGGCGCCTTGATGTATGTGGTTTGGTGCTACGGCGGGTTTGTGGTCGGTCCGCTTGCCGTTGCTTGGGATCGCATGTTTGCGATTCCACTGTGGGTCATCGTGGCTGCAGTCGCGTTGGTTCCCCTGGTGGTGGAGGCGGGGGTTCTCTGGGCGTCGCAGCCCCGTGAGCCGTTCGACCTGGATCCGGCGTTGAGTCTCGGTGAGCGTCCGTTTGCATCCGGCGGTGCACCAGCAGTGCTTCCGCACGGATGGGCGCAACGGCGGTTGCGCCGCGTTCGGTCTCGCGCGCGAAATCCAATGGAACGGTTCGGTCGGCCCCGTCTGCGTTAGTAGCCGGTCCAGAGGTGTGTATGAGCGATCACGAGCGTTCCAAAGACGGCATGCTCCCCGGCGAGGGGACTCCAAGAGACGAGGGCGTCCCCAAAGGCGAGGGGATCTTGCCGGGCGAGGGGATCTTGCCGGGCGAAGGGATTGCACGCGGCGAAGGGATTTCCCCCGGCGAAGGGATTGCGGCCGCAGACGGCACGGCGGACACTGAGGTCAAGCCGACGGCCGACGAGTAGCGCCAAGCGCCACGCCGCCGGCCATCGGGTTCGTTAGGCGAACCGCCGCCGGAAGACCAGCCCGAGCAGACCAACCACCCACAGCACGCCGAGCGGCGCGCGCGGCGTCGCTTGGCTGCATCCGCCGGAGCCCGTGTCGAACTTGCCCAGCTGATTCCCGTCGAACGGAGCCTCTTCTTCAGCTTCGGTGCCGGTATCGTCCGACGACCCGGTGTCCGCAGAGCCCGTGTCGGGTTCTGCCGGGAAGTCGTTGGGATCGAGCGGATCGGTGTCGTACTCGTTGACCTCTTGGCCGTCGGTCCATCCATCGGCATCGGTGTCTTCATCGAGGGGATCGGTTCCCTGCTCGACTTCTTCGAAATCCAACAATCCGTCGTCGTCGGCGTCGCCCGTTAGATCGTAAGGATCGGTGCCGAGTTCCAGCTCTTCGCTGTCCAGCAGGCCGTCGCCGTCGGAGTCGGTGTCGCGGCAGTTTGGCAGGCCGTCGCCATCGATGTCGTCGTTCGATGCATCGCCATCGCCGTCGGTGTCCTCGTCGATGGTGTCAATGCCGTCACCGTCGTCGTCTGCATCCATCACGTCCGGGATGCCGTCGCCATCGGTGTCGTCGTTTGACGGATCGCCGTCGCCGTTCCAATCCTCGAGGGCGTCGGCGACCCCGTCGCCATCGACATCTCCAGCCGCATCGAGGCGATCGGTGCCGGCGGCTTCTTCACCCGCGTTGGTCAAGCCATCGCCGTCGGAGTCGAGGTCGCGGGCATCGTAGTCGCCGTCTCCATCGGTATCGATGCTGCCTTCCACGGAATCGTCAATCCCATCGCCATCCGAGTCCGTGTCGAGGTAGTCGGCGGTTCCGTCGCCATCGGTGTCGGCGAGCCCCTCCTCCGCGTCCGACAGGCCATCCGAGTCGCAATCCATGCTCAGGTAGCAGTCTTCGCCTTCGGTGGCGTCATCGATGCCGTCTCCATCCGAGTCGGTGTCTTGGTAGTTGGGCGTTCCATCGCCATCGGGATCATCCGTCCCTTCCACGGCATCCGCAATGCCGTCGCCGTCGCAGTCGGTGTTGCGGTAGCAGTCCTCGCCCTCCACGGCATCGGCAATGCCATCTCCGTCGGAATCGGCGTCGAGGTAGCAACCGGTTCCGTCCCCGTCGGTGTCGTCGATTCCCTCGGTGGCGTCGGCAATGCCGTCGCCATCCGAGTCGTCATCCAGGTAGTTGGGCGTGCCGTCGCCGTCGGCGTCGTCGGTTCCTTCGACCGCGTCGCCGATGCCGTCATCATCGCAATCTTGGTTGGTGAAGCACGCCAATCCTTCCGTTTCGTCGTCGATGCCGTCGTCATCGCTATCCAGGTCGATGTAGTTGGGGGTGCCGTCATCATCGAAGTCGCCGCTGCCCTCGTCGAGGTCGCTGATGGCATCCCCGTCCGAGTCGGTGTCGCGGTAGTTGGGTGTGCCGTCGCCATCGGGGTCGTCGGTGCCTTCGAGGGCGTCCGCGATGCCGTCGCCGTCGCAATCCGCAGCCGTGTAGCATTCGGCGCCTTCGTCGGCGTCGCTGATGCCATCACCATCGGAGTCGTCGTCGAGGTAGTCGAAGGTTCCATCCCCGTCGGAGTCGGTGGCCGTTTCGATGACGTCGTCGATGCCGTCGCCATCGGAGTCCGCATCCCGGTAATCGGCGGTTCCATCCCCGTCCGAGTCAACGCCTCCCTCGACGTCGTCGCCAATTCCGTCGTCGTCGCAGTCGGTGTCGGTGTAGCAGTCAGAACCTTCCACCGCATCGGTGATGCCGTCACCGTCGGAATCGCCGTCGAGAAAGTCGTAGGTCCCATCGCCATCGGAATCGATGGCGGTCTCGACCGCATCATCAATGCCATCGGCGTCCGAGTCGGTGTCGCGGTAGTCGGCGATCCCATCGCCATCGGAATCCCCGCTTCCTTCGACAGCATCGCCGATTGCATCGCCATCGCAGTCAAGAGCCGTGTAGCAGTCGCTCCCCTCGATGGCGTCGGCAATCCCGTCGCCATCGGAATCCGTGTCGCGAAGGTTGCCGATACCATCGCCGTCGGTGTCGACGGTTCCTTCCTCCGCATCGGCCAAGCCGTCACCGTCGCAATCGAGGGTCAGGCCGCAATCGCCCTCAGTTGCATCGTCCAGTCCATCGCCATCCGAGTCGAGGTCGAGAAAGTTGGCGATGCCGTCGGTGTCGAAGTCTCCGCTTCCCTCGTCTGCGTCGGACACGCCGTCGCCGTCGGCGTCGGGATCGAGGAAGTTGGGTGTGCCGTCGCCATCGGCGTCGCCGGTTCCCTCGATGGCGTCGTCGATGCCGTCGCCATCCGAATCGGTGTCGAGGAAGTTGGGCGTGCCGTCGCCATCCACATCGCCCTCTCCATCCGTCGCGTCAGCGATCGCATCGCCGTCTGAGTCGCCATCAAGCGACGATGGGACGCCGTCGCCGTCTGGGTCGTCACCGCCCTCCGTCAAGTCGATGATGCCATCGCCGTCCGAGTCATCGTCGAGGTAGCTTGGGACCCCATCGGTGTCGGGGTCGCCGTTTCCTTCAACCGCATCGCCGATGCCATCGTCGTCGGAGTCGGAGTCGAGCCGATCCAGGATGCCATCGCCATCAAAGTCCGTGTCGCCTTCATAGAGGTCGGCCAGGCCATCGCCATCCGCATCGGCGTCGGCAAAATCGCCGAAGCCATCGCCATCCGTGTCGGCGCTTCCCTCGGTCGCGTCGAGGAATCCGTCGCCGTCCGAGTCGAGGTCAAGGTAATCGGGGTCGCCATCACCGTCGGTGTCCACGGGGCCATCCGTTCCCCACTCGACACCGTCCTCGAGCCCGTCACCGTCCGCATCGCCCCCGGAGAACGTGGGGTCCATGCCGGCGTCGTATTCGTCGCCATCATCGATGCCATCGTCGTCCGAGTCGGGGTCGGTGGGGCTGGTGAGCGTCACCACCTCCTCAAATTTGTCGAACAACCCATCGCCATCGGTATCGGTGAAGTCGAACTGTCCTGGCTCGAGAATGAGGTACGCGTAGTCGCCGCCAAAGTGGGTGCGTTCGTTGTCCGTGTATTGGTCTTCGTTGCACTTCACGCAGACTCGATCTTTGGTCAGCGTTGTGATCTGGACCCACCCGCCGTCGGCATGATTGCGGTTGTTGAGGCTGGCCACCACGGGCGGCGTCGAATCGTAGTCGTTGAGCAGGTCGAGGCATGCCGCGGGGTTGTCGATGCCCCAGCGCGTGGAGGTTTCCAGCGAGTTGAAGATGGCCTCATAGAACACCTCGTCTCCAACGGAGTCCACCATGATCCCGTAGGTGTCTCGCGTGACCGCGACGTAGCCAATGGTTTCGGGAACGATCGTGAATCCATCAATGTCGTCCACTTGGCCTTTGTCGAGCGCGACGTCGAACCCTGTGGTGGTGATGTTGTCGACGGCCGCGACCATCCACGGCTTGGAGTAATCGTCGGCGGGCAGCACACCGCGTTCGTTGTTGGCGGTCTGGATGGTGGCCAAGATGATGGGCGGCGCATCAAAGGCTCGGCTGAACTCGACACGGTCCCATTCGGGGACCAAGGGGGAGCCATCGGTCCCGAAGACCGCATCGGGGTCGCCTTGGAGTGCGGTGGTTTCGATGGTGCCCGCAAGGACCGTGAGGCCACCGGGCAGGCGGTACTCGCCGGGGGCGATGGCGAAAAACGTGCCATCAACATCGAGGTGCCATGAGGGCTCGCGGTGCTGGGGCTCCCAAGTCTGGATGTCGGCGCCGGCTTCGGTGACGTTTTGGACCTTCACGGTGAAGGGCTGTCCGCCCGGGCTCGCCCCCGGTGAGACGATCAACACCGGTGGTTCGCTGAATGGTTCGTCGAATACAAGCGGCTGCCACGATTCCCCGGAACCGTCGGTTGACGGAAGGCTGAATGCGCCCGATGAAAGGTCAACGCCGGCGTGCGCTGTAGGAATAAGTGCCGCAGCAAACAGCGCGGTGACGGTGGAAGTGATTCGCATGAGTGGTGTCTCCAACTGGATGGAGAATGTACCGCAACAAGCGCGAGTTTTGTTGGCCTTCGTGTTTAAAGGCCACGCGTGGTTCCACCAGTTGTGTTTCTGCCAGGCCGGGATTGCGAACCATGGTGGGCACCGAACGGTTAGGGGGGGATCTCGGGGAGGTTGTGCCATGATTGCTCGCGTTGGAATTGCCGGTTTGGTCGCGCTTTTGTGCGGTCAAGCCGCGTTGGCCGGAACGATCACCGTTGTTCCTTCGACGGAACTCCGGAACTCGGAGGGAACGTTTCGGTGTGCCTTGTTCAAGAACAAAGAGGGGTACCCAACCCAGCACTTGAAGGCGACTTACCGGGTCACGGCGCCCATCACGCAGGCGCGGAGTGTCTGCGTGTTCAAGGATGTGCCCGCCGGGACGTACGCATTGACGGTGTTGCACGACGAAAACGACAACGAGACCATGGACAACCACCAGACGGGCATGCCGCTCGAAGGGTTTGGGTCGAGCAATGATGCCGACGCGGGCTTGGTGACGCCGCCGACCTACGCGGATGCGGCCTTCACGGTCACCGAAGCCGACCAAAAGTTGTCCCTGCTGATCCGGTACGCACAGCCGTGATTCAGTGCGGACGGCGAGAAACGGTACCGGGCTGGCGACCACCCCGAGTGAGGCATAGGCATTTGGCATGATGTGGATGGGATTGGTTGCGGCGATGGGCTGCATGAAGCTGCACGCGGTGCAAGTTGGCGAAATCGACTCGACGGCCGTGCTCAATGGCGAGCGCTTTGAGATCAAGGTGAGCGCCATTGGGTTCTCGACGCAGGAGCTCGGCGAGCTTGCCGGCATGGCGGCGGGCAGCCAGAAGGGCCGCGAAACATCGGAGTCCATCTCCTCGCTCATCGAACTGTTTCAGCAGGGCCCACGCACCGGTGAACCGGTGGTCGACCCCCGGTTTGCAGATCGCTTGCATCGCAAGATCCTCGACCGCTGTCCTTCGGGGGACGTTTCGGGACTCATGACGATTCGTGAGACTGCAGATTACCCAGGACTAACCGGCGAAATTGTAAAAGTGGTTGGTTACTGTGGAGGAAAACAATGATGCGCTTGGTTTGGCCCTTGATGTTGGGTGCGGTGGGGTGCACTCACCTGCATTCCCTCTCTGTGACCACCATTCCGGACGATCGCAGCCGGCCCGTGGAAGCGACGGGCGAGCGCATCGTTGTGTTGGGCATCAACCCGGACAACGACTACGCCGATGACGTCGTCGAAGACCTTGCTGCACAGTGCCCCGATGGGCGCGTATCCGGTGTCATGACCCGATACGAGCGCGCGCTGGTCGTGCCGATCATTGCGTACGCTCACCGCGTCCATGCGGAAGGGTTTTGCATCAAAGAGGATGCGCAACCATGATGGCCGCGGTGGGCCTCTGGTTTGGGT